>JABMOY010000226.1 GCA_013203955.1 Rhodospirillales bacterium | reverse complement strand
GGTCGGGCGCTTCGTTAAAGCGCGCCAACAGCGCCAGAATGTCGGCGGGATCGTTCTGGCCGTCGCCGTCGAGCGTAATGATGACCGCCGCGCGGGCTTGTCTGACGCCGCTAACGATGGCGGAACTCTGCCCGGCCGAGGCAGCATGGCGGGTGAACGTAAGCTCCGGGATATCCTTGGCCAATTTACCCAGGGTTTCAGCCGTCCCGTCATCCGAGCCGTCATCGACGCAGATGATCTCGAACGACTGAGATTCCAGAGTGGCGCATATTTCGCCGATCAGGGGCCCGATGTTATCGGCCTCGTTGTTCGCCGGGATGACGACGGAATAATTCGGGACGCTGCTTGGCAAAGTATTTTCCCTAATGGTTTCAAGGGGTATAACCCCCGGCCCGGCGTACGAAAAGCTCTTTTAGGTCTCCGCTTTCAACGACAGCCGGTCGAGCCTGAGCCGGTGGCGGGAATCGGTCAGGCGCTTGGCGCCGGCAATCACGGCGGCGAACGTTCCCAACCCGGTGCCGCCGGCAATCATGAAAATGATCAATATCTGGTATTTAACCGCTTCCACGGGATCAACACCGGCTAAGATTTGACCGGTCATCATGCCCGGCAAGGACACCAAGCCCGCCGCCGCCATGGAATTGATGATCGGGGTCAGGCCCGCCCGCATGGCGTCGCTGACGACACCCCTGATCGCTTCCCCCATTTCAGCGCCCAGCATCAGCCGCGCTTCGATGGCGCCCCGTTGCAGATGCGCGCCGCTGACCAAACGCTCCAGGCTCAGGCTGACGCCGTTCATGGTATTGCCCAGGATCATGCCCAGGATCGGCAGCGCATAACGCGGGTCGTACCACGGATCGGCGGCAATCTGAGTGGTCAGGCCAAACACCGTGACGATGGTCGCCGCCGCCATCATCGATCCGGTGCCGATGCCGTATGACCAAAACCCGGTGAAGCGGCGATCCTGGCGGGCCATCGCCTCGCGCCCGGCGAACAACACCATGACCAGGGCCGCGAAGCCGGTGAACATCGGCGACGCCAGCGCGAACAGCGTCTTCAACACCAAGCCGACCAGGGTCAGCTGCACCACCATGCGGGTGCCGGCGATCAACAGGCGCGCGCCCAAGCGCAACTGAAACGCAACCGACAGGACGGCGTTAAAGATCAGCAGCAAGGCCGCCAGCGCGATGTCCCAATAAGAGAGCGCGATAAAGCTCAACGGGTGTCTCCCCCGGCTTCCGGCGTAATTTCCGTCAATTCGCCCTTGTCCATGCGAAAGCCCCGACCAGCCATTCTTGCGGCCTGGGCGGCATCATGGGTGACCAGCATGATGGCGGCGCCCATTGATAATCGCTCGTGCAGCATGGTCTCGACCTTCAAGGCGGTTTCCGGGTCGAGCCCCGAGGTCGGCTCGTCCAGCAACAAAACCTTGGGCGCGGTCAACAAGGCCCGCGTTAACGCCAAGCGCTGCTTTTCACCGGTCGACAGGCGGGAAATTTCCCAGTTGAGCGCGTCGGCGGCAATGCCGAGGCGGCCCATCATCGGCCGGGCGATATCGGGATCGGGGAAATGGGCGGCCACCCGGTCGGCCCACCATCCGGCTTCCCCCGGCAAATAGACGACTTGGCGCCGCCAAACGGGCGCCGGCATGTCCTCGCGGCTTTGCCCCGCCAGGGTCAAGTCGCCGTCGTTGGGATCGAGGTCGGCAATCGCCCGCATCAGGATCGATTTTCCGGCGCCGGACGGCCCGTTGATCGAAATACATTCGCCTTCGTTTAAGTCGATATCCACAGGCTTCAGGCCCGGTCGGGTGAGACGACGAACTTTCAACACAGGCTACGCTCCCCGGTTTTTTGCCCCGAATTTTAATAGTGTCACAAAAGGTTCATGGAACTGTCACAAAAGATACATGAGCTTGTCATAAATTCCGAACATTCCCGAAGATGGGCCCTAAAAAATAAGCAAAAAAAGAAACAAATATGACTCCAGCGACAAACGACTACAAAGAAACCACCACCAAAGACCTCAGCAAATTTTACAAGCTTGAAACGACGATCCACCAATTGTCGACGAAACCGGCCTTGGCCATCGGCATTGCCGCCATCTTCCTGTCCATCGTCTGGCTCGCCGCCAACGCGCTCACCGCCGGCTCCGAAAACCAGGCCTTCATCGTCGCCGCCGGGGTCATCGGCGGCTACATGGCCTTGAACATCGGCGCCAACGACGTCGCCAACAACGTCGGCCCTGCCTTCGGCGCAAAATCCCTGACCATGCTCGGCGCCTTGGTCATCGCCGCCATTTTCGAGACCGCCGGCGCGATGATTGCCGGCGGCGATGTCGTCAGCACCATTTCCAAGAAAATCATCGACCCGGCCCTGGTCCCCGACACCCACATTTTTCTGATGTTGATGATGTCGGCGCTGCTGGCCGCCGCCCTGTGGATCAATTTCGCCACCTATTTCAACGCCCCTGTATCGACGACGCATTCCATCGTCGGCGGCGTCTTGGGCGCCGGAGTGGCTGCCGCCGGATTTGGTGTCGTCAACTGGGTGGTGGTCGGCAAGATCGCGTCGAGCTGGGTCATCTCGCCGGTGTTGGGCGGCGTTATCGCCGCCGGATTTTTAGCCTTCATCAAAGCCAAGGTTCTCTACCAGGAAGATTCGGTAACGGCGGCCAAGCGCTGGGTGCCGATCCTGGTTGCCCTGATGGCCGGCGTGTTTGCCGCCTATTTGTCGGTCAAGGGCCTGAAAAGAATCTGGAAGCCCGAACCGTGGATGGTCGCCGCCATCGGCGCTGCCTTTGCGGCAAGCACCTACGCTATCGTCAAGCCGCTGATCAAGCGCCGCGCCGAAGGCATTGCCAAAACCACGGAAAGCACCAAGAAGGCCATTCGCGGACTTTTCCATCTGCCGCTGATCTTCGCCGCCGCCCTGTTGTCGTTCGCCCACGGCGCCAACGACGTCGCCAACGCCGTCGGCCCCTTGGCCGCCATCGTCGCCAGCGCCCAGAGCGGCGCCGTCGCCGCGGCCAAGGTCGCCATTCCGTTATGGGTGCTGTTCGTCGGCGCCGCCGGCATCACCATGGGGCTGATGCTGTTCGGGCCGAAGCTGATCCGCACCGTCGGCAACAAGATCACCCGCATGAACCCGATGCGGGCCTATTGCGTGGCGCTGTCCGCCGCCATCACGGTCATTGTCGCGTCGGCCTTGGGCCTACCCGTCAGTTCCACCCACATCGCCGTCGGCGCCGTCTTCGGCATCGGCTTCCTGCGCGAATTCAAATCGGCCAAGGGCGACCACATCAACGGCGGCCTGGTCAAAAATGGGGTTAAAAATAAAGACCGCCCGCCGTCGAAATGGGACCTGTTGCCTTCGGAAGAAAAATCCAGGCGTCGCAAGCTGGTGCGCCGTCAGTACCTGTGGACCATCATCGCCGCCTGGTTGATCACGGTTCCCCTGTCCGCGATTTTTTCCGCCGGGCTGTTTTTCACCCTGAGGGCGTTTTTGGGTTAATTGGGCGCCTAAAAAAGTGTCCTGAATTTGAGAGGTTTTTTCTTCTAGCACGCAATAACGTCCGTTTTGCCCCCGAAAGCAGATGGGGTGGATGGCTCCC
>JABMOY010000225.1 GCA_013203955.1 Rhodospirillales bacterium | reverse complement strand
CGTTTTATCCTTGAAGAGTTCCTCAAGGGCAGCCCGTTCAAGTCATCTATGGGTGCCGAATCGGTGCGCCACCTTGCACCGGAAACCGGCTGCATCGCCGGCTTTGCTGAGCCGACGCCGAATATTTTTTCCCTTGCCGGCAATACCCCCGCCCCTGTTCCTGTTCTTGCGCCCTCCCCTGCTGGGCCGACCATGAGCATCGAGGATCACACGCATCGCGTCGATGACATCAAGCGCTGCACAAAATGCGTGCTGCCGGAAACCTATCCGTTTATCGCGTTCGATGACCATGGTGTGTGCAATTTTTGCCATGACTACGAACCACAACGACCGAAAGGCCGGGACAAACTTGAGGAAATTCTCAACCGCCACCGCCGCACCGACGGCAGCCCCGATTGCATCGTCGCGTTTTCCGGCGGCCGCGACAGCTCCTACGGGCTAAACTACATCAAAAACGAATTAAACATGAACCCCATTGCACTGACCTATGACTGGGGCATGGTGACCGGCATTGCGCGCCGCAACCAGGCCAGGCTGTGCGGCCAGTTGGGCATCGAACACATCTTGCGCGCCGCCGATATTCCGGCCAAACGGCGCTATATCCGCAAGAACATCTACGCCTGGCTGAAACGGCCGAAGCTGGGCATGGTGCCGCTGTTCATGGCCGGCGATAAAATGTTTTTCCATCACCTGCGGGAAATCAAGAAACAGACGGGCATCCCGCTCGTGCTGTTTTGCGGCGGCAATTTGATGGAACGCACCGACTTCAAGGCCGGGTTTGCGGGCGTGCGCGAAAATGAACACGGCAACCGCCTGTTCGCGCTTTCCATCGCCAACAAAGTCGGGCTGTTTTTATGGTACGGCTGGCAGTACGTGATCAACCCCAGCTATTTCAACGAGTCGTTCTTCGACACCATGCGGGCCTACTTCACGACCTTTATCGAGAAAGAGGATTTTGAATACCTCTATCACTACATCCCCTGGAACGAGGATGAGATCAACAAGGTGTTGAAGGAAAAATTCGGCTGGGAAACGGCGGAAGGGCGCAAGAACACGTGGCGCATCGGCGACGGCTACACGTCGTTCATCAATTATATTTATTACACCATCGCCGGGTTTTCCGAATATGACACCTTCCGCAGTTGCCAGATCCGCGAAGGGCTGATTTCCCGCGAAGATGCGCTGACCATGATCGCCCAGGACAATCAGCCGCACATGGACGCCTTGACCGACTTCGCCCGGCAAACGGGCTTTAACCTTGAAGAAGTCCTGACCGAGATCAATTCCATCGAGAAACTGTACTAGAGCGCGTCATGACAGACTTCAAATCACGGTTTGATGCGAAGTTCCTGTCCGACACGGCCTGGAATTACGGCGCCTTCGCCCTCATGGCGGGGACCGGCGTTATCCTCAATTTTTTTATCGCCGTGCGCTTCGGCATCGAGACGCTGGGCGTCTTCAACCAGATTTACGCTGTCTTTGTCATCACCGCCCAGATCGCGGTCTTGGGCCTTCATGATTCGGCGCAAAAGCATACCGCCGAATTTATCGATGCACCGGAACGGCTTGGCGTTATTTACGCTACCGCCATCTGGCTGGCAGGAGCCTTTGGGCTGTTGACGGCGGTCGCCGTCTTCGCGCTGGCCGGGCCGTTGGGGCGGCTGCTGGACAGCCCCGCCGTCGGCCAGGGGGTGGCGCTGGCGGCGCCCGGATTGATGTTCTTTGCCCTCAACAAGGTGTTGATGGGAATCCTCAACGGACAACGCCGGATGCGGGCCTTCGCCGCCGCGCAGGCCACCCGCGTCAGCGTCATTCTCATTACCTGTCTGGCCATCGCCGCCCTGGATTTGCCCGGCTATGTGCTCGGCGTCAGCTTCACCATTGGCGAGATCGTCCTCGCGCCGGGGCTGTTTTGGGTGCTCAAGCCCGCGATGCTGGATTTCGCCAACCGCAGCGATTTCAGGCGCTGGCTTGGCGATCATGTTCGTTTCGGGACCAAGGCGTTGACCAACGGATTTTTGGCCGAGTCCTACATCCGCGTCGATATTATCATGTTGGGCATTTTTGTTTCCGACAAAGACGTCGGCATTTACAGTTTTGCCGCCCTGTTTATCGAAGGGCTATATCAGGTGCCCGCCACTGTGCGCACCATCGCCAACCCGGTTCTGGTGCGGTTGTTAATGGGTGACGACAAGACCGAAACCACACGCTTTTGCCGCAAGACGGCAGGTCTCAGTCTGGGGGTTTTTGTGCTGGTCGCAGGGGCGGTGTTGTTCATCTTCCCGTATCTCGGGCCTTATTTCCCGGACGGGCTGGTATCCACCAGCTACCCGGTTTTAATGATCCTGGTGGCCGGGTTGCTGGTCTAATCGCCGT
>JABMOY010000224.1 GCA_013203955.1 Rhodospirillales bacterium | reverse complement strand
GACATGGAAGCCATGGGTGCGGTGCGGTTAAAAGATGTCGATGAGGCCCAGGCCAATGTCGTGTCCACCGCCAAGTCGATGGCCGATTCCGGCGATATCGTCATCACCTCGACGGAAGAAGAAGGCGAGCTTATTTATTAAAAGACCTAGTGGTCGGTGATCAGCGAACGATCATCACCGAATTATGGGCGTTTTCCAAAACCTTGAAAGCGACGCTTCCCATGAAGAACCGCTGCAAACCCGTTTTTCCGGATTCCGACAGAACAATCAGCGAATAATCCGGACCGGCCTCGATGATCTCGTCGACCGGGTTGCCGACACGGACGATGGTTTCTTTGACCTTGATGCCGGCATCCTTCAGCATTTTTTCGGCTTTGGCGACGTTTTCCTTGGCTTCTTCCTCGCCTTCCACGTCCAGGGCCACGCTCATCAGCGATATCGGGCAGTTGCAGCGGCTCGCCAATTCGGCATCCAAAGCCACCATGTTCATGGAAGTTTCCGACCCGTCGGTGCAGATCAGGTGCCCATGTCCGATATCAAGGTCACGGGCCACGAGTACCGAACAAGGCGCATGGACGGCGACTTTTTCAGCCACCGCAGGATCCCAAAAAGCCCTCGGCATGCTGCCACCACGGACAGACGCGCCAAGGATGATTATGTCGTATTGGCCGATTTCCCATTGTTCGAGGATTCCCGAGGCAATATTGGCGGAGACCTTGAGCTTGAGGACAATTTTTTTGCCATTTTTATTGGTGTAATCGATCTTGTTGTCGCCCAAGGCGGTACCGTCAACGTCCGTGTGGACGTATTCCTCGGTCCAGTCATCTCCGGACATGACGCCCAATTCCTTGAGTATGTCCAAGCCTTTTTTCAGGTATTTAATGCCTGGAAGCTCGATCCCCCATTTCAGCATGTTTTCGCGGGCAACGCTGACCTCGAGCCCGCCGGACCGCAGACCTTGATCCGCAGGGCGAACATACAAAAGCACGATATCGGCATCGACGCCGCCGCCCATCCGGGCCGCGTACTTGAGGCTCTGATAGCATTCATCGGAACCGTCAATGCAGACGCAAATGCGGAACCGCTTGTCGTTTTCGGTTATCTCTTCGGCCATGGGGGCCCCTCAATTGCGTTTTTTATAAATCCAACAACGGCCAGTATAACTTAGCAGCCACCAACATGATAATCGTTGATGCTACGGCCATTTTCCAGCCTACTTTCAGAAAATCCGTCGTTTTAAGGTACCCCGACGCGTAAACGATGGTGGCCGCGGGCGTTCCAACAACCGTCAGATAGGCGAAAGCGGACGAAATGGCCGTAACGAACCCGAGAATGATCGGGCTTTCACCGGCAACCGTTGCCGCCTTCAGGACGATCGGCCCAAGCACGGCGACGGCGGCCCCGTTTGACATGGTGTTTGTGACGCCGGTCGTCAACACCGAAACCGCGGCCCACAACCCGAAACCGTGGTCGGCGCCGAACGGCGCCAGCATATCCAAGAAGCTGATGGCGACCCATTCGGCGGCGCCGGTGTCTTTCATTTGAAGGCCTAAGGAAATGGCGGCGCCGTAAAGCAGGACGACCCCCCAGTTGACGCCGGAATTAATGTCTCGCCATCGTACCAACCCGAGAATAAGGAACATGGCGGCGCCGGAAATGGCGACGGTTCCCATGCCTAAATCGCCGGAAATGAAAATCCAGCCCATCAGCACCAGGAAGAAAATTAATATCGCCAGCCAATCCGCCGGTTTCATGGGGCCTTCTTTTTCGACGAGGGCGCGCAACTTGACGATGGGACGGGACATGTCCCGGTATTCGGGGCGGAACGTCCAAAAAAGGATGGTGGTGACGATCGGCAGTTGCAGAAGAAACATCGGGTAGGCGACGATCATCCATTGTAGGTAATCCACCGCGTATTTGAATGTTTTCGGATCCGACGGATCGTAGAAGAATTCCTTCCAATAGCCGATCATGATGGCGTTTCGGGCACCGCCGGACGGTGTACCGATGCCGGCCACGGAAGCCCCGTAACATATGGAAAACAACACCACGGCGGCCAAATTGCGGACCTTCTTGGGATCGTCGGAAGTCAGGGTGATGAGCGTAATGCCGACCGGCAGCATCATGGCTGCGACCGTGTGTTCACCGATAAATGACGACAAAACCCCCGAAACTATGGCAATTCCCATACACACCCGCCATGTCTTGGTGCCCGTCATGCGGACGATCAGCCAGGCCAGCCGCTTGTCCAGTTTCTGCTTGATGACCGCCACCGCCAGCATCAGCGAGCCCATGATGAACAGGACGGAATCCGTCATCAGGCTTTTTGCCACTTCCGTCGAGCTGTGCCCCATCAGCACCACTTCGGCGATGATGATCATCAGCGCCACGGTCGGCAAGGGTACCGGTTCGGTCACGAAAAGAATGACCGATACGACCGACATGGTGAGAACGATGAGGCCTTCCTGGGTCAGGCCTTTATCGGGCAACGGCAGTTGCAACATGCCCGCCCCGACCAGCATGGCGATAAAGAACCATTTCTTTTCCCAGAAGAAGTAAAGGTTCAGCCACGATTTTAGGGCCATCGCCCGTTTGAGGCCGGAGATGCCGTTAACGCGTATACGATTTTGAAGGCTCAGAAGACGAGCCGCATGATCAGTCATTTTTTATGTCGTATGTTTTTAATTACCTAGAAAAAGTGTCTGGCGAGCCCCAGGCAATAAATTTCGAATGACGCAATCAGGAAAATGTACGGAAATAACCCAAAGAATTCAAGGGTTTTATGGTATTTTCCATAAGAAGTCTCTCAAAAAAATGTGAGCCTGCTTTAGGCTGCTCCACGCAAGGCGCCGATGGTGGCGGCGTAATCATCGCCCTTAAAAACGGCGCTGCCGGCGACGATAACGTTGGCCCCGGCCTCGGTAACGGACTTGATGGTATCGACGTTGATGCCGCCGTCGACTTCCAGATCAATCGGCCGGTCGCCGATCATCGAACGGATGCGGCGGATTTTTTCGACCTGTGACGGGATAAAACTTTGCCCGCCGAAGCCCGGGTTGACGGACATCACCAAAATCAAGTCGACCTTGTCGAGGACGTGTTCGATCGCGGTTTCAGGCGTTGATGGGTTAAGCGACACGCCCGCCTTCTTGCCGAGTTCCTTGATCATCTGCAACGACCGGTCGAGATGGGCGTCGGCTTCAACGTGCACCGTGATGATGTCGGCCCCGGCCTCGGCATAGGCATGGAGATGCGGCTGCGCCGGATTGATCATCAAATGGACATCGAAGACCTTCTTGGTCACCGGGCGGATGTCCTTAATGATCGGCGGCCCGAACGTCAGGTTGGGCACGAAATGGCCGTCCATGACATCGATATGCACGTAATCACAGCCGGCGGCGTCGATTGCCTTTACCTCATTGCCGAGGCAAGAAAAATCGGCCGACAGGATGGAGGGAGCGATTTTAATGGCTACGGTCATATCCGCTATCGCCTTTTTAAAAAGTTTCTCAGTTTACCCTGGGGTCAAGGGAACCGTCAGCATAGCGCGCCGTCATGTCCTCAAGAGAAATAACATTAATCTTTGACGCATTACCCGCCGTGCCGAAAGCTTCATAGCGCGCCTTGCAGATTTCGGTCATGCCCTTGGTCGCCTCGGCCAGGAATTTACGCGGGTCGAAATTTGACGGGTTTTCCTTCAAGTGCTTGCGGATGGACCCCGTCGACGCCATGCGAAGGTCGGTGTCGATGTTGACCTTGCGAACGCCGTGCTTGATGCCTTCGGTGATCTCCTCGACCGGCACGCCGTAGGTTTCGCCCATGTCGCCGCCATGATCGTTGATGATCTTCAGCCAGTCCTGCGGCACCGAGCTTGACCCATGCATCACCAGATGAGTGTCTGGAATGCGGGCATGAATGTCCTTGATGCGGTCGATGGCCAGGATATCGCCGGTCGGCGGGCGGGTAAACTTGTAGGCCCCGTGGCTGGTGCCGATGGCGATGGCGAGGGCGTCGGCCTTGGTCTTTTTGATAAAATCGGCGGCTTCTTCGGGGTCGGTCAGAAGCTGGTCGTGGCTGAGCTTGCCTTCGGCGCCGACACCGTCTTCTTCCCCGGCTTCACCGGTTTCCAGCGAGCCCAGGCAACCCAATTCCCCTTCCACGGAAACACCGCAGGCATGGGCCATCTCGACCACCCTGGACGTGACATCGATGTTGTATTCATAAGAAGCAGGCGTCTTGCCATCCTCTTGCAGGGAACCATCCATCATGACCGAAGAAAAACCGGACTGAATTGAACGCTGGCAAATGCTCGGCGACATGCCGTGATCCTGATGCATGGCAATGGGGATCGCGGGGTACGCTTCGATGGCCGCCAGGATAAGGTGGCGCAGGAAAGGCTCGCCCGCGTATTTCCGGGCGCCCGCGGACCCTTGCAGGATCACCGGGCTGTCGGTGGCCTTGGCAGCGACCATGATCGCCTGAACCTGCTCCATGTTGTTCACGTTAAACGCGGGAATCCCGTAGCCGTTTTCGGCGGCGTGATCCAAGAGCTGACGCATTGAAACCAAGGGCATCGAAACTTCCTCCTGTTAAATTCCTATTCTTTATTAGGTTGGCTTTCCTGGCATTTTATCAAGAGAACCAAAGCTGGGTTGCCGTTACAACCGCGATTTTACCTCTTCCACGACCTTTTCGGCGGTAATGCCGAAATGCTTGAACAGTTCGCCCGCCGGCGCCGACGCGCCGAAGCTGCTCATCCCGACGAAACCGCCGTGCGAGCGGATATAGTGGTCCCAGCCCTGGCGGATCGCCGCCTCGACGGCAACGCGAACGGTTCCCGGACCTAAGACTTTTTCACGGTAGGCTTGATCCTGTTCGTCAAAAAGCTCCCAACACGGCATCGAGACAACGGCCGTTGGCGTGCCTTCGGATTGCAAGGTATCGCGCGCTTCCATCGCCAGCGATACTTCGGACCCGGTGGCCAGAATGGTCGCTTTGCGATCGCCGCCTTCGGCTTCGGCCAGCACATAAGCGCCTCGGGCCGACAAGTTTTCGTCGGTGTGCTCGGTGCGGAGCGTCGGCAACCCCTGGCGCGTCAGCACCATGCCGGACGGTCGGTCTTTGCTTTCCAAGGCTACAGCCCAGCATTCCGCCGCTTCCACGCCGTCGCAGGGCCGGAAAACATTGAAGTTCGGTATCGCCCTAAGCGACGCCACTGTTTCAACGGCCTGATGGGTCGGCCCATCTTCGCCCAAGCCGATGGAATCATGGGTCAGCACATAGACGACCCGCTGTCCCATCAACGCCGACAAGCGCATGGCGCCGCGCATGTAATCGGCGAACACCAGGAAAGTCCCGGAATAGGGAATGATGCCGCCGTGCAGCGCCATGCCGTTCATCGCCGCCGCCATGCCGTGTTCGCGTACGCCATAATAAACATAGCGACCCGAGAAATCCTCCGCCGAGACCGGCTCTGTCGAGGATGTCTTGGTATTAACCGACCCGGTCAAATCGGCCGATCCGCCGATCATTTCCGGAATGGCCGCGGTTAGCACTTCCAAGGCTTTGCCCGACGCGACCCTGGTCGCCCAGCCGGGCGCTTCTTCGGACACTGCTTTCTTGTGGGCGTTGAGAGCATTCATCCAGTTTTCGGGAAGATCACCCTTCGATGCCCTTTCAAAATCGGCCTTCGAGGTACTACCCGCCAAACGCCCTTCCCAGGTTTGGCGTTCCGCTGACCCCCGCCCGCCGACATCACGCCAGGCACCAAGAACACCTTCGGGAATTTCGAACGGCGCATGAGGCCAGCCGAGCTTTTCCCTGGCCTGGGCGATTTCATCATCACCCAGCGGCGCTCCGTGGGTCGCTGACGTGCCCTCTTTGTTAGGCGCACCAAAACCGATCTTGGTCTTGCACGCGATCATCGTCGGCTTGTCAGACCCCTTCGCCTTTTCGATGGCCTTGGCGATGGCATCCGCATCATGGCCGTCGACGGCATCGACATTCCAGCCCGAAGCCTTGAAACGTGCGCCTTGATCATCATTGACGGTCATCGATGTCGGCCCGTCGATGCAGATTTCATTGTCGTCCCACAGCACAACCAGCTTCGACAGCTTCAACGTCCCGGCCAGCGAGATGGCTTCATGGCTGATGCCTTCCATCAGGCAGCCGTCGCCGGCGATGGCGTAGG
>JABMOY010000223.1 GCA_013203955.1 Rhodospirillales bacterium | reverse complement strand
CGGCTCTAACCAGTTGAGCTACGGGCCCGTAGCTTTATTTATCCCTCAAACAACAAAAAACCGGAAGCGTTTTTGGCGCTTCCGGTTTTTGAATCTCTCGTCCCTGGTTTTTTAGTAGTCCAGGAAGCTTCTAAGTTTCCGGGACCGCGAGGGATGCTTCAGCTTGCGGAGCGCCTTGGCTTCGATCTGCCGTATTCGCTCGCGGGTAACGGAGAACTGCTGGCCGACTTCTTCCAGCGTGTGGTCGGTGTTCATGCCGATGCCGAACCGCATGCGAAGCACGCGTTCTTCGCGCGCCGTGAGTGAGGCCAGCACGCGGGTCGTGGTTTCGCGCAAATTCGCCTGGATGGCGGCGTCCAGCGGCTGCACCGCGTTTTTGTCCTCGATGAAATCGCCCAAGTGGCTGTCTTCCTCGTCGCCGATGGGGGTTTCCAAGGAGATCGGCTCTTTGGCGATCTTCAAGACCTTGCGCACTTTTTCCAACGGCATCGACAGCTTGACGGCGAGCTCTTCGGGCGTCGGTTCGCGGCCGATTTCGTGCAGCATCTGGCGCGACGTGCGCACCAGCTTGTTGATCGTTTCGATCATGTGCACGGGGATACGGATGGTGCGCGCCTGATCGGCGATGGATCGGGTAATGGCCTGCCTGATCCACCATGTGGCGTAGGTCGAGAATTTGTAGCCGCGGCGGTATTCGAACTTATCCACAGCCTTCATCAGGCCGATGTTGCCTTCCTGGATCAGGTCGAGGAACTGCAGGCCGCGGTTGGTGTATTTCTTGGCGATGGAAATAACCAGGCGCAAGTTGGCTTCAATCATTTCCTTCTTGGCTTTGGCGGCTTCGCGTTCGCCTTTTTGCACGGTCGAAACAATGCGCCGGAATTCGATGATCGGCAGCCCGGCTTCGTCGGAGACCTCGGCGATGCCCATGCGGATTTCCTTAACTTCGTTGCCGTAGCGCGTGACGAATCGTTTCCAGCCCTTGCCCGTCAGCTTCGATACCCGCTTCAGCCAACTGGGATCGAGTTCGGAATCGCGGTGCTGTTCCAGGAAATCCTCGCGCTTGATCTTCGAATTAGTGGCCATGCGCAGAAGCTTGCCCTCGAAACCGATAAGCGCCCGGTTGAGGTCGTAAAGCTGTTCGATCAGTTGCTCGATGCGGGCGTTGTTCAAATGCACGCCATCCATCAATTCAACCAATTCGGCGCGCAACTTGCCGTAGCGCTTTTCCTGCGCCGGGGCTAATTCGCCACCTTTTTGCAGGGCTTCCTGGCGCGGGACCTGAAGCTTGTGGAGCTTTTTATAGGTCTTGGTGATCTTCTCGAAGGTTTCGACGACTTCCGGTGTCAGCTTGGCTTCCAGCGCCGCCAGGGACAGATTCACCTCTTCGTTGTCATCGTCGTCATCGTCGCTGCCGGCGTCGCTTTTGGGGGCTCCTTGCGGGCCGTTTTGGTCTTTCGCCTTTTCCGGGGCTTTTCCTGGGATCAGGCCCTCATTGCCCTTGGCTTCCGTGCCTGGGGCGGCGGGGCCTGGATTCAAACCACCTTCGATGCCGGGGGGAAGGGGTTGGCTGGGCTGGCCGGGACCGCCGCCGTGGGTGGCGTCGAGGTCGATGATGTCGCGCAGCAGCATTCTTTCGTCGACCAGCGCGTCATGCCATTTGACGATGGCGCGAATGGTCAGCGGGTTTTCGCAAATGCCGCCGATCATCATCTCGCGTCCGGCTTCGATGCGCTTGGCGATGGCGATTTCGCCCTCGCGCGACAACAATTCGACCGACCCCATTTCCCGGAGGTACATACGCACCGGATCATCGGTGCGGCCAAGGTCGGCTTCGTCGACATTGCCGGCCTTGCCGCTGGGTTCGTCGTCGTCTTTTTTCTTGTCATCACCCGCGGCGGCGGCATCTTCGCCGTCTTCGTTTTCGACGACGCCGATGCCCATTTCCGACAGCATGGTCATGGTGTCTTCGATCTGTTCCGAAGACACCTGGTCGGGGGGCAGGGCAGCGTTCAGGTCGTCATAGGTGACGAACCCTTTTTCCTTGCCCTCGGCGATCATTTTCTTGACGGCGGCATTAAGGGTGTCGAGCAAGGGGCCGTCGCCGCTTGGTTGGGGTTCCGCTTTCTGTGCTGCTGCTTTTGCCAATTTAATAACCTTTATGGGTGGATCGCATGAGGGCGGCCAAAACCTCTGCCCGCGTTCGATAGCCGGTTAACGCAGACTAAAAACCACTTGGATTAGATGGTTTTCAAATGACGCTGTTGCAAGTCCTGATTTGGCTGACAGGGTGTTTAAGTCCTGTTGGCGGTTTTTGTCAAGCGCCGAGGGCGAAAAAACTCAATATTTCCAAGACGTTCTCTTATGCAAAAGCAATGCCAGATGGGTCAAGCGGCGGCTGTGGAACATGGGGAAAACCGGCTTTTCATTCTCTTTCTCCGGGCATGGTTTCCTCGAGCAGCGCCTTCGTCTGCTCCCAATCGTCTTGGGCAATGCGATTCCCCCCTGATTCCCTGGCTTTTTCGATTTCCGGGGCGTTTTCAAGATGCTTCAACAGGTCGACGTTCTCGTTCCACAGCAACCGGTAATTCTCGGGCACCGCGTCTTTGTTGATGTGGCGGTTGCTGCTGATCAGCGGGTCGCGGAATAAAACATCCAGGCTTTCGGCGAAGCCGCGTTGACGCAGCACGTCGCGGACGCCGTCCGATTCCATGTCGGCGTCTTTCAACAGCACCGAGATCAACTCCTGGCGCAATTGGTCGAGCCGCTCTTCGCCGAAACTGAACTTGCCCAGCGTTTCCTCGACGCCGTCGAAGATTTCAGGGTGGTTGATGATGATCGCCAACAGCACCCGTTGGGCGCTTTCGTTGGCGGCGATATTGGCTTGCGGGCCGTTGCCGGGCTCTAGGTGCATGGACGGCGTCCAGTCCTTGTCCCCCCCATACCGTCCTTGGCCTTGTCTCTTCTTTCCGGTGTTCGACCAGATGCGGTCGTTGAATTGCGATGAAAAGTGGGCGCGCAGCGTCTGGTCGCTTATTTGCCGGGCATAGTCCTTGAGCCGTTTTTGCAGGCCGGCGCGTTCTTCCGGCGTTTTCGGTAGCCGCCCCCCGGTTTCCATTCGCCACAAGACCTCCGACAACGGCAGGGCGCCGTCGATGATGGCCTTCATGACGGCGGCACCGCCTGACCTGATCATGCTGTCCGGGTCCTCGCCATCGGGCAGCAGGGCGAAACGCAGCCCGTACCCCGATTGCAGCAACGGCAAGGCCCGCTCGGCGGCGCGCCCGGCGGCTTTTTGCCCGGCCCCATCGCCATCGAAACACAACACCGGTTCCGGCACGATCTTCCACAGAAGGCGGATCTGGTCTTCGGTCAGGGCCGTGCCGAGCGGCGCCACGGCGTTCTCAAAGCCCGCCTGATGGAGCGCGATAACGTCGGTGTAGCCTTCGGTGACGATGATCGTGCCTGCCTTGCGCGCCGGCCCGGACGCCGCCTTCAGGCCGTACAGCACGTGGCCCTTGTGGAACAGCGGCGTTTCCGGGGAATTCAGGTATTTCGGTTCACCCTCTCCCAAGATACGCCCGCCGAAGGCGATAACGCGGTCGCGGGCGTCGGTGATCGGGAACATCACCCGCCCGCGGAAACGGTCATAGCTATCTCTTCTTGGTCTCCCTGTCCGGGCTTCGCCCGTCCCCGCCTCTTGTCCGTCGTCGGGCTTGATGATCAACCCGGTGGCGATCATCCGGCCTTCGTCGATGCCGTCCTTGGCCAGTGCCGCTTTCATCGCATTCCGCCCATCAGGCGCAAAGCCCAAGCGAAAATGCTTGATCGTCTCGTCGGTCAGTCCCCGGCCTTTCAGGTAATCCAGCGCTTGGCGACCGTCCGGCATGTGCAGCGTGCGCTCGAAAAATTGCGCCGCCTTCTCGGTAACATCGAACAGCGTCTGGCGTTGTTCCTGGCGTTCGCGGTTCTCAGGCGTATCCTGGGGGACCTCCATGCCGGCTTCGCCCGCCAGCTTTTCAACCGCTTCCGGGAAGTTCAGGCCCTCGGTTTCCATGACGAAGTCGAAGACGCTGCCGTGGGCCGAGCAGCCGAAGCAGTGATAGAAGCCCTTTTCCTCGTTGACGGTAAAAGACGGCGTCTTTTCCTTGTGGAACGGGCAAAGCCCCATATGTTCGCGGCCCTTGCGGGTCAGCTTGACGCGGCGGCTGATGACATCGGCGAGGCCGATGCGGGCGCGCAGGTCTTCCAGGAACTGATCGGAAAAGGCCATGGTCTAAGATTCTCACATGTTCAACACTCCGGGCCCGTTACCACAGGACCGAATCGGCTTATTTTACTCTTATTGGGGGTGCGAAAGGGGCGCTAATTATGAAGGCTATTCACAAACTATCCGAGGACTTGTCCACACCCTATTCCGTCACTCCCGCGAAAGCGGGAGTCCAGG
>JABMOY010000222.1 GCA_013203955.1 Rhodospirillales bacterium | reverse complement strand
TACGGGTTTTATTCCAACGTCAACCCGACGGTGAACCACCCCAGGTGGAGCCAGGCCAAGGAACGGCGCATCGGCGATTTCCTGAAACGCCCGACCAAGATGTTCAACGGCTATGAAGAAGAAGTCGCGTCGATGTATTCCGACATGGACTTGAAGAAACTTTACTAAGGCGCGCCTTATAATATAAGCCATAGCCTTCTCATGACCCGCGACACCTTCATCCGAAAAATCATCAAGCCCGCCGTATTCGTCGGCGCCTTGGGACCGCTTACCTGGATCGCCTGGACCGCCTATGCCAGCGGCTTCGGCCCGACCGGTCCGTTGGGCGCCAACCCCATCGAATACATCAATCGTTACCTCGGCGATTGGGCCATTCGTTTTTTGCTGATGGCGCTGGCAGTGACCCCCATTCGCGGCTTGACCGGACTGAAAGACATCATGCGGTTCCGGCGCATGATCGGGCTCTATGCGTTTTTTTACGTCTGCCTTCACCTCAGCAGCTATATTGGCTTGGATCAGTTTTTCGACTGGGGCGAAATCTGGAAAGATATTACCAAGCGCAACTACATCACCGTCGGCATGGGGTCGTTCCTGATCCTGGCGGCGATGGCGGCGACGTCGACCAAGGGCATGATCAAGCGGCTCGGCGGCAAACGTTGGACCACGCTCCATAAAGGAGTCTACGTCGCCGGTATCGCCACCTGCGTTCATTTTTATATGATGCGCAAGGGCGTGCAGCTTGAGCCGATTATTTACGCCGGCATTTGCGCCGTGCTGTTGGGCTATCGGTTGGTCAAACATCTGAAAAAGAAAGCCGCCGCCCGCGCTTAATGAGCCCCGTTCTTAATGAGCATCGTCCCAGTTATCCCCCGACCCGACATCGACGACCAGCGGCACATCCAGGTGCGCCGCACCTTCCATGATTTTTTTCACCACCTCGGTGGTTTCTTTTAATTCCTTCTTCGGCACCTCGAAGATCAGCTCATCGTGCACTTGCAGCAGCATAACGGCCTTTAATTTTTTTGCCGCCAGAGCATCCGGCAGGCGGATCATGGCGCGCTTGATAATGTCGGCGGCGCCGCCCTGGATCGGCGCGTTGATGGCGGCCCGTTCGCCAAGACCGCGCACGTTCGGGTTCTTTTCGTTGATCGATTTGATGTGGCACTTGCGCCCGAACAACGTTTCTACATAACCTTTGGTGCGCGCCTGTTCCTTGGTTCGTTCCATGTAATCGCGGATGCCGGGGTATTTTTCGAAATAAGAATTGATGTATTCGCCGGCTTCGGAATTGCCGATGCCCAATTGCCGGGCCAACCCAAAAGCCGATATCCCGTAGATGATGCCGAAGTTAATGGCCTTGGCCTTGCGTCTGACCATCGGGTCCATACCGTCCATCGGCACGCCGAAAACCTGAGACGCCGTCATCGCGTGGATGTCCTGGCCGTCGCGAAAGGCGTCCTTCAAGACGTCGATGCCGGCGACGTGGGCGAGCAGCCGCAATTCGATCTGCGAATAATCGGCGCTGAGCAGCGTCATGCCCTTGTCGGCGACGAAGGCGCGGCGGATCTTGCGGCCTTCTTCGGTGCGGATGGGAATGTTCTGCAAATTCGGATTGGACGACGCCAAGCGCCCGGTGGCGACGGCGCCTTGCGAATAAGACGTGTGCACCCGGCCCGTCGCCGGATTGATCTGTTCGGTCAGCGCGTCGGAGTACGTGCTTTTCAATTTCGCCAATTGCCGCCAGTCGATCATCTTCACCGGCAACTCGTGACCGTGATCGGCCAACGCTTCCAGCACTTCGACGCCGGTCGCATAGGCGCCCGTCTTGCCCTTCTT
The DNA here is from genome assembly GCA_013203955.1 of Rhodospirillales bacterium. Classification (GTDB taxonomy): domain Bacteria; phylum Pseudomonadota; class Alphaproteobacteria; order Rhodospirillales; family Casp-alpha2; genus Casp-alpha2. The sequence goes on along the minus strand of JABMOY010000222.1, from coordinate 7,086 downwards.
GCCGCCGGGCAGGCCCAATTCGTCGAACAGGATTTCGCCCAGTTGTTTCGGCGAGCCGACGTTGAATTCCCGGCCCGCGAGTTTGTAAATTTCGCCTTCCAAGACGGCCAGCCGGGCCGCGAAATCATCCGATAATCTTTTTAATTCCTTGCCGTCGACCTTGATGCCGGTCCTCTCCATGGCTTCCAGTATGGGTATCAGGGGCCTTTCCAAGGTTTCATAGACCGTCGTCATACGGTCCTGGACGAGGCGTGGTTTCAGGCAACGGTGCAGGCGGGCGGTGATGTCGGCGTCTTCGGCGGCGTAATCGAGCGCACGATCCAACGACACCATGTCAAACGTCACCTTCGCCTTGCCGGTGCCGGTAACGTCCGCATACTTGATGGTTTGATGGTCCAGGAACCTAAGCGCCAATTCGTCCATGCCGTGACCGTGAAGGCCGCCGTCGAGCACATAGCTGAGCAGCATGGTGTCGTCGATGGGGGCAATGTTGATGCCGTGGCGGACCAGCACCTTCATGTCATACTTGATATTCTGGCCGATCTTCAACACCGATGGGTCTTCGAGAAGCGGCTTTAATATCTTTACGGCGTCCTTGATCGGAATTTGATCCGGCACTTCACCTGCCTGCGCGAAGCCGGAGCTTCGCTTCGGCGAAGGCAGGCCGCCGCCGCCGTCACTGCCACCATCACCACCGAGATCGAACGTCCCTTGCGCCGCCGGTTTTTTGTGGCCCAGCGGCACGTAACAGGCGCGGCCGGGTTCAATCGACAGCGACACGCCGACCAGATCGGCGCGCATGGCATCCAGCCCCGTGGTTTCGGTATCGACGGCGACGAAGCCTGCTTTCGTCGCTTGATCGACCCAGGCCTGGAGCGCCTCTTTCGTCTGCACCAGTTCATAGCGGGAACTTACTTCTTTCGCTTGCGCCTGTTCATTCGGGGGGGACTCATGACCGGGTTCTTCTCCGTCAGGAGAAGAAGCGGATGGGGCAACACCGAAGCGCGCCTCCGCCGTCTTCAACAACGACTTGAAACCCATTGCCCTCAAAAACGGCAGCAGCGTTTCCGCCGTCGGTTGGCGGATGGCGAAATAATCGAGGCCGTGTTCCACGGGCACGTCGTCGCGGAGCGTCACTAAATCCAGCGATAGCCGCGCCGCATCGGCTTCGCCCAGCAGGTTTTCGCGGCGCTTCGGTTGTTTGATTTCCCCGGCGCGGGCGAGCAGCGTTTCCAGGTCGCCGTATTCGTTGATCAATTGCGCCGCCGTCTTGACGCCGATGCCGGAAACGCCGGGCACGTTGTCCGACGAGTCGCCGGCCAGGGCCTGCACCTCGATAACTTTTTCCGGGCCGACGCCGAATTTCTCGAAGACCTGATCCGGGCCGATGATCTTGTCGGTCATGGCGTCCAGCATGACGACCTTGGGGCCGACCAGTTGCATCAGGTCCTTGTCGGACGACACGATGGTAACGTCGGCGCCGGCCGCCACCGCGAGCTTGGCATAGGTGGCGATCAGGTCGTCGGCTTCGAACCCTTCCATGTCGACGGCGGCCACATTCAAGGCCTTGGCGGCGTCGCGGACCAGGGCGAACTGCGGGATCAGGTCTTCCGGCGGGTCGCTTCGGTTGGCCTTGTATTCGGGGTAGATGTCGTTGCGAAAGGTTTTGCGGGCGCGGTCGAAAACGACGGCGATGTGGTCGGCGTCGGTATCGGCGACCAATTTCATCAGCATCTTGGTGAAGCCGAACACGGCGTTGACCGGCGTCCCGCCGGGGTTGGTCATATCCGCCTTGATGCCGTAATAGGCGCGAAAGATGAATCCCGATCCGTCGATCAGGAAAACGTGTTCCGGTTTTTTGCTCACGCGTTTATCGCCGCACTTCTTTTTGCCGTCCTGGGAAAAATTTTTTTCATTCGAATTTGCACCTTAGCCCCATCCGGGTAGGGAGTCGAAAGTCGTTGCTGGATCGTCCGGGGGTCGTCATTGGGTCGTCCGGAAGTCGTCCGGGGGTCGTCATTAGGTCGTCGGGGGGTCGTCCGAAAGTCGTCCGAAAGTCGTCCGTTTTCGCCGCCGCCCTGGCCCCAACACCTTGAAAGGTAACGATAAGCCGCCGAGACGGGGCCGAAAAAGTCGTCATTTATCGTCATTTCTTGCCCGCCGTAGCCCTGGCGAAGGCGGGTCACCGGTTGTTGAAAAAATAGCGTCGCCATAAAATTCCTCCTTTCTCGACTTATATACTTGTTTTGTTCTCAATTGTCAAGATTTTTTTCCTTTATTTGGTATAAATTATCCTAATTTTACAGAATCAAGCCGGGCAGCCTTCTTAACCATTATCAAGGCGCCAAATCGCCGGGAGGGCGACAATCCCCAATCTCTAAGCCAACGCCATCACCCTTTCCAACAGGGCCAACCGAATCGAACGGGAGACCAATGAATGTCCATCGGAAAAATCACCGACCGCATCGACGCCATTACCGGCATCGACAAAGAAAGGCGCGCCGCCACGCCGCCGTGCCCGAAGAGCGTCAAGATCGAGTTGACGGCGCGCTGCAATTTCAAATGTTCGTTCTGCGCCACCGCGGACAAGCTGCGCGAAAAGGGCGACATGGACTGGGACTTCTACTTGAAACTGCTGAAGGATCTGCGTCAGTCCGGCATTGAAGAAGTCGGGATGTTTTATCTCGGCGAAAGCATGATCCTGGATTGGCTGCCCGACGCCATCAAAGCCGCCAAGGACGAAGGCTTTCCTTACGTCTTCATCACCACCAACGGGTCGCTGTCGACGCCGGACAAGGTCAAGGCGTGCATGGACGCCGGGCTCGACAGCATGAAGTTCTCGCTCAATTACGCCGACGAGCGCCAATTCGCCGATATCGCCGGGGTCAAGGCGTCGATCTTTCCGGCCATCATCGAAAACATCAAAGCCGCCGTCGACGTCCGCAACGAAGGAAATTACGATTGCGGGCTTTACGCGTCCTACATCAATTACGACGGCGAACAGGGCGAGCGCATGAAAAAAGTAGTCGCCGAATTGGAGCCGATCCTGGATCAGGTTTATTCGCTGCCGCTGTATTCGCAAGCCGATCTGGTCAGCGTCGATGGAACCGACCGCGGCTGGGCCATCCGCGGCGGAAATCCGGGACGCGCCGACAACATGCGCGAACCGGTGCCGTGCTGGTCATTGTTTACCGAGGCGCGGGTTACCCACGACGGCCACCTGTCGGCGTGCTGTTTCGACCACGACGGCCGCTTCCACGCCGGCGATCTGAAGGAGCAGCCGTTCATGGAAGCCTGGCACTCGCAAATGTTCCAAGACCTGCGCCAGGCGCATCTCAATGGCGACGTCCGCGATACCGTCTGCAGCAGTTGCGTTTCTTATGGGTAGAAAAAGATAAAGAAGAAGGTTCACCGAATAGACCCGGGCAAGGTCCAGGCTTTTCACTCTTCTCACGTCATTCCCGCGCAGGCGGGAATCCAGAACCATACCTGGACTCCCGCTTTCGCGGGAGTGACGGAATAGGGTGGTATCGTCATTTCCGCGACGGCGTGCCGCCGTTGACCTGGGGCTGGCATTCTTATTGATAAACTCTCCCCATGCGATCATGAGTGTCCGCCGCCGTCCAGCCCAATCCTTTCCCGCCATATTCAATGCGAACCCCTATAATCTCTTGGCAATCACCCGGCACAACACGACAACATGGCGATGTCCTTATCAAAGGTCTGGGCTGCAAGTTTAAGCCCTTCAACCGTCGTCAGGTAAGGGAAGATCATTTCCCCGAGTTCGGTGACGGTGAGGCCCTGCCTAATCGCGAACGCCGCTGTCTGGATGCTGTCCGCGCCCTCGGGGGCAAGAATTTGCGCGCCGAGAAGTTTGTTTGTTTTCACATTCGCCACCAGCTTGATAAGCCCCCGCGTGTCCCGGGCGGCAAGCGCACGGGGAACGTGGTCGAGTGTGATTGAGGAAGTCTTCACGTCGAAGCCCTTTTTCTTGGCGGTGGCTTCTGAAAGCCCCACCCCGGCAACTTGCGGATCGGTGAACACCACCCAGGGCATAGCCGAATTATCGTAAATCAGACTGTCGCCATTCAAGGCGTTCTTGGCGGCGATCTTCGCCCCATAGGCCGCCATATAGACAAATTGGTCTCGTCCGGTGACATCGCCGGCGGCATAGACGCCGGCTTTTGTCGTACGCATCCTGTCATCGACTTTGACGCCACCGTTCGGTAGCAGTTCGGCCCCAGCTTCTTTGAGCCCTAATCCATCCGTATTGGGCCGCCGTCCCGTCGTCACCAGCACTTGTTCGGCCTCGATGGCAACATCCTGCCCGTCTTCGGTTACGTCGAGGGCGATGCCTTTATCCGTTTCACGAATTTCTCTGTAGGTGACACCGCCCCGTACCGTGACCCCTTCGTCTTGCAGAAATCCCGTCAGGGCGGCGCTGATTTCCGGCTCCGCCTCGGGCAGCAGACGGGAACGAAAGACGATCGTCACCTTCACGCCGGAACGGGCAAACATCTGCGCCAACTCACAACCGATGTAGCCGCCGCCGATGACGAGAAGGGATTTAGGTAATTGCTTGAGGTCCAAAGCCTCTGTGCTGGTCAGATAGGAGACATTCTCGATGCCGGAAATATCGGGCGCCGCCGGGGATGTCCCCGTGGCGATAATGACTTTACCCGCCTTGACCAGTTTGCCATTTATCGTCACGCCGCCATCGGCCAAACATGCCGCACCTTCCATATAAGCGATGTTGTTGTAGGACGGTAAAAGGTCGATGTACTTGGCTTGGCGAAGGTGGCTAACGAGTTCGTCCTTCTGTTTCGTCAAAGCGTCCCAATTTTCGACATGGGCCTCAGCCTTTATGCCGTCAAAGCGGGATGTGGCGTTTGCGTGATGCACCGCCTCGGCGGCCCGGATCATCGCCTTCGACGGCACGCAGCCGACATTGACGCAGGTGCCGCCGATGGTGCCAAAACCGATTAAAGCCACTTGCGCGCCTTCCTCGGCGGCGGTAATGGCGGCGGAAAAGCCCGCCGACCCCGCGCCGATGACCGCTAAATCATAATGACCGTTCGGTTTTTTTTCAGTGCCGGAGTCGCAGCCGTCGTGGGTCGGGTTGGTCATGATTTTTGTTCCAATTTATTGTCCTCCGAGGGCGCGCCACTGGCTTTCGCCGCTTTGCCCCGGCGCAAATAATAGGCGTAGGCCGCGACAACGACGGCGGCGGCAATGGAAAGGCGCAGAGCGAACCTGAATTCCAGCCAGAATAAAAGGGCCGTTAGAATGACGACCGCCGCCAGGATATATCCCTTGGGTCTTGGGCCGACCTTTCCGGCGCGCAAATACAGCGCGTGGGCGACAAGCCCCATGGACGCGAACAGAATCGGGAACAGCACATAATCGAGCCAACCCAACCAAGCCGACAAACCGACCGCGCCGAGCAGCACCACCAAGAACGGGGTAAAACAGCAGATTGCCGCTACGGCTGTGCCGATAAAGCCGGTTCTTAAACTCGTGCGATTCTTCATTTGTTTTTCGCCCCTCGTTAATTCTTAAGTTCGGAGGGGTATCCCGCATCGAAGGTCGCGCCCGTCAGGGCCTCGATGTTGGTTTTGGCGTCATCGAATGTGACCATGGCCGTTTTCCGCTCAAAGGAAACATCCACCTTCGTCACCCCCGTTACCCTTGCCAGGGACTTCTTGACGATATAAGGGCAGGACGCGCAAAACATATTCTCGACCGCCAGGGTGACGGTCTTCTCGGCGGCAAAGCCTATTCCGGCGGCGAGCACGGTGGCCGTAAAGGCCATGGTTGTGATTAAGCGTTTCATCCGAACTTGATCCTTTCTTCGTTAGTCCAACAGGTAAGGGGCCACATAGGGGAAGGCGAGAGCAGCCGAAACCAGCAGGGTCGCGCTCCACAGTGAAATCTTGAGAACACGCTCCGAGGTGGGTGTGGCGCAATAGGAGCCCGGCCCGCAAACCGCCTTCGGCCTGCGATAGGCCATATAAAAGCCGCCTGCTAGAAAGAGCAGCGTAATGGTCACGAAATATGGCTTGTAGGGATAGAGTGCCGTCAGGTTGCCGACCCAGGCGCCACCTATGCCGAGACTAAAAAGCACCAGTGGCAAAATGCAGCAGGACGAGGCGGTGATGGCTCCGAGGATACTGCCCGCAGCCATTATTCCCTTCTTGCCGGTTTCGCTATTTCGCAAATTGGCGGTTGTCTCCTCCATAACATCCAATGGCAAACCGTGATTTTCTTCAAATACTGTCATCGCCCCATACCCTTCGAGCCAATTGACCCGTTGATCCATTCATGAACATGACGGTAAGATAGGGTCTGTAGCAACTACAGGGTCAAGCCCGTATCTTATTAATGCGATTGGATCACGACTTGGTGAAGGATTATGAAGCGCGGAGAATTGGCGAAGAAAGCCTGTTGTAACATCGAAACGATCCGTTATTACGAGAAAATCGGGCTTCTCAATGACCCACCTCGCAACGAAAGCGGATACCGCATCTATGGCGTGGCCCATCAACAACGCTTGCGCTTCATCCTGCGAGGCCGCGAACTCGGCTTTAGCATCGAACAACTTCGAGAGTTGCTGACCCTCGTCGATGGCGGCTCGTACACCTGCGCGGAAGTGCGGGAATTAACAAAGGAACATCTGGATACGATCCGTGAAAAGATTTCCGATTTGCAAAGGCTCGAACAAACGCTCGCCACGACCTTTGCCGAATGTGATAGTCGTCAGGTTCCAGAATGTCCGGTCATTGATGCCTTGCTTGCAGATCGTTGATTAACGTCTGAGAGAATAATGTCTCTTCCGATCCTGGATCAGGTCTATTCGCTGCCGCTGTACTCGCAAGCCGATCTGGTCAGCGTCGATGGAACCGACCGTGGCTGGGCCATCCGCGGCGGAAATCCGGGCCGCGCCGACAACATGCGCGAACCGGTGCCGTGCTGGTCGTTGTTTACCGAGGCGCGGGTTACCCACGACGGCCACCTGTCGGCGTGCTGCTTCGACCACGACGGCCGCTTTCACGCCGGCGATCTGAAGGAGCAGCCGTTCATGGAAGC
>JABMOY010000221.1 GCA_013203955.1 Rhodospirillales bacterium | reverse complement strand
TGAAAATTCTCGTCGATCAGGTCGGCCCGGCGGCGGCCAAGGAAATCTTCTTCACGGCGCGCCAGTTCGATGCCCAGGAAGCCTACGATATGGGTCTGGTCAACCGGGTCTTGCCGCCCGGTGAGGTCGCGGCCTATGTCGACGACTATGCAAAAACCATTGCCGGCAACGCGCCGCTGACGGTGCTGGCGGCGAAGACCGTCGTCAATGAAATCTTCAAGGATACGGATGCGCGCGATCTCGATCTCTGCCAGAAAGTCGTCGACGACTGCTTCGCCTCGGACGACTACCAGGAAGGCCGCAAAGCCTTCATGGAAAAGCGCAAGCCTGAATTTAAAGGGTGCTGAGGGCTCCCCCCGTCTCTAGATCCTCCCCGGCCTCGTCATGCCCCTGACTTGATTTTTATCAAGGAATATTTGTCTTGCCTGCCCTACGACTAATGGCATGAGAGCTCTTGGGGGGGCAGGAAATGAGCACCATCGATATTGCCATGCAACATCACGCTTCCGGCCATCTGGCCGAAGCCGAAGGCATCTACCGGGACATCCTGGAAGCCGAGCCCGATCATCCGGCGGCGCTTCATATGATCGGGGTGATTGCCTATCAGGTCGGCAAACCCGACATCGCCGTGCAGCAAATCAGCAAAGCCCTCGCCATCAAGCCGGATTACGCGATGGCGCACTACAATCTGGGCAACGCGCTGCGCCAACTGGGGCGGCTGGAAGAAGCACAGGACAGCTACCAAAAGGCCATTGGCCTCACCCCCGAACATGCCGAGGCACACAATAACCTTGGTAATACGCTCGAAGACTTAGGGCTCCTGGAAGATGCGGTTACCAGCTTCCAGAACGCCATTACCGCCAAGCCGGAATACGCCGAGGCCCATTTCAATCTCGGTAATGCGTTGCAGGAACTGGAATACTTTGACGACGCCGTCGCCAGCTACCAAATGGCCATCAACCTGAAGCCGGACTTCGCCCAGGCGCACAACAACATGGGCAACGCGCTGTTCAGCATCGAAGGGCGGCGCGACATCGATAAGGGGCTCAAGTCCGGCTATGCCGAGGCCTATACGCATCTCGACACCACGGGCAGGGAAATGGGTGCGCTCAGCTACGCCATCGCCAGTTTCAAAAGGGCGCTCGACATCAACCCCGATTTGGCCGAGGCGCACAACAACATGGGCAACGTGTTGAAGGAACGCCGCTGGCTCGATGACGCCGTCCAGTGTTACGAAAAAGCCCTTGCCCTCAATCCCAACTTCGCCGAGGCGCATAGCAATCTGGGAGGCGTGTTCCACGATCTGGGACGGCTGGAGAAGGCGGAGCAATGCTTCCGCCGCGCCCTAGAGTTAGAACCCGCCTCCCCCATAGCGCTGATTGAGCTGGGCAAAGTGCTGCGCGACATCGGCTTTGGCCATCGCCGCTCGATTGATGATCTTCTGCCGGAACTGGACCCCGGCTCCGCCGCTCCATCGACAAACTACAACGACCCGAAAACAAAGCAGGACCTGTGGGACGAGGTTCTCGAGTGTGCCGATCGGGTGCTTGCCGTCGATGCCGGCAATACGGCCGCCCTGGGGCTCAAGACGACCGCCTACGTCGGCGCCGGCCGTGACGAAGAGGGCGCGTTTCTCAGTGATTTCGAGCGTTTTATGCAAATCGGCATCGTCGATGTTCCCAGCGGCTATGATGATTTAAAAACCTTCAACGAAGCACTTTTCCAGCGTCTGGCCGCCGACCCGGAGATGATTGCGCAGCCGCACGAACAATCAATGTCGGGCGGCAAGCGCTTCTATAACCTTCAGAGAGACGGGGAAAACAGCCCCATCTATCAACTCATGAAGATTTACGACGAAGCCCTGGTGCGCTACCTGGACACGCACCCCATCGACCCCAAGCACCCGTTTCTGGCGCAACGGCCCAAGACCTGGACCAAGGACATTTTCGCCAACATCTGGGAAGGCCAGGGCCACGTTCGATCGCACATCCACCCGGATAGCTGGATCACGGCGTGTTACTACGCCAGGCTGCCCGACGTCATGGAGACGGAAAACCAAGAACATCAGGCCTGGATCGAATTCGGCCGGCCACCGGATTATCTGGCCAACCAGCCCGATCCCGCCTTCCCCGTTTTTCAACCGCAAGAGGGCCTGTTGGTCATGTGGCCATCATACCTTTACCATCAGACCATTCCGTTCCATTCAGGCGGCATCCGAAGCTCCATCCCGTGCGATTTTTTGCCCACTTCCTGAAGGCGGCAATAGGTTCATCCACGGCGATTTTCGGTCCTTGCACACGCCTTCCCGGCCCCGCCCCAGGGCCATCCGAGGGCCATCCGAGGGCCATCCCAGGGCCGATTTTTCTTGCACAAAACGCCCTAACTGCTCACATTACGGGGGTCTGCGCTAACTAAATGCTTTCGAAAGGACGAGACACGAAATGGCTACCGGAACTGTAAAATGGTTCAACCCGACAAAGGGATATGGATTTATTGAGCTGAGCGATGGCTCCAAGGACGCCTTCGTTCACATTTCCGCCGTCGAACGGGCGGGTCTGACGACACTCAACGAAGGGCAAAAAGTCGAATTCGAACTCGTGCCCGGTCAAGACGGCAAATCCTCGGCGGAGAATCTGGTCGTCTCCGACTGATGTTTCCCGCCTAAAGCGTCTTCATTATCTGGGTGCCGGCCCCATCCGGTAGCCGGCAACAGAAGTTCGTCCGGTTAATGTATCGGTTCGGGCTGACATAAAGGATAAATATGCCCCGCAAGCCCAACTACAAATTCGAACGCATGGAACGCCAGAAGGCAAAGGCCGCCAAGAAAGCCGCGCGGCTGG
>JABMOY010000021.1 GCA_013203955.1 Rhodospirillales bacterium | reverse complement strand
GTAGTCGGTCATGGTAAACGTCTTCGTCGACGCCAAAAACGTTAATTCGGTGCCGGTCAGCGGCTGGCCGTCATCGCCCAGGGGGGCTTCGCCAATTTCCCGCAGCGGGTTTTCGGCCTCGCCGTCCTTGAAGCGGACGAAATATTCCTTGCCCTCGCGGCGGATCTTCAGTTCCAGCCACTCGGACAACGCGTTGACCACCGACACGCCGACCCCGTGCAGCCCGCGCGAAATCTTGTACGAGTTCTGATCGAACTTACCGCCGGCATGCAGTTGGGTCATGATGACCTCGGCCGCCGAAATCCCCTCTTCGTGGTGGATGTCGACGGGAATGCCGCGACCGTTGTCCGAGACCGTAACCGAGCCGTCGCCATTGAGGGTCGTCTCGACGGTGTCGCAGTGCCCGGCCAGCGCCTCGTCGATGGCGTTGTCGACGACTTCATAGATCATGTGGTGCAGCCCGGAGCCGTCGTCGGTGTCGCCGATGTACATGCCGGGGCGCTTGCGCACGGCTTCAAGCCCGCGCAGAACCTTAATCGATTCGGCGTCATAGACATCGCCATTACCGTTTTCAGGCGTCGGCGTCTTAGCGGCCTTTTCGACGGCCTTTTTTGGGGCCGTCTTATCGGTTTTTTTGGTCGTTTTTTCAGGCATTTAAGGGGTCCGTCTCGGTTGTTTTATGTTCGGGGAGTGACGCGGGCGTCGGCGACATCGAAAAACTGTGCCCGCCCGGCAAGAGGGGCGAAAAGGTCCGGCTCGGTGCCGGTTAACCAGACCTGGGCGCCGAGGTCTGAAATTTCATCGAACAGCGCATTCCGGCGTTCGTCGTCGAGATGCGCGGTAATTTCATCAAGCAGCAGCAGCGGCGGCGCTCCAAGCTCGCGGGCTTTCAATTTCGCGGCCCCCAGCACCAGGGCGACCAGCAGCGCTTTTTGTTCACCGGTCGAGCAGAACTCGGCCCCATGGCCGGTGCCCAAGTGCGTAACCTTGAGGTCGCTCCGATGCGGGCCGACGGTGGCGCGGCCGGTCGCGGTATCCTTAGTCCGCCCGGCCCGAAGCACATCCCTGAACCGGTCTTCGGCGGCCAAGGCCGGGCCATTGCCGAGCCAGCCTTCGACGGTGCCGGCGGCCTCGACGGCGGCCTTCGGGAAGGCCCCGGTATCGGCGGCCAATTGTTCGCCCAAGCGCCGGACCCGATCGAGCCGGGCGGCGGCCACGGCCACGCCCTTGGCGGCCATGGTGTCTTCAAGGGTCGTCAGCCAGACATCATCGGCGCCCCCGCCTGTTCCCCCTGGCCCGGAAGAACGGAGCAGGCGCATGCGTTCGCGCATGGCGTGGTCATAAGCATTTACGCGGCCCAGGTGAGCAGGGTCGGAATCAAACACCAGCCGGTCGAGGAAGCGCCGCCGCGACCCCGGACCTTCCAGGAACAGCCGATCCATTTGCGGCGTCAGCCACTGGGCGCTGACGTGGTCGGCCAAGGCGGCCTGGCTTTTGACCATTTCGCCGTCGATCTTGACCGTGCGTTTATCGCGGCTGCCGGAATTTTCAGCTTTACCCCCACCCTGGCCCCCGGCCAGATAACCGGTGCCGATATCGACCTTGCCCCGAGGCGTCATGACGCTTGCCGCAACGCCCCATGGGCGAGACGGCCCGGGGGCGGGCGCATTATCACCGGAGTCCCGGCGCATCACGTCGGCCAGTTTTGCCCGCCGGAGCCCCCGCCCCGGAACCAGAAACGACAAGGCTTCCAACAGGTTGGTCTTGCCGGCGCCGTTGGGCCCGGTCAGCACGACGGGACCATCATCGGCCTCCAGGCGCTGGTGGGTATAACAGCGGAAATCGGTCAGCGTCAGGCGCTTGACCGCCGGGCGCACCGGCGCCTGGGCATTCTCTGGCAAATTAATTGCGGCTAATCCTTGCGGTCCCAACGGGGGCGCCCCCTACACGCGCATCGGCATCAAAACGTAAAGCGCCCCGGCGTCATCGGTCTCGGTCAGGATGGTCGGGGACGCGGCGTCGGCCAGCAATAGCCGCGCCGAAGCGCCTTCGATCTGGCGGGCGATATCGAGCAAATAGGTAGCATTGAAGCCGATTTCCAAGGCCTCGCCCTCGTAGGAGACCTCCATCTCCTCGGTGGCGGTGCCGTCCTCGGGGCTGGAGGCGGACAAGGTTAAATTGCCGCTTTCCAGGTTTAGCTTCACGGCCCTGGATTTCTCGCTGGAAATCGCCGACACGCGGTCGACCGCATTGGCAAGAGCCTTGGCGTCGACTTCCAGCGTCTTGTCGTTGCCTTCGGGAATGACCCGGGTGTAGTCGGGAAAAGTGCCGTCGATCAGCTTCGACGTCAGCACCGCGCCATCGAAGGAAAAGCGGATTTTCGATTCCGACAATCCGATGGCGATGTCATCCGTGGTTTCCTCGACCAGCTTGCGCAGTTCGGCGATGGCCTTGCGGGGAACGATGACGCCCGGCATTCCCGCCGCGCCGTTGGGCAGCGGCGCGTCCACCCGGGCCAGCCGGTGGCCGTCGGTGGCGACCGCGCGCAGCACAGCCGTTCCCCCCTGATCTGCGGCATGCAGATAAATCCCGTTCAGGTAATAACGGGTTTCTTCGGTCGAGATCGCGAACCTGGTCTTGTCGATCAGCGCCCGGAGTTCGCCCGGCGCCAGATTGAATTCGTGTTTCATATCGCCACCGGACAACACCGGAAAATCATCCGTCGGCAGGCAGGTCAACGTAAAACGCGAGCGCCCCGACGACAGCACAAGGCGACCTTCGCCGTCGCCATCCATTTCCACTTGGCTACCTTCGGGCAGCTTGCGAATGATGTCGTAAAGGGTATGGGCGGGCGCCGTGGTGGCCCCCGGCTTGGCGATATCGGCGTCCACGGACTCGATGATATCGAGGTCCATATCGGTGGCGTTCAGCGCCAATCTCCCGTCGCTGGCGTCAAGCTTCAAATTTGAGAGAATCGGGATGGTGTTGCGGCGCTCAACGACGCTTTGCACATGTCCCAAAGACTTCAGCAAAGCGGCCCGCTCAATTGTTAATTTCATTGTTTATTTTCAAGCCTTTAGTATCTTTTTTAGCCACCGGAACGGCGGCGGTAAGGGGCTTTTTCAAGCCCCCGGCGCGGGCCACAGATGAGCCCCCCAGAAGAGTGAATTATTATATCAGAAGCCCCCCGGCAGGTAACCACTTTCCGCGCCGAAAAAGGCGCAAAAAAAGGCCGGAAATAGGCTTAAAAAAACGTCGGAATGGCGGCTGAAATTAGGCCTTCTAGCCTTCGAGCATGCGGCGCAGCAATTCGACGTCTTCGGCGAACGAGGTGTCGTGCTCGCGGAGCTCGTCGACCTTCTTGACCGCGTGCATCACCGTGGTGTGGTCGCGGCCGCCGAACTTGCGTCCGATTTCCGGCAACGAGCGAGCCGTCAACTGCTTGGCCAGGTACATGGCGACCTGACGGGGCCGGGCGACGGAACGCGCGCGCCTGGCCGAATGCATGTCCGAGACCCGGATATTAAAGTGCGCGGCGACGCGTTTCTGGATTTCCTCGATGGTCACCCGGCGATCATTGGCGCGCAACAGGTCATGCAGCACTTCCTGGGTGGCTTCCAAGGAAATGTCGCGACCGACAAGCTGTGCGTGAGCGACCACCCGGTTGAGCCCGCCTTCCAGCTCGCGGACATTGGCGGTGATCTTGTGGGC
>JABMOY010000220.1 GCA_013203955.1 Rhodospirillales bacterium | reverse complement strand
GGCGTCATCAAGATCGAGATGCATTTCCTGCCCGACGTCTATGTCACCTGCGAAACCTGCCACGGCCAGCGCTACAACCGCGAGACCTTGGAGGTCCACTTCCGCGGCAAGTCGATCGCCGAAGTCCTCGACATGACGGTCGAAGAAGCCGCCGACTTCTTCAAAGCCGTGCCCGCCATCCGCGACAAGATGGTGACGCTACAAAAAGTCGGCTTGAACTACATTCACCTGGGCCAACAGGCGACGACGCTATCCGGCGGCGAGGCGCAGCGCGTCAAGCTCGCCAAGGAACTGTCGAAACGGGCCACCGGCAAGACGATCTATATCTTGGATGAACCGACGACCGGCCTGCACTTCGAAGACGTGCGCAAACTGCTGGAAGTCCTGCACGCCCTGGTCGAAACCGGCAACACCGTCATCGTCATCGAGCACAACCTGGAAGTCATCAAAACCGCCGACTGGGTCATCGACCTCGGCCCCGAAGGCGGCGACAAAGGCGGCAAACTGGTCGCCGCCGGCACGCCCGAGGATGTGGCGGCGGTCAAGGCGAGCTTTACGGGGCAGTATTTGAAGCCTTATTTGAACCGCAAACGCCCGGCGGTAAAATCGAAACCGGTCGCAAAAAAAACCGCCGCCAAAGCTAAACCGAAGCCGAAAAAGCGAAAAACCGCCTAACCGCAAGAACCGGGTGGGCTAAGGCGTGCCGGATAGGCTATTCCGGGTTTCGTTCAAGTAACGGAGCCCCGCCATGCACGGAACATATCCGGTTAATAAAACCCGACCGAAAAACTTTCTTTTGCTTTGTGGCGGTGCCATTTTTATGTAGCTGCAACGCGCTCGCCAGCGTCGCCGGTTGTCGGCGCTGGATTGCAGGGCCCTCGCCGATATCGGCATCAGCCCCGCCGAAGCCAGGGCCGAAGCGGCGAAACCGTTCTGGAGGAAATAAGCGATGGACAAGCCCGCACTCTCCTATGGACCGCAAGCCCAGGCCCGCGATTATGTGCGCGTTGAGGAGGCCATCCGCTTCATCGACGCCAATTTCCAGGACCAGCCGAGCCTCGCCACCATCGCCAAGGCGGCCAACCTGTCGGCGCATCATTTCCAGCGGCTGTTCACGCGCTGGGCCGGGGTCAGCCCGACGCGCTTCATGCATTACCTGACGGTCGCCTATTCCAAGAGCCTGCTGGACCAATCCTGGAGCGTGCTGGACGCGGCGCTGGAAGCCGGGACATCCGGCCCCGGGCGGCTGCATGACCTGTTCGTCGCCTATGAGGCGATGACGCCGGGGCAAGCCAAGCGCCGGGGCGACGGGCTAACCATCCGCCACGGGCTGCACGACGGGCCGTTCGGGCGCTTTCATATCCTGATGACGGAGCGCGGCATCTGTGGGCTGACCTTTGACGGGGACAACGCCCTGGAAGAACAAAAGCGCCGCTGGCCCCTGGCCACTTTTGCCGCCGACAAGGCGGGCACGGCCGGGGCGGCGGCCCAGGTCTTTAGGGACAAAGACAATCCCCCGGCGCTGCACGTCAGCGGCACCAATTTCCAGATCAAAGTGTGGGAAGCCTTGACGGCGGTGCCGCCGGGCCGCGTCGTCTCCTACGGCGACCTCGCAAGCGTGGTGTGCACGCCCAAGGCCGCCCGCGCGGTCGGTAGCGCACTTAGCCAGAACCCGATCGCCTTCCTGATCCCGTGTCACCGGGTCATCCGCGCCACCGGCGTTCATGACGCCTACCGCTGGGGGCGGACGCGACGCCAGGCGCTGCTCGGATGGGAAGCCGCCCAAGAGGAAACCAAGAGGCGCGGAGCGGCGTAGCCGCGACAGGGACAAAAACACAAGAGGCGCGGAGCGGCATAGCCGCGACAGGGACAAAAACAAGAGGCGCGGAGCGGCGTAGCCGCGACAGGGGAAAAAACAAGAGAAAGAGCGTTGCCTAGGGCTTGATCGTCGCCAAGGCGAGGCCGGAACCGATCAACCCGACACCGGCGGCGTGATAAGCGAACAAGGATTCATTCAATAAAACCACCGCCAGAATCGTCGCGAAGACCGGCATGAGGTGAGAAAAAAAACCGGCCCGGTTGGCGCCGACTTCGGCAACGCCCCGGTTCCAGGCGATGTAGGCCACGACCGATGCGAAAACGCTGACGTAAGCGAGGCTCAGAAGGTTGTCCAACGTCAACGCAATGCCGCCCTTTACGGCCAATTCCAACCCATAGATAGGCGCCAGAAAGGCGACGCCGATCACCGTGATGGCGAAAAGAAAGACCAGCGGCGGCAGGTCCTTGGGCCGGTCCCGCAGCAGCACGCAATAAAGCGCCCAGACGAAAACCCCGACAGTCATCCAAATATCCCCGGCGTTTACGTCCAAGGCTGCAAGCACCGCCCAATCGCCCTTGATGACGATGATAACGACCCCGACAAGGGACAAGGCGAGACCCACCCCTTGGCGTCGGGTAATGCGGTCCCGGTAAATCACAAACGACAAAATCATGATCACCACCGGCAGCGACGCGACGATTAAGGCGGCGTTGACGGCGGTGGTGGTATTGAGCGCCGTATAAGCCAGGCTGTTGAACACCGTAATCCCCAACAACGCCAAGACCGTCAGAATGCGCCAATGGGACCTAATCGCTTGCCGGTGTTGCCAAGCCGAAGGAGCCACGAACGGCGCCAAAATCAACATCGCCCCAAACCAGCGCCAGAAATTGAAAGTGAAGGGCGGAATTTCGGCGTACATGGCCCGGCCGAGGACGAAGTTACCGGCCCAACATAAAGTCGCCAGCGCGAGCAGTAAAAAGGCCGTCGTTTGCGGTCGCATTTTATCGGCCTTTTGAAGATATGAGATTTAGAACGAAACCGTCGCCACGGCGCGGCTGGTTTTTGCGGGCGCCCAAACGACCGGGTCCGTCGGCTTGACGTTGGCATCCATCAGCTTGGTGCCCTCGCCGACCCCGGTAAGCTCCACCCGCCCGGCCCTGTTTTCGACATAGACCCCCTTGCCGTCCAACAGCGCCACCTCGAACACCTTGTCCAGCGTGCCGCCCCAGAATGTGGTGCCGCGGATGCCGATGGTCCCTAACTCCGTTTCGACCGTGAACTGCGCGCCTGCGGTCTTCATCATTTTACCGCTGGCGGCGCTGAAGGCGCCTTGGAGTAAGCGCATGGCGGCGTTGGGCTGACCCTGGGTAACGTAGTCGATGACCACGAAAATGGTCTTTTCGCCGAGCGTCATCACGGCGTCATCCAACATTTTCATTTCCAGCCGCGCGTCGGCGCCGGTGGAAATCACGTCGCCCTTAAGCACCCTGTCGCCGGCCTTCAAGACCCTGGGGACCGCGTCCTGCAAGGCGACCGCCGAGCCTTTCAGCCGCGTCACCGTTCCGGCGACGTCTTCCGCTGCCCCTGCCGACGTTATCGGGGCCAGCAAAAGCGCACCCAGAAAGGCCGCCACCAGCAATTTTGGAAAGGAAAACGTCACTTCGGGTCTCCTGAAATCCATAAATCCGTTGCTAAAAGGGTAAACGCCGGTTCCCCTACTTTCAATCCATAAGCTGAAGTCACTTTAGTGTGACTGGCGTGTCGGAAATACCCGCTTGGCGAAATCCGGGTAGGTCTTGGCAATTTGCGGGGCGATTTTAGCCCGCAGCAATTCCAGCCGGTCGGCCTCGGGTTCCGGTGTTTCCGGGACATCGCCAGGAACATCGAAATCGAAGCCGGTGTTGTCCCGAACCTGCTCCACCGTGACGCCCGGATGCACCGATTCCAGGATGAAGCGCTTTTGGGCGGCATCGAACGCCATCACACACAAACCGGTGACCAAATATTTAGGCCCGCCCGGCCGGTGCACCTCCGGTGGGCTGGTGCCCGGCGCGCTGATGAAATCGACTTTATCGACCAGCACCCGCTTCGAATGTTCGGGCGCGAATAAAAACACCCGGGGCACGACGAAATAGACATAAGCCGACCCGAACGAGCCGGAAAACCGTTTGTCCAGATCAGGATACGGCCCCAACCCCAGCAGATTGATGTTGGCCTCGCCGTCGATCTGGGCGCCGCCCAAAAAGAAGGCGTCGATGCGCCCCTGCCCGGCGCAGTCGAAAAGCTCGCGGCCGCCATCGGTGAATGGGTTGTTGGCGTCGCCGTGAATGATCGACACATGCATCGTGCCGTCTCCTACAGCCTTCGCCAACAACGCCGCCGAGCCCGGCATCGGCGACAACGCGCCGACGGCGACGTGGTTCAGGCCCTCCAGCCGCCGCGCCAGGACGCAGATCAACAGTTCTTCAAAGCTGTAATCCATTTTGTATTTGGGGGCCGTCATTTTTCTTGGGCGACTTCCCGCTCGAGATACGCATCGAAACCTTGCCGGGTGCGCGCCGCCTCGGCATAGGCGCGGATGTGGCCAAGGTCGCGTTCGTAATGGCCGCTCAGGCCCAAGGGCCGGGCGCCGTCCTTGGCTTCGGCGATCGCCGTCACGTAAAGCGATTGCAGCGTCCCCGCCGCCGTCGCCTCGTCTTCCAGGAAATTCCGGTCCTCGATGGTCTCGACCGTCACCAGCGTCGAGGCCGAGGCATGGGCCATGGTCACCAGTTCGCGCCTGATGCCGATCCAAACGTTGCCGTCGCGGTCGGCCCTGGGGCTGTGAAAAACGCAGACATCCGGTTTGATGGCGGGCAGCAGCACCACCGGCCCGCCGCCCCCCTCCTTGCCCAGGCCCATCGGATCGTCGACGACTTTCCAATCGTCGCGGTTTTTCACCAGGTCGGAACCGATCAATCCGCCCAAGGGCATGAACGCAACGCCCTTCTCGGACGCCTGCAAGGCGGTGTGGATGGCGGGGCACGTGGAATCCCGCATGGTGATGGCGCCGCTTTCGACGGCGTTTGTAAAACGCGGCGCCGGCCCCGCTTCGCCGAGGCTGACGGCGGCGGATTCCAGGCTCTCCACACAGCCCGCCCCGATCAGCATATCCACGGCGAGGCCGCCGATCGGCACCGTCAGCAGGCTCAAATCCCGAACCTTGCGGCGGATCAACGCCCGGATCAACGCCATCGGCACCCAGCTATATTCCGGGGCCAGTGCGACCAGGGCGCCGTCCTCGATGCGGGTGGCCAGGGCGTCGAGGCCTTCAAAGACTGTCATGGGATGATGATAGGCCTGAACCGGCCTCAGGTCATGGACTCAATGAATGACATAGCAGGCTGCCGAAAAAGTGGATGAACTGGTCAACAATCCTTCGACACGCTCGCTCGCGCTCGCGGCTCAGGATGAGGCATTATTATATTTGAGGCCTCACCCTGAGGAGGACCGGAGGTCCGTCTCGAAGGGTGGTTGCTCAACATCTTGGTTTTTCAGCAGCCTGCTAGTCCTCATCCTCTTCGAAATTTTTCGGCAAGCCCTTGGTGCCGCGGACATCGGTGTTGTTCATGTTGGTGCCGCGCAGGTCGGCATCGGTGAAATCGGCATCCGTCAACAACGATCCAGACAGGTCGGCATCGCGCAAATCGGCGTCGCGGAAGTCGGCGCCGACCATGTCCATGTTTTTCATCACCGCGCCGTTCAGCAGCGCGCCGCGAAGCTTGGCGTTTTCCAGGCTGGCCCGCCAATCGGAACCGCCGGCGCGGATCGAAATCGTCACCTCGCTGAGCACCGCGCCGACCATGTTGGCGCCGGTCAGATTGGCCCGGAACAACTTCGCCCCTCTGAGATCGGCGCGCGCCATGATCACGCCGCGCAAGTCGGCGAACGAGAAATCGGTCATCAGGAATTCCGACTTCGACAGGTTGGCGCCCTTGAGAACGGCAAACGACATGTCCGCCGCCGACAGGTTGACGCCCTGCAGTGATTCGCCGGACAGGTCCTTGCGCGACAAATCGGCGCGTTTGCCTTCCTTGCCGTTGGAATTCACCCACTTGCCGTGCGCAATGATCAGCTTTTTCAGGTCAATGTCGAGATCGCCCAGGGTCTTGGCGATATGGGCGGCGTCCAGGTTGACCTTGGTGAAATCCATGTTTTCGAACATCGCGCCGATCAGGTCGGCCCCCGTCAGGTCGGCGTTGTCCAACGTCGTCGCCGTGAATACGGCGCCGTGGAAAACGGCCCCCGACAGGTTGGCGTTGGTGAAATCCGCCCCTTCCAGGTCGCAACCCGTCAGGTTCGACATCGACAGGTTGGCGCCCTTGAAACGCGCGTTCTTTAAGATGCAGTCCGTCAGGTCCGTCTGCACCACCAGGCTTTCCGAAAACTTGGCCCGCGACATGTCGGCGCCCTTCATCGTCGTGTTTTCCATGCCGGCGGTGGCGTCTTCGTGGGTGATCGGGGTCAGGTCGCCGCCTTCCGCCGCCGAGCGCAGCAAAACACCTTCGCGCAGGTCGACATCGTTCATCATGGCGCCGGACAAATTCGCCCCCGCCAAACAAGCGCCGCGCAGGTCGGCGCGGTTGAGACTTACTCCGACCATATTGGTAAAGCGCAGGTCGGCGGCGAACAAAATGGCGTCGTCCATCTTCGCGCCTTCCAGGTTGCAATGGGTCAACACCGCGCCGGTCAAATCGGCGCGCGACAGATCGCAACCCGCCAAGTCCAGGTACGACAGGTCATGCATGGACAGATGCGCGCGTTCGCCGTCGCGTTCGCTGTCGGCGAATTGCTGGTGACGTCTAAGGATCTTGTCCAGGTCCTGTTGCGACAACCTGGTCCATTGTTCCTTGGTTTCGAGTTCGTCTTGTAGGGTCATGGTATTCTTTCCAATGCGATCATAATGCGCGAAAAGGCGCTTTTGTGGAAACTCTTATGCCTTTTCGGTGTTGTGGAATGTGCCGACGGTCACTATGTCTGTGGCTCTTATGAGCATGGAAAAAGACATACCCCTCCCTGGGCCCGTTCACGTCATCGGCGGCGGCCTCGCCGGCAGCGAAGCCGCCTGGCAGTTGGCGAAGGCGGGCGTGCCCGTGCGCCTGTATGAAATGCGCCCGATAAGCGGCACCGCCGCGCACCAGACCGGCACCCTGGCGGAACTGGTGTGCTCCAATTCATTCCGGTCCGACGACGCCGAGTCCAACGCCGTCGGCCTGCTGCACCAGGAAATGCGCCTCGCCGGCTCGCTGATCATCGCCGCCGCCGACGCCCACAAGGTGCCGGCGGGCTCCGCCCTGGCCGTCGACCGGGACGGCTTTTCGGCGGCCGTCGAGGCGGCGTTGGAAGCCGAACCGCTGATCGAGATCGAGCGCCGGGAAATTGCCGCACTCCCGCCCGACGACTGGGATTCCGTCATTATCGCCACCGGGCCGCTGACCTCGCCGGCCTTGGCCGAGGCGGTCGCGGAACTCAGCGGCGAAACCAGCCTCGCCTTCTTCGACGCCATCGCGCCGATCATCTACAAAGACTCGATCGATTTCGACAAGGC
This sequence comes from Rhodospirillales bacterium, assembly GCA_013203955.1. Classification (GTDB taxonomy): domain Bacteria; phylum Pseudomonadota; class Alphaproteobacteria; order Rhodospirillales; family Casp-alpha2; genus Casp-alpha2. Next base: position 1,005 of record JABMOY010000220.1, on the reverse strand, counting down.
GTGGTTTCAGTCCAGGTACGACAAAATCGGTCCTGAGGGCGACGGCAAGGATTACATCAACTGCCCGATGAACCACGCCCAGTACGATGCCTTCATCGACGCCTTGATCAGCGCCGAAAAGACGCCGTTCAAGGATTGGGAAAAGGACACGCCTTATTTCGAAGGCTGCCTGCCGATCGAAGTGATGGCCGAACGCGGCCCGAAGACGCTGTCTTTTGGGCCGATGAAACCGGTCGGGCTGACCAACCCCCACGACCCGGACAACAAACCGGCTGCCATCGTTCAGTTGCGCCAGGACAACGCGCTCGGCACGCTTTACAACATGGTCGGCTTTCAGACGAAGATGACCTACGGCGAACAGAAGCGCATTTTCGCCACCATACCGGGGCTTGAAAAAGCCGAATTCGCGCGGCTGGGTGGCGTTCACCGCAACACCTTCATGAATTCACCGAAACTGCTCGACGAAACGCTGCGGCTGAAAGCGATGCCGCGCCTTCGCTTCGCCGGTCAGATCACCGGCTGCGAAGGCTATGTGGAAAGCGCTGCTATCGGGTTGTTGACGGGTCGCTTCGCCGCAACTGAGCGATTAGGCAAGACGCCGAACTTACCCCCGCCGACGACGGCCATGGGCGCCATCCTCGGCCACATCACCGGCGGCGCCATGGAAGACACGTTTCAGCCGATGAACGTCAACTTCGGGCTGTTTCCGCCGATTGAGGAGACGGACGAGCGCGGGAAAAGAGTGCGTGGCCGCAAGCGCAAACAGGCGATGAGCGCCCGCGCGCTCAAGGATTTCGGCGGCTGGCTGGCGGGAATCGGGGCGGCGGAGTAGCGGCGCGGATTGGCAGAAGGTCCGCTAATAGCCGAGGCTGTTGAAAAAGTCGGCTGGAGGGTGGCGCTAGGATTTGCCTGATTTTATTTTACGAGGGACGAATGGCTCCAGAGGTCGTCTTTACGACCCTACACGTTGTCAGGACGAGGTTTTGGGTTCCTCTGCCGATCCCT
>JABMOY010000219.1 GCA_013203955.1 Rhodospirillales bacterium | reverse complement strand
TGGGAAGGCGCCTTCGTCTGGGCGTGTAAGAACTACGACGGCGACGTGCAGTCGGACACTTTGGCCCAGGGCTTCGGCTCGCTCGGCCTGATGACGTCGGTGTTGTTGACGCCCGACGGCAAGACGGTCGAGTCCGAAGCGGCCCACGGTACCGTGACCCGGCATTACCGCCAGCACCAGGACGGCAAGGAAACGTCCACCAACCCGATCGCGTCGATTTTTGCCTGGACGCGGGGGCTAAGCTATCGCGGCAAGTTCGACGCCACGCCGGATGTCGAAGCCTTCGCCGATACGCTGGAGCGCGTCTGCATCGAAACGGTTGAAGCCGGCTTCATGACCAAGGATCTGGCGCTGCTCATCGGTCCCGATCAGGCGTGGCTCAACACGCAAGCGTTCCTGGATAAGCTCGACGAGAACCTGCAAGCCAAAATGGGGTAGGGGCGGGGGCCTCTCGAAACCGGGGTTCGTCAGCCAGTCGTCGGAAAGTCGTCATCAGGTCGTCAGCCGGTCGTCAGCGGGTCGTCAAGCGGTCGTCCACCGGTCGTCATCGGGTCGTCAGCCGGTCGTCCGAAAGTCGTCATTTTCTTCATCTCAAATTCTCCAACCCGTTGATCTTGCTCAATCTTGCCTGAAAAAAACGCCGGCAAAGTCGTCATTTATTCGGGCTTCGATGCGCCACGCAAAACTTTTGCCCCCATAAGGACGCGGTTCTCACGCAGGGCATCCGTTCCTTCATCTTCACCATGTCCAAGAGCAATATTTAACGGGTTTATCCCCTTGACACAGGTAAGGCCATTTGCTAATCTGTCTCTATCAAATGGAGACAACCAATGGCCGACAAGTTCACAGTCCGAGATTTTTTTAACCGCTTCCCCGATGACGATTCGTGCCTACACCACGTCATGGAAGTGCGGTTCGGTGCGCGGCACGTCTGCCAATCTTGCGATCAGGAAGCGACGTTCCATAAGCTAGCGAACCGAAAGGCGTATGCTTGCTCTCGTTGCGGCGATAATCTCTATCCGTGCGCTGGGACGATCTTCCAGGACAGCCGCACGTCCCTACAGCTTTGGTTCTATGCCATCTATCTCTTTGTCATAACCCGACACGGCGTTTCGGGGAAAGAACTGCAACGGACGCTAGGCGTCACTTACAAGACCGCATGGCGGATAGCCAAGCAGATTAGAACGCTCATGGGCGAGGTTGACGGCTTCGAGAAACTACGCGGTCACGTTGAGATTGATGAAGCCTATATCGGAGGTTACATCAAAGGTGGACAGGGCGGCAGAGGTAAGACCATCGCGGTTGGCGTCAAAGAACGTGGCGGTCGGATGATTGCTGGCGTTGCTGAGGACACGACCACAAACACGCTTCGGGGCATTGTTCATCAGACTATTGAACCCGGCTCCACAGTTTCAACGGATGAATTGCCCGCCTATAACTTACTAACCAGCGATGGCTACCAGCATGGGACAGTCAAGCATGGTGCCAAGCAATACGTCCGATATGACGATACAACTGATGCGCTCCATCACGTAAACAACGTCGAAACATTTTGGGGGTTGTTCAAGAAGTCGATTGCTTCAACACACATTCACGTGTCGCCGAAGTACATGGGCCTCTATCTGCGGGAGTTTACTTTTCGGTCGAACCACCGCGAGAAGCAGAACGCGATGTTTGATCTTTTGATCGGGGCTGTTTGATAGCCGTTTCTAATGCGCGGCTAAATTCAGAGGCATCGGCTGGCACCGCGTTCCGCGCCTCTTCTTGGGCAATAAAGTCTTGTAATCGCCCGTCTTTTACCGCTTCCGATAGGGGCAAGTATTTGGAATCGTTCACGGAATCCAACCTTTACTATTGCAAACGTTAGCAATAGATGTTACCAAAAAAAAGGACGGGCGGCAACCGCCGCCCGTCCTGGTTGGCTCTTATAATAAGAGCGCCGGGAATGGGGAATAAGGCCCCCAGCCCGGCAGAGGATACCAAGGCATCCTCGCCAACCTCCTTTCCGGGGATTCCCCACCCCGGTCGGGCCCGCGACTTGCAGGGGGTTCAGTCGAAGAAAGTTCTTCGACTCTCGTTAGGCGAAGCGTCACCTTCGCCGGTGTTATTTGAAGCGCCTTTCGACGGATCGTCGGAGGGCGTTTCGTTTTCAGGCCGAGATATTCTCCAGACCTTATTGTTTAAGAAGATCAATCCCTCTTTCTTCAAGCGGGACAATTGGGGTGATATGCTGGTTCGGGGTACATCAACACCAAACTTATCATTAATGAGTTTGATAATCTTGAGGGCGTCCGCCCCATCGGGGCTGTCATTCAATGCGTCAATCGCCAAATCTTTGATCGTCAGCTTGCGTCCGTCTTGGCTGACTCGACGCAATATATTGCGTCCAGCATTCCGGGGCCCACTAGATGTTGGGGTTGATATGGCGGCCTCGGCGACGTCGAGTTCACCAAGCTCAAGATGGAGCGCGGTCAAGCTGTCCCGAGCAGCCTCAAGTTTTTTATCAAGACTGTCAACGGTGGCTTGCTCATCATCGAGCAATCGCTGCAATTCGGCGCGTTGTTCTTTTATAAACTCTCGCAATGAATTATTCATGCCAGAGTTATATCCGGTTTCGGTTATCCCCGCAACCCGAAAGACTCTGGATTGGCAACTTCGTGACAACGCGCGCTATTAGCTAGGTGAGAACGTTTAATTAACCTGTCTCTATGGGATAAACCCGATATTTAACAAAGAACGAATAGGGAACATAAGCATCTTCGGGATGAATGTCAAGGGGCGAAATCTGAAGCCGTTTTCACGCCTCGACATCGGCCAACGACGGCCCTTGGGTGCTTTCAGCGTTCAGGTGCCCCGTCTTCACAAAGATTAAACCGCCTCCTGTGCTGAACGGCGTATGGACACTGCCAGGCGGGTTTCTTAACCAGGTGCCTTTCGGGTAAGTGCCTTGCTCGTCCTCGAAGACGCCGTCGAGGACCAGGATTTCCTCGCCGCCGGGATGAGAATGCTGGTGGAACGTCGTGCCGGGCAGCCATTTTACGAGGGCGGTATTTTCGGTCCCGTATTGATGCAGCGGCATGACGGTTAGCCCATCGACCAATCCCGGCAGCCATTCCGCGCTGTTGGTGTCTATACGGACCTGTTCCTGATCGGCGGCATCCATCTGCCAGAGTTTGACGAAAATAATGGCGCCGTCGGTGCTGTGGGGGCGATGTTTGGAGCCGACTGGATTGCGGATGTACATGCCGGGGCCGAAGTCACCGAATTCGTCGGAGAACGTGCCTTCAAGCACCAGGAATTCCTCGCCGCCGTCATGGACGTGAGGCGGGAACTGGCTGTCGGGCGCAAACCGGACAATTGTCGTCGCCCTGGCGACCTCATCGCCGATGCGGTCGAGCATGATGCGATCGACGCCGGAACTCGGCGACGATATCCAGTCCATGTTGCCCGTGTCGACAACGGCGCGTTCGTCAAAATCGGCGTTGATGCGCAAGGTTTCTTCTTTCATCGCCCCAGTATACGTAAACGTCATACCTAACCGAAAGCTCAATTGCGCGCCCGGCAACTGACGGCGGCGAAGGCTTTACCGTCGGCGCTCAAAGCTCGGATTTCGATGTCTTGGTTTTTTAACAAAACTTTCCAGACAATATCGTCTTTGACCGGGCATTGATTGCCAAGCGCTTCGACCATCTTGGCGCGGGGATGCGCCGCCGTCTTTGCATCGTGGGCGATGACATCGACCCAAACCTCACCGTCGCGCGACGCGATTTCGGCTATTTGCCAATTATTTTGCGGCGGGTATTCCTGGTAATAGACCTTCAGCCGTCCGACCGCCGCCCTCAGGCCGACGCTGGAATCCGGGACCGTCGGCAGGTCCTTGGCATACATCAACGCGCCCATGATGATGACGAAGCCGAGAAACAGAAGCGGTTGGGGTTTGCGGCGGCGCATCGGGCATTAAATAGGCTTTTGGCCGTGAATGACTAGAAATGGTTGCGTTTTCAGGCGGCTTATTTTGACAAAATTCGAGCCGTGTTATAACATAAGATATAACTTATTTTGGAGGCCGAAATGTCCGATACCCTAACGGTCCGCAAGATCGGCAATTCCCACGGCGTCATATTGCCAAAGGCGGAACTCGATAAGCTGGGCGTTGGCGAGGGAGATAAGCTGTTCGTCGTCCACACCCCCGGCGGTCTCCGCCTGACGGCTTATGATTCTGATTTTGCCAAGGCCATGGAAGCCGCCCGTGATTTCATGCACCGGCATCGAGATTCGCTGCGTGAACTGGCAAAATGACCGTTGGAAAATCCACCGAACCAAAATGGCTGACGGTGGATATGGTGTTGGGGTTCCACAACGAGCAGTTGGTCATGTTCGGTGGTGGAGAGGGGATCAGGGATCCGGGCCTTCTCGAAAGTGGGATGGCGCGGGCGCCCAACCGCCATCATTACGAACCCAGCGCGACTCTCTTTGAACTGGCAGCCGCCTATGGCGTCGGCATCGTCAAGAACCATCCCTTTGTTGATGGAAACAAGCGAACCGGATTGATTTCCATGCATGTCTTCCTTGTCATGAATGGATGGAATTTCGATGCCGATCAGGTTGACGAGTTTCAAACCATCCTAAGACTCGCCGCCGGCGACCTGAAAGAAGACGAACTGGCAAGGTGGCTCGAAAAGAACAGCCGCAAGGCCTGATAGGATACTGAAAAAATGGATGAGCCGGGCAACAATCCTTCGACACGCTCGCTCGCGCTCGCGACTCAGGATGAGGCGTTATTATATTTGAGGCCTCACCCTGAGGAGGACCGGAGGTCCGTCTCGAAGGGCGGTTGCTCCAAATCTTGGGTTTTTCAGCAGCCTGATTAAAGCCCGGTCATTTCCGAAAGCGCTTGCAGAACGACTTCCTGTTTGGCACCCCGGCTGACGGCGGCGATGTTGAGGCCGGGCAGGAAGCGGGCCAGCGTCTCGACGGTTTCTTCGATCGGCACCGGGCTTTCCTCGGACTCATTGACCACCACCCCGGCAAATTTGATACCGTTTGTTTGCAAGGCGAGGTGAACCGACAGCGTATGGCTCAATGTGCCGAGATACGACCCGGCGACGATAAGGACAGGCTGGCCCAGTTCCGCCATCCAGTCGAGCACCGTGTGTGTATCATCCAGCGGCACCATGGCGCCGCCGATGCCTTCGATCAAAAGGACGTCTTCGGGGCCTTGGGCTGCGTCCCGGCAAAAAGCGAGCAAGGCGTCGAAGTCTATTTCCCGGCCTTCTCGCTTGGCCGCCATGTCGGGCGACAGGGGTTCGGCAAAGCGCCACGGCGAACAAGCATCGATGGCGGCTTCGTTTACTTCCTGTCCAAGGGCGCGGATAAGGATGGCGGTGTCGGATTCATCCAGGGTTTCCGGGGAAAACCCGGTAATGACGGGTTTCAGCGCCCGCACGGCGACGCCTTTGGCCGTCAGCGCCCGGGCGAGGGCGGCGGTGACATAGGTCTTGCCGGTTTCCGTGCCGGTGGCGGTGACAAACAGCGTCTTCACGGGGCGCTCAAAATTCTGGTTTTGATAATGTCGGCCAGCCGGGCGATGTCTTCGTCGTCATGGGCGGCGGTGAAGGTGACGCGGAGACGGGCCTGGCCTTCGGGCACCGTCGGCGGGCGGATGGCGATGACCAGGAAGCCTTCGTCCTCGAGAAGCTTCGATGCCTTGAGCGTGCGTTCCTCGGTGCCCAAGATGATCGGAACGATCGGGCTTTCGGCTTCCGGCAGGTCGAGAAAGTGGGTGAAGGCCTTGGCTTTTTTTAACGGCAGGGCGGCGAATTCGGGGTCGCGCGCGATCAAATCAATGGCCGCGCTCGCCGCCGCGACGACACCCGGCGGCAGGCCGGTGGAATAGATGAAGGTCCGGCACCGGGTGCGGATCAGGTCGATGACGGATTTGCCGGCGCACAGATAGCCGCCGTAGCCGCCGATGGCTTTCGACAGCGTTCCCATCTGCAACGCCACCCGGTTGGCGCTTCCGTTTATGTGACTCGACCCCCGGCCGCCGCCGAGCACACCGATGCCGTGGGCGTCGTCGGTCATCAGCCAGGCATCGAAGTCGTCCGCCGCGTCGGCGAGGGCGGCGATGGGGGCCAAGTCGCCGTCCATGGAAAAGACGCCGTCGGTGACGATCATGGCGTGGGGGTGGTCTTTGCGGTGGGCCTCAAGGATTTCGCGCAGGTGCCCGACGTCGTTGTGACGAAAGACATGGACCGTGCCCGAGGTCAGCTTGGCGCCGGCGTAGATGCAGGCGTGGCTGAGTTCGTCGACGCAGACCATGTCGTCGGCACCGATAAGCGCCGGGATGATGCCGGTGTTGGCGAGGTAGCCTGACCCGAAGACGCAAGCGGCCTCGGCGCCTTTCAGTTTCGCCAGTTTTTTTTCCAATTCGGCGAACAGCGGGTGGTTGCCGGTGACCAGCCGCGATGCGCCGGAACCAACACCGAGTCTTTCCGTCGCCTCGATGGCGGCTTTTTTGATGTCGGGGTGTTGCGATAAGTTCAAATAATCGTTGCAGGAAAACGAAACCAATCGCTTGCCCCCGCGCATGACCTCGATGGGGCCGACGCGCTCGGTCTCGGCCAGGGTGCGTTTAAGGTTTTGCTGTTCAAGGGCCGTCAGCTTTTCGTCGGCGAATTGGTTTAAAGAGTCGCTCACAGTCACGCCTCCCCGATGACGTTGACGATGGTTTCCGTCAGCTTGGAAAGATCGTCCTCGCCAATGGTAAAGGCCGGCATCAGATAGACGATGTTGCCGAAGGGCCGGATCCAGCAGCCTTCCTCAACAAAACGCGCGCGCAGGGCGTTCATGTCGTCGATGCGCTGCATCTCGACGACGCCGATAGCGCCTTTGACGCGGACATCGCAGACTTTGCCCCAACGTCCCTCGACGCCCCGGCAGGGTTCGAGCGCCGGCCTTAAGTGTTTTTCGATGGCCGCGACTTGGTTCAGCCGGGGCTCGGATTCGAATAAATCCAGCGATGCGTTAGCGGCGGCGCAGGCCAGCGCGTTGCCGGTAAACGTCGGCCCGTGCATCAGCGCCAGATCCAGGTCATCGCCGAGGAAGGCATCGAACACTTGGCCTGAGGCAATTGTCGCGGCCAGCGGCATGGTGCCACCGGTCAGTGATTTCGACAGCGTCATGATGTCGGGCGCGATGCCCGCTTGCTCGCAGGCGAACATACTGCCGAGACGCCCCAGTCCGGTCATGATCTCGTCCAAGATCAGCAACAACCCGTGTTCGTCACAGGTCTCGCGGACGGCTTTCAGGGTATCGGCGTCGTGGAAGATCATGCCGCCGGCGCCCTGGACCAACGGTTCCAGGATCACGGCGGCGCAGTCTAAAGCGTGTTCGGCGATGAAGGCCTCAAATCGGGCCTTTGATTCCTCATCGCGGGGCAATCCGATACGGGGCTGGCCGGGCATGAGGCCGGAAAAGCGGCCGTGGATGCCGTCTTCGGGGTCGCCGGCAGCCATGGTGGCGATGCTGTCGCCGTGATAGGCGTTATCAAAACAGATGAATTTGGTGCGCGCCGCCTGGCCCTTGTTGAGCCAGTATTGCGCCGCCATCTTCATGGCGATTTCGACGGAGACGGAGCCGGATTCCGAAAAGAAAACGCGTTCCAATTTTCCTTGGGCCAGACTTCCCGGCGCCAGGGCGGCTAAGCGAGACGCCAGGGTAAAGGCCGGCTCGTTGGCCAGTCCGGCCAGCATGACATGGGGCATCTGCTTGATTTGGCGCTCGACGGCGTCACGGATGTGGGGGTGGTTGTAGCCGTGGCACGCCGACCACCACGACGCCACGCCGTCGATCAGCTCACGCCCGTCGGCGAGGGTGATGCGGGTGCCTTGGGTGGCGGTGACGGGCAGAGGGGCGGGCGCCGTCTGCATCTGGGTATAGGGCATCCAGATGTGGCGGTGGCCTTCTTCGAGCCAGGAACTCCCGGGACCGGGTTTAGTTTGGTCGGGCATCGGGCGCCGCCGGGCTCAGGCCCAGGCGCTCGAATAGCTGTTTGTCCCGGTCACTACCGGGATTGCCGGTGGTCAGCAGCTTGTCGCCGGTAAAGATCGACCCGGCGCCGGCCAGGAAACACAGCGCCTGCATTTCATCGGTCATTTGTTCGCGGCCCGCCGAAAGCCGAATGACCGAGGCCGGCATCATGATCTTAGCCGCACCCACGGTGCGCACGAATTCCAGCCCGTCCAAGTCGTCGCCAGCCCCGTCTCCCAGCGGCGTTCCTTCGACCCGGACCAGCATATTGACCGGCACGCTTTCCGGATGGGGGTCAAGGTTGGCCAGCGCCATCAGCATGCCGGCCCGATCTTCGGGGCCTTCGCCCATGCCGACGATGCCGCCGCAGCAGACCTTCATGCCGGCATGGCGGACGTTGTCGAGGGTCTCGAGCCGATCCCGGTAAGTCCGCGTGGTGATGATTTTGCCATAGAATTCCGCCGACGTATCGAGGTTGTGGTTGTAATAATCGAGCCCCGATTTGGCTAGCCTCAAGGCCTGCGCGTCGGTCAACATGCCGAGCGTGGCGCAGCTTTCCAGGCCCAGCGCGTGCACGCCTTCGACCATTTCACAGATGGCGTCGAGGTCCTTGTCCTTGGGATTGCGCCAAGCCGCACCCATGCAGTACCGAGTGGCGCCGGCGTCCAGGGCTTCTTTCGCCGCCTTCAGCACATCGTCAACGGCCATCAGCTTTTCCGCCTTAACACCGGTGTCATACTCGGCGCTTTGCGGGCAATAGGCGCAGTCTTCGGGGCAGCCGCCGGTCTTGATCGACAACAGGGTCGACATCTGGACCCGGTTGGCTTCGAAAAACCGCCGGTGCAAGGCTTGCGCCTTTAGGATCAAGTCATTGAAAGGAAGGCTGAAAATACCCTCGGCCTCTTCCTTCGTCCAGTCATGGCGGATATCGGGGTCGGAATCTAACGGCATCATCGGGACCCAAAAAAAAATGAAAATCAGATTTTGAAGTCTAGGGGAGGGGGGGCGGGGGAACAAGGTTTCGCACCCCTGCTAAACCCCCGGTAAAAACCTTGACTGTTAGGTGGGCGTGGCCTAAAAACCGCCTTTCCGGGGCCGCTTCTGGTGGCCCTTGTTTGTTCCCGAATAGAGGGTTTAACGAATGTCCAGACGGTGCCAACTCACGGGCCGCGGTGTACAAGCCGGAAACAACGTCAGCCACGCGCACAACAAGACGCGGCGTCGGTTCCTGCCCAATCTCCAGAAAACGTCGCTTTTCAGCGATGCTCTGGGGCAATCGGTGACCCTGAGGCTTTCCGTCCGCGCCATCCGCACGGTCGAACGCAAGGGCGGCCTTGATGCCTTTTTGCTGGATACCAAGGATGAAGAACTGACACCTGAAATCCTTCGCCTGAAAAAGCGGGTTAAAAAGGCCCGTACCCGGGTCGCCGCCTGATTTTTCCGGAAATTCGCTTGATTGAGGCCCGCTTTGCGGGCCTTTTTTTATTGGAAGCGGGTTTACTAATTCTTTGTAATACTTAAAATAAATGTAGTTATAGCTTGTTTGAATATGCGATTCTTTGCTTGTCGGGTTTTTTTACAAGTTTCCAAATAATCGAAAATAAAACTCCATTTGCAGAGGCAGGGACCACCTGGGAGTGTCCGTATGGCGGGCGACAAAAAACGCCGTCAAAAACAAATGAACAAGACCAAGGCCCAGCTCGTAGATGAACTGGAGGCGTTGGAGCGCGACCTCGCTGGCGTGAAAGACAGCGGCAAAGAGCCCCCCGATGACGGAAATGGTCTGTCTTTGGAAAGCGAGACGCTTTTCAAGGCCGTCATCGATAATTCCCCGGCGGCCATTCTTCTCAAGGATACCAAGGGCCGTTATTTAATGGCCAACCCCAAATGGAATGAATGGTTCAATCCCAAGGGCAAAAACGTCGTCGGAAAAACGATTTATGACCTCTATCCGAAAGCCCACGCCGACAAGGTGGCGAAGCAGGAGCGGGAGGTTCTAAGAACCAAGGCGCCGGTCAGCATTGAACATCTGACCCCCTTGGCCGACGGGACGGCCCTGGAAACTATTTTGCACAAATTTCCCGTGTTCGGGCCTGATGGCGAAGTGGTTGCTATCGGTGGGATCAACATCAACGTTTCAGAAATCAAGGAAACCGAGGAAGCCCTCAGGCTGAGCGAAGGCCGCCTGAACGAAGCCATCCATGGCTTGCAACAGGCTTTCGCCCTTTATGACGCGGACGACTGCCTTGTCGCCTTCAACGATGAATATGCGAGAATTCGGCCCGCCGCCGAGGAGATCATGGAAAAAGGCGGCACCTTCGAGGATATCATCCGGGCAAATATGGAGCTTGAACTCATACCCGAAGCGATCGGGCGCGAGGAAGAATTCATCAGGGAAAGGATCAAGGAGCACCGCAACCCGAAGGGGCCGATCATTCGCTGCTTCAGGGACGGCACCTGGAGCCGTATCGAAGAAGTCAAGACGCCGACGGGTGGGATTGCGCTGTCCTTCATCGACATTACCGATCTAAAGCAGACCGAAGAAGCATTGGTCAAGAACGAAGCCCTGCTTCGGGCCGTCGTCAGCCATTCCCCCACCAAGATTCACATCAAGGACGTCGAAGGCCGCTACACCTTGATCAACAAGGAAGCCGAGAAACTTTTCGGTTTCACCCAGGAGCAGGGCCAGGGCAAGACGACCCATGACTTTTTCTCTAAAAAGATGGCCGATGCCTTCGTTGCCCATGACAAAAAGGTCATCGAGTCAGGTGAAGCCATCGAAAACGAAGAAGAGTTCGAGATGGAAGACGGCCCTCATACTTACCTGACGGTCAAGTTCCCGATTTACGATTTGAACGGCGTTTCGGGGGTTGGGGCCATCGGCACCGACATTACCCAACGCAAAAAAGCAGAAGAAGCCGCCCGCCATCTCAGCGCCGCCATCGATGCCCTTTCGGAAAGCGTCGCCCTTTATGATGCCGACGACCGGCTGATTTATTGCAACCCCCAATGGCGGAAATTCAACAGCGTCATCGGCGAAAAGGATTACCTGGGCAGGAAATACGAGCATTTTCTGAAAACGGCCCTCGACAAGGGCTTGATGCCTAACGCCGTCGGCCAGGAAAAAGCCTGGCTGAGAAAACGATTAGCCAGGCACAGGAACCCACAAAAGCCTTTCGAAATGCAAAGGCAGGATGGGCTCGTCATTATGATCCATGAACAAAAACTGCCGGACGGCGGTATTTTGACCATGGCGACGGACATCACGGAAAAGAAACAAGCGGAACAGGCCCTCATTGATAGCGAGGCCCGGCTCCGGGATTTTGCCGAGATTGCTTCTGATTGGTTCTGGGAGATGGATGAAAATCTTCGCTTCACCTATTTCTCGGGGCGGAATTTTGACGTGACCGGGTACAAACCCAAAGATTTGGTTGGCAAGTCCCGCCTGGAAATGACCAGCAAGGAAAACTTGAAAGACGGGCGTTGGCAGCGGCATCTTGCTGATTTGGCCGCGCACCGGCCATTCCGCGATTTCAACTATGATCTGACGAAGCCGGACGGCAGCACGGTCCCCATTTCCATCAGCGGCGCACCGATTTTCGATGCCGACGGCAATTTTAAAGGTTACCGCGGCACGGGAACCGACTACTCCGCCCACAGACGTTTTGAAAAAGCGCTTTTGGCCAGTGAACAACGTTTCAAGGACATCGCCGAGTCAACGTCCGACTGGATTTGGGAAATGGGACCGGACCTCAAATTCACTTATTTTTCGGACCGTTTTGCCGAAATTACTGGGTTTCCCATCCAACAACGGATCGGCACCAGCCGTTTCGAGCATGTCCCCAGGGAACAATTAGAAGCCGGCGCGGAAGGCTGGGCGGATCACATGGCGGATTTGGAGGCCAGACGCCCCTTCAGGAACTTCGAATACGCGACGACGGCATCTTCCAAGGGCTTCCGCTATGTCAGCGTCAGCGGCCGACCTGTCTTTTCCCCTGATGGGGAATTTCTGGGTTACCGGGGCACGGGAACGGAAATCACCGAAAAGAAACGGGCCGAACAGGCGCTGAAGAAAGCCAAGGAACAGGCCGAACTCGCCAACCGCGCCAAGACCGAGTTCCTGGCCAACATGAGTCACGAATTGCGCACGCCGCTTAATTCGATCCTCGGTTTTTCGGAAGTCATTATGACCGAGACATTCGGCCCCTTGGGTGGCGATCGGTACATGGAATATGCGGGGGATATCAATAGCTCGGGCAGGCATCTTCTTGGCCTGATTAACGAAGTCCTTGACCTGTCTAAACTTGAAGTCGGTGAGTTGAAGATTTACGAGGACGAGATTGATATTCCCGAAGCCCTTAAAACCTGCGTCAAAATGGTGAAAGGGCGATCCGATGTTGAAAAAGCAGTGGTCAAAACGAAAATCGCCAAAGGGCTTCCGAAGATGTTGGGAGACGAGCAGCGTTTCAAGCAAATCCTTCTCAACCTGCTCGGCAACGCCGTTAAATTCACAGCCCCCGACGGAAGGGTGGATGTCGACGCCAGGATTTGCAAATCAGGCCGCATCACGATTGAGGTGACGGACAACGGCATCGGAATTGATTCAAACGATATCACCAAAGTTTTGGAACCCTTCGGCCAGGCTAGGGAGGTCATGACCCGGAACCACGAAGGATCGGGTTTAGGCCTTTATTTGGCGAAATCGTTTACCGAACTGCATGGTGGGACCCTGGAAATCGACAGCCAAATCGGCATAGGCACCAAGGTCACCTTGAGGTTTCCCAAGGAACGGACCCTGCACTCATAACCTGATTGTCAGCGTCTACCCTGTTCCGCCGACGATCATCCGCCATAACGTCCTGGCCTGACCATCATAACCGCCGGTGGCCGAGTGCATGGTCATGCGGTTGTCACAGGCGACCAGTTGACCGGGTTTCCATTTGTGGCGGTAAATGAATTCAGGCTTGGTGGCGTGCTCGAAAAGTTCATCCAGCAATTTACGGCCTTCGCGTTCCGGCATGCCGTCAATGGCGACGGTAAAACCGGGATTAACGAAAAGTGCTTTTTTACCGCTTGCCCGGTGGGTACGGACGACCGGGTGCAGGGCATCCGGGTGGCTGTTTTCCTGGTCGGCGTTAAGCTCGACGACGGCCTTGTCGCCGCGATAGCCGTAACGGTGAATGGCGTTTAAGCCATCAATCCGATCCTTGGTTTCCCTGGGCAGGGTGTCATAAGCCGCGACCAAATTGGAAAACAGCGTGTCGCCGCCTTCGGGAGGAATCTCAACGGAATAAAGCAACGTCGCATCCGACGGATTTCTGTCATAGGACAAGTCCGAATGCCAAAAGGCGCCCGCCGGCATGTCGGTGTTTCTGCCGGCGCCGGTCGTTGGGTCGGTCGATATGATGGAGACATCCGAGGTTTCCGGATGGTGGTATTGCTCGAGAATATGGGGCACCAGTTTGCCGAATCGCCTGGAAAAATCGGCCAAGGCTTGTAAATCGGGCTCTAGGTCGGAAATCACGAATATCAGATGATCCAACAGCGCCTGATGGGCGACGGCGAAATCACCGTCATTCAAGGGCTGGGCCGGATCGACGCCTTTCACTTCGGCGCCCAAAGGGCCATCCAAGGGGGTTACCGTTACGGTCATAATCCCTGTCCTCGCCTGTTCAACCGGGTCTATTCGACGAGGTTTAAGCGCTGCGGCGCAAGGGTGGGCGCCCGTCCTCGTCGAAAAGTTCCGTCAGGTTCTTCATCATCGTGCCGCCCAGTTCCTCGGCGTCGATCAAGGTTACGGCGCGGCGGTAATAACGGGTGACGTCGTGACCGATGCCGATGGCGGTCAGTTCCACTTCGGACCGGGTTTCGATCCAATGGATGACCTCGCGCAGATGCCTTTCCAGGTAATTTCCGGGATTGGCACTGAGCGTGGCGTCATCGACGGGGGCGCCGTCGGAAATAACCATCAGGATGCGCCGCTGTTCCGGGCGCGCCAGCAGGCGATTGTGAGCCCACAGCAAGGCTTCGCCATCAATATTTTCCTTCAGCAATCCTTCGCGCAGCATCAGGCCGAGGTTTTTCCGTGCCCGGCGCCAGGGGCTGTCGGCGCTTTTGTAAACAATATGGCGAAGGTCGTTGAGCCTTCCCGGGTTTTTGGGTTTGCCGTCGCCGACCCACTTTTCGCGGGCCGAGCCGCCTTTCCAGGATCTGGTCGTAAAGCCCAGGATTTCGACTTTGACGGCGCAGCGTTCCAACGTGCGCGCCAGGATATCGGCGCTCATGGCGGCAACGGAAATCGGCCGGCCGCGCATGGAGCCGGAATTGTCGATCAACAGGGAGACCACGGTGTCACGGAATTCGGTTTCTTTTTCCCGTTTAAAGCTGAGCGGATGAATGGGATTGGCGATGATTCGGGCCAGCCGACCGGCATCCAGAATGCCTTCTTCCAAGTCGAATTCCCACGACCGGGTTTGTTTGGCCATCAGCCGGCGTTGCAGACGGTTGGCCAGACGCGAAACAACGCCTTGCATATGGGAAAGCTGTTGGTCGAGCTGTTGGCGCAGCCTTGTCAATTCATCGGGCTCGCACAATGTTTCGGCTTCGACGACTTCGTCGAATTGGGTGGTAAAAGTCCGGTACATAGCCTCGTTGGAGCGGTCGTTGGCCATCCAATTCTGGTCCCATTGGGACGGCCCGGCGGGTTCTTCATCGCCTTCACCGGCCATGAATTGCTCTCCGTCGCTGTCGGAAATATCTCCATCATCGCCCATATCGCCTTCGCCCCGTTGCCCGGCTATGCCGCCGTCGGCTTCCGTATCCTGGTCGCTGGCGTCTTGGTCGTCGTCGCCGGGATCATCGGCATCGTCGTTTTGTTCATCATCGTCGGGGTCAAGGGATTCGGTCGAGTCATCGGTCAGATTGAGCGCCCGGATCATCTCCGCCACTTGGACAGCAAAGGCTTCTTGGTCTTGGGCGCAATCGGAAAGTTTGCGCATTCTTTTGCCGAGGTGCTTATCGAGCCATGGCCGCCATAATTTCACCAAGCCCTCGGCGACCTTCGGCGGCGCTTGGCCCGTCAGTTGTTCGCGGGTCATCAGCGCCAAGACATCGGGCAAGTTGGAATCCTTGCGCTCGGTGACGCCGGCGAATCCCTTGGCCCGGCAGCGTTCTTCCAACAGGGCGCCCAAGTTATTGGCGACGCCGGCCAGCCGCCTGGCGCCCAAGGATTCACAACGGGCTTGCTCGATGGCTTCGAAAACGGCGCGGGCTTCCGTGCCCTTGGGCATGTTTTGGCGGTGCAGGGTTTCATCGTGATGGCGGAGCCTAAGCGCCAAGGCGTCGGAAACGCCCCTGAGCTTGGTCATGGCGGCCTTGTTCATTTGCGGCGCCGGTGCCGGCAGATGCACCGTTTCCTCTGCCACGGAAGCGCCGCCATGGCCGAATTGTACGGTAAGTTCAGGGCGTTTCGAGAGCGCCTTGCAGGCGGCGGACGTAACCCGTCTTACAAGATCAGGAGGGGGTTCCGAGGGCGCCAAGGGGCCGGCCTCAGCCTAAATCTTGGGCCGCTGATTCGGGAAGTTCCTCGCCCATACACCGTTGGTAATATTCGGCGACGACGGGGCGTTCGACCTCGTCGCATTTGTTGAGGAACGTGAGGCGAAACGCAAAAGCGGGATCTTTGAAAATTTCCGTGTTTTCCGCCCACGTTATGACGGTTCTGGGCGACATCACGGTTGAAATATCGCCATTGATGAACCCTGCGCGGGTCAAATCCGCGACCTCGACCATGGCGCTGGCGGCCTCGCGGCCTTCCTTGGTGCTGTACGACGGCACCTTGGCCAGGACGATTTCCAATTCTTCGTCATGGGGCAGGTAGTTCAAGGTCCCGACAATGTTCCAACGGTCCATCTGGCCCTGATTGATTTGTTGGGTGCCGTGATAAAGACCGGTGGTATCGCCTAAGCCGACCGTATTGGTGGTGGAAAACAGCCGGAAATAGGGGTGCGGCTGCATGACCCGGTTTTGGTCCAATAGCGTTAGCTTGCCGTCGACTTCCAAGACGCGCTGAATAACGAACATCACGTCGGGGCGCCCGGCGTCGTATTCATCAAAAACCAAAGCTGTCGGATTTTGCAGCGCCCACGGAAGAATGCCCTCGCGGAATTCGGTCACTTGCTGGCCGTCGCGAATTACAATCGCGTCCTTGCCGACCAAATCAATACGGCTGATGTGGCTGTCCAAATTGACGCGGATGCACGGCCAATTCAATCTGGCTGCGACCTGTTCGATATGGGTCGATTTGCCGGTACCGTGATAGCCCTGGATCATGACTCGGCGGTTGTGTGCAAAACCCGCCAAAATGGCGAGCGTCGTGTCACGATCGAAGCGATAGGCGTCGTCGAGCTCCGGGACATGTTCCTCGGCTTCGCTGAAGGCCGGAACCTCCATGTCGCTGTCGATACCGAACAATTGGCGGACCGAGACGGTTATGTCCGGATTTTGCTGGGACAGCGATGAATCCGTGTCGATGGTTGCAGTCATAAGTCGAATTTCCAGGCAGTTTACGAGGCAGGTAATTAAGGAGTTAAGTCAATCGGCGGGGCGCGTCAAGCGGTCAGCATTTTCATGATGATCTGATAGGCTTCGTTGATTTCCTTGATTTTTTCTTCAGAGCCTTTATCGCCGCCGTTGGCATCGGGGTGGTGCTGCTTGACCAGTTCCTTGTAACGCGCTTTGACCGCCTCTTCGTTGACCGGCCCGGTTAGGGCAAAAACGGCAACGGCCCAGGCTTCCCGGGTACCGGCTTTGGCGTTTTGGCTTGGCTGTTTGCCGTACCCGCCGTTTTGGCTCCACTCCGGCCCGAAGGCCCCCATCTGGTCCATCACATCCTCGGGCGTAAACTGAAATTTACCATTGCTGGGCTGGCCGCCGGCAAGCGGCCAACTTGGGCGGTGCCAAACCGTGTCGCGGCGGACGTCGGCTTCGACTTCGTCATCGCTCATGCCGACGTAATAATTCCACCCGGCGTTATATTCCCGGGCATGGCCCATGCAGAACCAGTGGTAATTCTCTAGCTCTTTTCTGGATTTCGGGGCCCGGTGGTAGCCTTCGACGCGGCACCCGGGCCAATCGCAACAACGTGCATCCGCATCTTGCGGTCCGAAATGATCGAGCTCAATTGCTTTCGATGTGTTGGCCATAACCTGGAAACTATGGGCGAACAGGTGAAGGCGGGTCAAGCGGTGGAGAAAAATTTCCCTCTTGACCCGTTTAATTTCAATAGGTTATGCAGATCTTAGTTGTTTGAGATCACGGATGGTGACGGCCAAAACACCGATAGAAATCAAACTCAGGCCCAGAATCATGGTCAGCGAAAGGGATTCGCCCAACAGCACCGTCGAAGAGGTCACGCCCAAGACCGGAATGCCCATAGATCCCAAAGACGTGCTCATGGCGGACAGGTTACTGGAAACCGACACATAGGCCCAAAAAGCGAACCCCGAAGCGATCGGGCCGTTATAAGCCATGATGGCGATCAGTTCCGGCGACCAGGTGAAGTTGGGGGGGCCTTCGATAACGGTGGCGGCAACCACCAAAAGCCCCGATCCCAGAAGCATCTGCCAGGGAATGAATTGGATGATCGGCCTTGTCCAGGAATGGCGGCGGATAAGAATAATGGCGAGGGCGAAGCTAAAAGACGCCAAAATCATTAACCCGTTGCCGATCAGGGCATTGCGGTCGGTGATGTCGAAAATCAACGGGTTAAACATCACGGCAATGCCGCCTAAGCCAAAGAACAGGCCGGCAAGATTGGTTTTGGTTAATCGCTCGCCAAGAAACAAAACAGCCATCGGCGCCACCCACAACGGCATGGTGAAAACCAAAATCGCCGAACGTCCGGCTTCCAAATAGCTCAGGCCTGTATGAATCAGGGACGCCGGTAAGGCGATCTGGAAAAAGGATACAATGAATACGATCGGCAGTTCGTGGCGGCTGAAACGCGTGACCTTTCCTTGCAGGGCAAGAAATAAGAACAGGCAAATAGCGCCTAAAAACATCCGCGTGGCTGCAAACCATATCGGCGTGACATATTGCAGACCCAATTTCATGATCGGCCAGTTCAGCCCCCAAAACAGGACGACCAGGGCCAGCAAGATGTAAGACCGCTTATTCGTATCTGGTTGAAATGACTTATTAATAGCGGTCTATGTCCTTATACATACTTGTATTAATGTTTAATTGTGGTCGAATGATATCAGTCAAAACAGCTAAAATAAAAGAAACTGGTGGGTTGAAATTCCGCCTTTTGGTTGAGGTGAGGGGGAGACAGCGCAAATCCTATTCTCTATCCTGCAAGCGTGGGGTCAGGTTAGTTTGAAATGAAGGCTTTAAAAAGAACCCGTCTTTAACCAAATGTTATTCGGAAAAACATGAGAGCAAAATTGCAAAGCAAAAACGTCACAATCAATGGCCGACGGACAAGTCTCAGGCTGGAACAAGCCAGTTGGGAGGCTATGGCCGATATTTGCAAGTGCGAAGATTTGACCTTGCATGAATTGTGCTCGTTGATTGAAACCCGTCGCCAAGGCGCCAGCCGGACATCTGCGGTGCGTGCCTTTATCGTCACCTATTTCCGGGCCGTGGCTGCCGAATATGGGGCGCTGCAAGCCGGGACGGTAAAGGCAATTATCCCAGGATACGCCGCCCGCCGTTAATTTTCGGTTTTTTCATAAAAATCCGGCCAAAGCCGTTTAACCACGTCGCCGCCATCGGCATAGGCGTGACATGTATCGATAATGGCCGGTCTTTTTCCATCAGACGGTTTGTTCCGGCGCTTCTTTCGAGCCGGAATGACGGTCTGATAGGCCGTTACCGCCAAAGGGCCGATTACCAAGTCGTTGATATGGGTGCATCCTTTGACCCCACCCATTCGTTTGACGACTTCCCGGCGCCACCCCGGCGCAATGGCGACACCTTTAAGTTTTGCAAACTCAGGGTTAATGTCGCCGCAAACGTTGTAAGGGGAGGCTTCGGTCGAGGCTTCGGCGTTTTGAACGACTAAGTGGTCATCAACGGTAAGCCGGATGACCATGTGGTGGACCGGCTCGCCACTGGCAACGCCGCCGCGATCGATATTTTCGAACGTATAGGTCTTGGTGTCGATAATCCTGCCCTCAATATCCCACAAGCCGTCTTCTCTTTCGTATCCCTTGCATTCGATTTCCCGGGTGTGGATGTGCTTGCGTGGCACTGGTTTGGATAGCGGCATGGCGGCTTGTCCTCTGCGAGTAAAAAAAACGCGACCGGATCCGATCTCACCCGGCTGAATAGATTAAAATTAAGGGCAGTTACAGTTTATTCAAGCGCCGTAACGGTCGCCGAATACGAAAGCTTCCGTTTCCCGGATACTTTCTTCTAACGTTGATAGTACGGCTTTATAAAGATCGCGGACCGATACCATGGCAACACATATGCCGTCTTCGACCACCGGCAGGTGCCTGAAATTCCGCGCTTGCATTAATTCCAGGGCATCTCTGGCGGAATCATCCGGCGCCAGGGATTCAGGGTTCTTCGTCATAATCTCAGAAACCGGGGTGGTTTGAGGATCGAGGCCCTTGCTGATGACGCGCCGGGTAATGTCGCGTTCCGTGACGATACCGATGACTTTGTCGTCTTTGCCTGTAATGACAACCGCGCCAATATCGGCGCTGGTCATCATGGTGGCGGCCTCAAACGCGGTGTTTTCCGCCTTTAGTGAACTTATCGCCTGTCGCTTGACAATCTCGGGAATAATTTTGCGTTCCATAGCCTACCCCTTCGATGTAGCAAAACTTAGGAAGCCACTCGGTTAATTTTAGGACGAAAAAGGGGGGCCCACGCAAGGGGTTTAATAAAGCGTCGCTATTCCAAGGCCTAACAGGGTTAATCCATTTATCGATAAGGGTTTATATCAATCAATTTCGCGCGGCGGCGTTACCCGCAATGACGTTATTTGATGGCGGTGGCGGCGAATGATTTCAAATCGGAAACCGTGGAAAATAAATTTCTGGCCGATTTCCGGTATGCGCCTCGATTCATGGATCACTAGACCTGCGATGGTGGACGCCTCTTCGTCGGGAAGCTTCCATTCGAATTCGCGGTTCAAATCGCGGATGGTGACGGCGCCGTCAATGATGTAACTGCCGTCGGCCTTGGGCCTGACCCCGGTGACGGAAACGTCGTGCTCGTCATCGATATCACCGACGATTTCCTCAATAATATCTTCGAGCGTGACGACCCCCATTAAGCTGCCGTATTCATCGACGACCAGGGAAAAATGCTCCTTGCGGCGGCGAAAAGCTTCTAATTGATCGACCAGCGAGGTCTGCTCGGGGATGAACCACGGGTCGCCGGCCACCGCGACAACGTCCAGGCCATCCAGGTTTTGGCCCCTGGCGCGGACCTCGCGAAGCAAAGCCTTGGCGTGCAGGACGCCGATGACGTTGTCCGGATCGCCGCGCCATAACGGCAGGCGGGTGTAGGGGCTGTCCAGAACCTCTGCGACGACTTGTTCCGGCGCCAAGTCGGCATTAATGGCGGCAACGTTCTTTCTATGCACCATTATTTCACCAACCTGAACTTGGCCCAAATCCATGACGCTTCGCAGCATGGCGCGTTCTTGTTTTACGCCTTCGGCGTCACCCGAGTGAAGCTCAATGGCGCCTCTAAGCTCGGCCCCGGTGCCAAAAACATCATCGGCATGATATTCGACTCCAAAGACCTTGAGGATGCCGCCGACCACTATGTTGATAGCCACGGTCACCGGCGTAAGTGCCTTCACCAAGACGTTGACCGCGGGAGCGACACTACGGGCGGCCTGATTGGCGTTCCGGAAGGCATAGGTCTTAGGCAAAATTTCCGAGAAAACAAGGATCAGCAACGTCATGGCGATGGTCGCGTAAGCTACTCCGGAGTTGCCAAAGAGGGAGATCAGCAGACTGGTCGCCAGCGCCGAGGCCAGGATGTTGACCAGATTATTGCCCAGTAAAATCGCACCGATCAGCCTTTCCTTGTGTTCGAAGAACCGGTTAACCATCGCCGCCCTGGGGTCGCCGTCCCGTTCAAGTTGGTGCATCAGCGGTCGGGACGCTGCGGTAAGCGCCGTTTCGGATCCTGAAAAAAAAGCCGACAGAATCAACAGGATGAAAATGATAATGAGGGTGCTCAACATGGCATTTCTCCA
This sequence comes from Rhodospirillales bacterium, assembly GCA_013203955.1. GTDB lineage: Bacteria > Pseudomonadota > Alphaproteobacteria > Rhodospirillales > Casp-alpha2 > Casp-alpha2. Next base: position 6,885 of record JABMOY010000219.1, on the reverse strand, counting down.
TGGAAACCCTTTTAAGGTTTCAAATATTCCTCTAGAACGTCGGCGACGTCATCAAGGTCAATGTCGTCGGTTACAAAAGCTTGGCCGATGCCCCGAGCGAGGACGAAAACCGGCTTTCCGGCCCGGACCTTTTTGTCCTGGCCCATCAGGTCGATCAATTTCGCCGCCGACCAGCCCTGGGTGTTCAGGCCTTGCACCCCAACCGGAAGGCCGAGGTCTTTCAAATGCGCCAAGATGCGCCCTTTGTCCTGTCCTGGGCAGAGGCCCAAGCGAACAGACAGATCAAAGGCCATAACCATGCCGATGGCGACGGCTTCCCCGTGGTAAATAGCGCCACCATAGCCGCATTGAGCTTCAAGCGCGTGAGCGAAGGTGTGGCCAAGGTTCAAAAGCGCGCGGCGGCCTTTTTCCCGTTCGTCGTCGGCAACGATACCGGCCTTGGCCTGGCAACTGGTCCGGATGGCATGTTGGCAAGCCTTGGTTTCGGCGGCTAGGACGGCTTTGCCGTTGGCTTCAAGCCAAGTAAAAAATTCAGCATCACCGATCAGTCCGTATTTCAAGACTTCCGCATAACCGCACCGTCGATCCCGGTCGGGCAGGGTTTCCAGGGTGGCGATATCGGCCAAGACCAAGCGCGGTTGATGAAATGCCCCGATCAGGTTCTTGCCTTGCGGCGCATTGATTCCGGTTTTGCCACCGACCGAGCTGTCGACCTGTGCCAAAAGGGTGGTCGGGACTTGAATAAATTCCAAGCCGCGAAGGGTAATCGAAGCGGCAAACCCGGTTATGTCGCCAACGACTCCGCCGCCTAAGGCAATCAGCATCGTCGAGCGTTCCACCTTGGCATCCAAAAGCTTGCCGCACAGTTTCTGAAGCTCCTCGAAGTTCTTCGTCTTCTCGCCTGGTTCTAAGACGATGCTTTCATGATTGATACCGGCAGCGCTCAGAGATTTTTCCAGCGGGCCCAGCCAATGTTTTTCGACGTTCTGGTCGGTGATGATGACGGCCCGGGGCTCGGCCAGCAGCGGTCGGATAAGGTCCCCCGCATTGGCCAGCAATCCCTTGCCGACATGGATATCGTAACTGCGATCACCGAGGTCCACGGTCAATGTCGATTTTTCGTCGCTCACGTATTGGCATCCTGGCTTAGTGGTTTGGAGAAGCCGTCCAGGGCTTCGAGGATCATCTGTACCGTGACTTCGGGACCTTCGTCATTAGAATCTATAATAATATCGGCTTCGGTGTAGACAGGGTAACGTTCATCAATCAACTTTTTAAGGATGGTCTTATGGTCTCGGTTTTTCAACAGAGGCCTGCCGCCCCGCCGCTTGGTCCGTTTCACCAAAACGTCCAATTCGACCCGCAGCCAGACGGAAATGCTCGTCGTGCCGATCAGGCCGCGAATCCTTTTATTCATAAAAGCGCCGCCCCCGGTCGCCAGAACATGCGGTCCCTCGCCTAACAATCGATGCAGAATCCGCTCCTCAACGTCCCGAAAGGCATCTTCTCCGTAGTGATCGAAAATATCCTCGATCGAACAGCCCGCCGCCTTGACGATTTCATCATCGGCATCGACAAAACGCATGGCCAATTTTTCGGCTAATTTCTTGCCAACACTCGTTTTTCCGGCCCCCATAAGGCCGACCAAAACGATGGAATTACCGGATGTAAGTGAAGATTCCGCCGTCATAAGATACAAGGTAAATAGCCGGGATATAGTCCGGAAAAGGGGTGAAAAATTACGCTCATCGCCGCCTTGCGGGGGCAGGTGGGCCGTTGAAAGCCCAAGCCCAAGCCGATAGACTGCTGATTATGAGGTTTGGGTTGGGATTGCCGAAAAATTGCCATAGTCGGAACTTAGCATAAACAATAATTGCTGTCGTTAGACCACCAACGGCACCATTTTTGAACGAGAAACCGGAGCAAAAAGGGTTGAAAAATTTTTCCAGATTTATATTTTTGCTGGTTTTTCTGGCGCTTGTCGGCGGCGGCGCCTTTTTGGTGACTTGGGATATTCCGCCGCCTGTGAAAAAAGTTGAAAGAGTCCTCCCGGATGACCGCTTCCCCCGTTAAAGCAACCTCTCGAATCCATGCCGCAATCAAGGCTGCGGCTGTTTTGCCGCTGGCGGGATTGTTTTTTTTGTATTCAGGCCCCGGCGTCGAAGCCCAATTGAGCCAACCCATTAAGCTTTCCCCCCCGCAGAAATTGGCGCCGCCGGCCGGCCCCGGGACAAATGCGTGGACTGACCCGGGGGCAAGCCCAAGAACAAATATGGGGCAGCCCGTTACCCCGCCGCCCTCTTCTGCAAGTTTCCCTTCGTCCCTGACGGGGGCCAACCCTTTGGCCACGGGCGTCCAGGTCGATAACCTGCAAACCATTGACCCCGATACGGCGGGGACCTTGACCAAAGAACAAGGTGGATTCGGCGCCAATATGTGGAAAGGCACGGAACGCTCTATTGTTGAGCGCCTATTGCCGCAATTACCGGTCAGCGCCTCGTCGGCGGCCATGCGCGACCTTATGCGCCGGATGTTGTTGAGCATTTCCAGGGTGCCGGAAGGGAAATCCACCGGTGTCAGCCTGGTCGCGGTCAGGGTTAAATTACTTGCCGCCATGGGCGACTTGGTCGCCGTGAATACCCTTTTGAATGCGACCCCGGGCAGATCCACGGATCAGGAATTGGTTCGAGTAGAGACCGAGGTCCGCTTTCTTTCGAACGATAACGCCCGCGCCTGCGCCTTGGCGGGTGGCCAAGTCAGGGACCAAAATGTTCCTTATTGGCAGAAAGCGTTTCTTTTCTGTCAGGCGTTGGCCGGGGAACATAGCAAAGCGTCCTTAGGCGTGTCGCTGATGCGGGAAACCGGCGAAAAGGACGAAGTTTTCTTTTCCCTGATTGAAGCCTTGGGGTCCGGTATCCCGGCCAGTATCCCGACCTTGCCAGACCCGACCCCGCTGCATTTGGCGATGGCGCGGGTGGCCAAGGCGAAGCTTCCCCAAGATGTCATTTCGTCCAATCGTCCCGGTGTTCTCAGGACCATCGCCATCAGTCCCAATGCGCCGGTGGATTTGCGGCTCGAAGCCGCCGAACGGGCGGAATCCGCGGGCGCCTTGCCGGTGGATTCGCTGCGCCAGCTCTATACCAGCGTGTCATTCTCCGAACAGGATCTGGCCAACCCGTTATCGCGCGCCGAAACCGAAGGCGGTCCGATGACCCGCGCCCTCCTTTACCACACATCCCTGATTCAAACCGTGCCGACGGCCCAGGCAGAAGTCGTTTCCAGGGCATTTGGTTTGGGCCGTGATGAGGGCCGTTACGCATCGGTCGTCAGGGTCTTCATGCCGGTTCTAAAGCGCATACCGCCATCGGCCGAGCTTTTGTGGTTCGCACCGGAAGCCGTTCGGGCGCTTTTGCTGAACGGCGAAACCATACCCGCCGAGGCCTGGTTCGCCTTGATGCGGGCCAGTGCGCTGTTCAATAAGGAATCGAGCAAGGGATTGGCCGCTTTAATGCCGATTGTCCGCCTGATGGGCTCGTCCGAAGCCGCCGATTGGAATACCAAAAAGATTTCGGCTTGGTGGAAAACGATTAAAGGCAAGAAAGACGCGGCTGCCAAGGCGGCCCTGTTGTATTCGTTGTTTGACGCCCTGGGCGAGGCTGTCCCGCCAGAATCCTGGAAATCGCTGGTTTCCGGGACCGGGCGCCGGTCGGTTTCAATGCCCAATCCGGCGCTTTGGTTCCGCCTGTTGGAAGCGACGGAGGCTGTGGGCGTCGGGGGGACCGAAAAGGTAGTGGCCCAGGCTGGGAATCAGGCGAGCGATGCCACGGCGGAATCCGGTGGTTCCAGTGCCCCTGCACCTGCAAAAGAGGTCAACCGGGTGGCTGAAACGGTGCTGTTATCGCTTTTGGCCCTGGGTGACGCCGGTCCCGGTGGGGCCGATCCGTTGCTTCTTCGTCAAGTTTTAATCAGCCTTCGCACCGCCGGTTTTGATCGGGAAGCCCGCATCATGGCGGTCGAAGCGGCGCTGGCGGCGGGGCTATGAAATCCCGGGGAAATCCCGGAAAACCTGCGGTGTCGATTCAAGTCGAATCCTATCTGGAAAAGTTGGCGGCCGAAGGGGCGGCGGCGAATACCATCGATTCATACCGCCGCGATCTTTTTAAATTTTCCGCCTTCGTCCGGGCGCGGCGTCGCGCCCCCGAAGACGCCAGCCAAACGATGGTCCGCCAATACCTTAAGTCCTTGTCGGAAGCCGGTATGGCCCCAGGCACCAGCGCCCGGCATCTGTCGACCCTGAGACAGTTTTTTCGTTTCCTTTATGCCGAACGGGTGCGGGCCGATGACCCGACGGCGGCTTTGGACAGCCCGCGCCAAGGAAAACGAATACCAAAATACCTGAGCGAGGCCGAAGTCGAGGATTTGCTGACGGCGGCCCGGGCGTGGACTGGGCCCGAAGGGTTGCGTCTGGTCGCCTTGTTGGAAACCCTTTATGCGACGGGAATGCGGGTATCCGAACTTGTCGGCTTACCGGTTTCGGCCTTGAGCCGGGATCGGCAGTTTCTGGTGGTCTTAGGGAAGGGGGCAAAAGAACGAATGGTGCCGTTAAGCGAACCGGCCAGGGACGCCCTGGAAGAATATTTGGCGGTTCGCGATAAATTCATCCCCCAAAAAGGGGGGGGAAGGACGCCAAGGGGATCAGGCAGGGGATCAGGCGGGGGATCAGGGGGGAAATGGCTGTTTCCGTCTCGGGGGTCCGGCGGGCATTTGACGCGGGCGCGTCTGGCGCAGCTCTTGAAACAAGTTGCCGTCGAGGCCGCAATACAGCCGAGCCGGGTTTCACCACACGTGCTGCGACATTCCTTCGCCAGCCATCTTCTCGCCAACGGTGCCGACTTAAGATCCTTGCAGCAAATGTTGGGGCACGCCGATATCGCGACGACGCAAATTTACACCCATGTGTTGGATGACCGTCTTAAGGCGTTGGTGCAGGACGCCCATCCGTTGGCGGATGCTCCCCTTAAACGCTGATTTTTTAGCTGAAACTTCGGGCTTGGCCCTATTCGGCGATCCGCCGGGTCAACCAGTTTGCGGCCCTGAGCAACCTGGCATCATCACCGGGGCGGCTAACGACCTGTACGCCCAAGGGTAGCCCGCTCGGGCCTTCGAGCAACGGCAACGTCACCGCCGGGGTGCCGGTATAGGTCCAAAGTGTGCAAAAATCCGGGTTGCCGGTTTTTTCAAGCCCCTTCGGCGCTTCTCCGTCGGTTGCCGGGGTGATGATGATGTCATAGTGATCGAATATGGGATCAAGGCCGGCATTCAGCAAACCCCGCCATTCCACGGCAATGTTGTAATCGACGGCGGTGGTTTTCTGGCCTTCTTCGATCATTTCGCAGAGGGTGTCGGTTAGCTTGTCTTTTGCGTTCTCGTAATAATGGGCAAAGCTTTTTGCCAAGTCCGCGTACATGATTGTCCGGTGCAGGGAAACAGCCTTCTCGAAAGGCTCGGGCAGTTCCAGCGGGGCGCAATCGTCACCAAGAAATTCGATTAATTCTTCGAACGCATCCTGCGTCGACTTTTCGGCCTGGTCCCAAACGGCGGTCTTGGCAAAGGCAATAACAGGCTTCATCGGCGGCTCTTCGCCGGCCATTTTGCTCAGCTCGGGACGGGCCCGGGCCCGGGTATCCTTGTCGCCGGGATCGTAAGCGACAAGCGCCTCGGTCAACAAAGCGACGTCTTCGATGGAGCGCGCAAAGGTGCCAACCGTATCCAGTGGGCTCGATTGCGCCAAAATGCCGGTTCGGGGAATCAATCCATGGCTGGGCTTGAAGCCGACGACCCCGCAATAGGATGCCGGGCGGATGGTTGAGCCATTGGTCTGGCTGCCGACGGCCAGCGGCACCATCCCCGAAGCGACCGCGGCGGCTGATCCGCTGGACGATCCGCCGGGCGTGTGTTCGGTATTATGAGGGTTCTTGGTTTTTCCAGGCCCATAGACGGCCAATTCCGTGGACACCGTCTTGCCCATGATGACGGCGCCGGCTTCCTTCAACAGGCTGACGACTTTGCAGTCATCCATCGGTTGGCGGCCGGAATCGATGACGGTGCCGTTTTCCGTCGGCAAAGAATCGGTATCGAAGATGTCTTTGATGCCGACGGGAATGCCGTGCAGTGCTCCCACCGGGCCACCGGCGGCGCGCCGGGCATCAAGCACCCGCGCCTGATCGAGGGCATATTCAGGGTTCAGGTGCGCCCAAGCCTCTATCTCTCCATCGATCCGGCCGATGTGGTCGAGGCAAGCCTGGACCAATTCTTCGGAATTGATCTCACCGCTGCGAATTTTTTCAACGGCCTCGGTGGCGGAAAGTTCAACTAATGTCATGTGTGTAAGGCCCTAGCGCCTGCTTAGGACAGGGCATTGGAGTTGTAGGCGCATCCTTATTTCTTGCGGATGCACGAATCCCAGAAGTCATAGAAGACCAGCGGCAGGATAGTGAGGCAAATTACCCAAAACGGAAGGCCGCCCCAGAATCCGGCGGCACCGGTAGAAATACTTTGGGCCAGCCCGAGCACGAAAACGGTTACCAGTGCCGATCCGATAAATCCGGAAATTTTATCAACGATAGCTTCAAACATAACCTTCTAGCTCCAAAAACCCGATCCGTCTTTTATTCATATCTTATCAGGCCTCATCGATTCTCAAGGAAGATATTTGCCAAACAAGTAATCAGGCAGCCATAGCGCGATCTGCGGGAACTGATACATCAAGACCATGACCCCAATGACGATGGCCAAATAGGGCATGATGCCTCTGAAAATATCCATCAATTCGATGGCCTTGCCCAATACGCCTTTTAGGTAATAGGCGGACATCGCCATGGGCGG
>JABMOY010000218.1 GCA_013203955.1 Rhodospirillales bacterium | reverse complement strand
TGCCGTTGCCGTTGCCGTTGCCGTTGCCGTTGCCATTACCGTTTTTCCCGGTCTTGTAGCGGTCGAACCGGTAGGACCGCAACCGCGCCCCTTCGCCGATGTGGGCGGCCATGTCGGCGGGGCTCAATTTTCCTTTGTCGAGGGCATCGACCATGACCGCCGCCGTTTTCGACTCGGCGCTTCCCAGAAGCGCAAAAATCTGCCCGCCCAGGTTGCGCATGGCGAGTTCATCAATGTGTCCAGGCTTACCCAAACCGACGACGATGGCGCGATCGAGGCGGGTTCCGGCCGGGGCCATGATCGTCAGGCTTTGTTGGACCTTGCCGATGAAGCGGCTGGCCTTGATGGCGCGCCTCAACGCGCCGCCGGTCTTCTTGTCCAGCGCCGCCGCCGAAGATGTCAGCGTACCGCCTTCGGTAGCAAAGACAACCAGCGCGCCTGAAGAAACCGAACCCGGACCGGAAAAAACGATTTTCATGTATGACCTCGCATAAGCTATCGGAGCGCCGACTTTAGCGGCCCCGGCGGCAAAGAAAAGAGTTTGTTCAAAAGGGTTATTCCTGGGGGGGGGCTTCCGGTGTTTCGAAATCCATGGTTTCGCCCTTTTCCCGGCTTAGCAGCCAGAAAATACCGCCGGGAAGGGCCACGCAAATGCCGGAAAGCCCGAACAGGACCGACAGCGCCAGCGACCCTTCGGCGGCAATGCCGATCAGGCCGAACAACGTCACCATGGCGGTTTCCCGTATCCCCCACCCGGCGATGGAAATGGGGATCGTCATCACCAAAAGCACCGAAGGCACCAGAACCAGGCAATCGAGCCACGTTATCTCCAGCCCCAGACTGAGGGCCAATACATAAGCATAAGTCGAAATATTGACGTTGGTCGCCAGCCCCCAGAACATCACCGTCAACAAGGATCGGGGAACAAGAAAAACCTTGCGGGCATCAACGCCCAAATTGCCGAGACCCCTCACTAGGCGCCAGCGCCTTAGGCCTTCCGGCAACCGGTCCAACATCACCAGAACAAGCAAACCGACAACGGCACCGACGCTCACGAACGCCACCCCCGGCACCAGGACCATTTTCGCCGCCGGGTCGGCTTTCATTAAGAACTGGGGCAGCATAGCTAGGATCAGCACCACCAAGGCCAAAACCGCGGCAACCCGTTCCAAAAGCACGCCATTGACGGCGCCGCGAAGGCTCAAGCCATCCCGGTAGGTCTTGTAGATTCTGACCGCGTCGCCGCCCACCGATGACGGCAGCACCTGATTGAAAAAGACCCCGAAATAGAAAATTTGCGTAACCCTAAGGAAGCTCAAGGGTTCCCCGATCACTTTCAGCACGGCTCCCCACCGAAACCCGCCGATAAAGACCTGCACCACCAGCAATCCCCACGCCAGAGCCATCAGCGAAAGGTCGGCCTTGGCCATCCGCGACAAGGCGTCGTCGAAATCGATGTTCGACAGCAGGAACCAGATTAAAAATCCCGACACCAGGAATTTCAGTGCCAGAAAAAACCATTTCTTAGACATAGGGGGTACCCGATGGCTGTATGAAACCGTTAAGCGCGGGGACTTTTAACAGGTCGTCAACTGAATGTCACTTTAGGGGAGCGGCGAAATTAACCGGCATGCGCTTGCGCCCCCAATCGCCGGGGGGGCCGTCGAAGACGCCCGGTACCGGGGTGCCGCATTTCTGGCAATTGCCGGTGTAATTGCCCTCGAAACTGATGGTCCAGGTCGAAAGTTCATACCAATCGCGGGCGATCAGCAACTCGCCGCAATTGTGGCAATAGGTGGCGTCGCCTTCGGGGTCGTGGACGTTGCCGGTATAGGCGTAACGGACGCCGTTTTTGATGGCGATTTGCCGCGCCCGGCGTAATGTTTCGATGGGCGTGTTGTCCTTGTCCAACATTTTCCAGTCGGGATGAAAGGCGGAAAAGTGCATCGGCACGTCGGCGCCCAGGTTGTCCACCACCCAGGCCGTCATCTCCTCGAACTCGGCGTCTGAATCGTTCTCGCCGGGAATGACCAGGGTCGTCGTTTCAACCCAGACGTCGGTTTCGTGCACCAGATACTTCAAGGTTTCCAGCACCGGCGCCAATTCGGCGGAGCACAGATTGCGGTAGAATCCCTCGGTAAAGGCCTTGAGGTCGACGTTGACGGCATCCATATGGCGGTAGAATTCGGCGCGCGGCTCTGCGCACATGTAGCCGGCGGTGACGGCGACCATCTTGATATCCCGAGCGTGACAGGCCCGGGCGACATCGACGGCGTATTCCAGGAAGATCACCGGGTCGTTATAGGTGACGGCGACGGATTTGCAGCCGGTCTTGACGGCGGCCTCGGCGATCATGTCGGGCGATGCCTTGGCCTGTAATTTGTCGAATTCGCGGGATTTCGAGATGTCCCAGTTCTGGCAGAACTTGCACGTCAGATTGCAGCCCGCCGTGCCGAACGACAGCACCGGCGTTCCCGGCAGGAAATGGTTGAGCGGCTTTTTCTCGATCGGATCGACGCAAAACCCGGACGACCGGCCATAGGTGGTGAGCACGATCTCGCCGCCCAAATTGGCGCGGACGAAACAAAGCCCGCGCTGGCCGTCGCCAAGCTTGCAATAACGCGGGCAGACATCGCACTGCACGCGGCCGTCGTCGAGGGCATGCCAATAGCGGCCTGGAACGGCGTCGGCGAAGGTTTCGTCTGGTATTTTTTCTGGCATGGGCCCGTTCATGTTATCATCTTTAAGGCCTATTTCGAAAGAACCGGGAGCGCGCTGAGAATATGCCTTCAATCCGAGAAGCCGCCGTCGCCGGCCAGTTTTATCCCGGCAGCGCCGCCGAATTGGACGCCAGCGTCCGGTCCTATCTGGGACAAGCCACGCCCGGCACTGAAAATGTCCCGAAAGCCATCATCGCGCCGCATGCGGGCTACGTCTATTCCGGCGCCATCGCCGCCAGCGCTTATGCGCGGCTGATCCCCGCCCGCTCGATCATCAAACGCGTTGTCTTGTTGGGGCCGTGCCACCGGGTGGCGGTCCAAGGCTTGGCGCTTTCCAGCGCTTCCGCTTTCCAAACGCCCTTGGGCGACGTGCCGGTGGACAAGGAAGCCTCGGAACAAATCCTTGCCCTACGCCAAGTCGAAATCTTCGACGCCACCCATGAAGGCGAGCACAGCCTGGAAGTGCACCTGCCGTTCCTGCAAGTCGTGCTGGATGATTTCACCGTCGTGCCGCTGGTCGTCGGCGAGGCCGGCCCCGAAGACGTCGCCGATGTTCTGGAAGCGCTTTGGGGCGGGCCGGAAACGCTGATCGTCGTCAGTTCCGACCTGAGCCATTACCTGGATTACGCCAGCGCACAGGCCATTGACCAAGCGACCTGCAAGGCCATCGAGACGCTCAATCCGGGGCTGATCTCACGCGATGGGGCTTGCGGACGCTTTCCCGTCGGCGGGCTTCTGGAAGTCGCGAAAAGGCGCGGCATGACCGTAACGACATTGGATTTGCGCAACTCCGGCGACACCGCCGGCGACAAGGACCACGTCGTCGGGTATGGGTCGTGGATGTTTCAAGAGGCGCGGAGCGGCGTAGCCGCGACAGGGAATGAACAAGAGGCGCGGACGGGCGTCAGCCCGGACAGGGACTTAAATAAAGAGACTTCTACAAAGACTAAAAGTCCGGAAGACGACTTTAACGCCGCCACGGAGGCGTTGTTGGAGCGCCACGGAGAAAAACTTCTCATGCTGGCGGCCGGGGCGATCAAACACTGGCTTTCAACAGGCAAACCGATGAACATGAACTTAGGCGAATTGGAAGCCGATCTTGTTCGCACCGGCGCCTGTTTTATAACCTTGAAACGCGACGGAAAACTTCGCGGCTGTATCGGCTCGTCGGAGGCCCAACGCCCGCTTGGCGTCGATGCCGCCGAAAACGGTTTTCGCGCCGCCTTCAAGGACCCCCGCTTCCCGGCCCTGACGGCGGAAGAAATTCCGGGGCTCGAGCTTTCGATCTCGGTGCTGAGTGCGAAATCACCGATGACGTTTGCCGACGAGGCGGATTTTTTGAGCCAGCTTCGTCCCGGCATCGACGGTTTGGTTATCGAGGACGGGCCCAAGCGAGCGCTTTTCCTGCCGTCGGTGTGGTCGCAACTGCCGAAAACCGTTGATTTCGTCGGGCACCTGAAGGCCAAGGCCGGCTTGTCAAAAGACCATTGGTCGGACACCTTCAAGGCGTGGCGGTTTGGGGCTTGCGAATTATCGGCGTCCGACCTGCAGGAGCCTGGAATTCTCTGGAATAATTGACATTCGGCCCCTGGCGGTGACAATTTCTGATTCATTGGCCCTTAATCTTTTGCGAATAGTTTTTGGCGATTAATTTTCGCCTTTAAGAGGAGAACGCAGGTGCTGAATATTGGCTTGGATTTATTGGAACTGGTGGGTAGCGTCGCCAAGCACGCCGGTTCGGAAATCATGAAAGTCTATGAGACCGATTTCGCCGTCGATGAGAAAGCGGACTCCTCGCCCGTGACCGAAGCCGACAGGGCGGCGGAAAAGCTGATCATCAATTCCATCCGCCAGGGCATCACCGACAAATACCCGATCATCAGCGAAGAAGCCTTTGCCGACGGCACCGCGCCGGCGATCAATGACGGGCCGTTTTGGCTGGTAGACCCCTTGGACGGCACCAAGGAATTCGTCAGCAGGAACGGTGAATTCACCGTCAACATCGCCTTGATGGACGCCGGTCGGCCGGCGCTGGGCGTCGTCCACGCACCGGCCATCAAGCGGACTTTCTGGGGATCCAGTGTCGGCGCCTTTTCGCAAACCGGCGATGAAGAGGAAAAAATCATCAAGTGCCGCCAGGCGCCCGCCAACGGGCTGGTGGCGCTGGTCAGCCGGTCGCACCGCACACCCGAGGTCGATACCTTTTTGGCCGATTATAAAATCGCATCGGAAACCAGTTCCGGCAGTTCGCTGAAATTCTGCCTGATCGCCGAAGGCGCCGCCGACATTTATCCGCGGCTTGGCCGCACCATGGAATGGGACACCGCCGCCGGACACGCCGTCCTTCGTTTCGCCGGCGGCACCGTCACAGATATCGACGGCAATGATTTGCATTACGGCAAACCCGGTCATGAAAACCCCCACTTCGTCGCCATGGGACCCGGGGTCGCCAAAGCGAAACCTTCAAATTAAGCGTGAGCGAGGCCCGAACCCCGATCCTGCCCGCCGATGACGCCAATATCGCCGATGCGGCCAAAATTCTCCGTGACGGCGGTCTCGTCGCTTTTCCCACGGAAACGGTTTATGGCCTCGGCGCCGATGCCACCAATGACGACGCCGTGGCGCGCATCTTCGCCGCCAAGGGAAGACCCCGGACCAATCCGCTGATCGTGCACGTCGCCGATACCGATAGCGCCAAGGCCATTGTCGAATTTTCCGACACGGCCGAAAAATTAGCCGCCGCCTTCTGGCCCGGCGCCTTGACCTTGGTCCTGCCGCGCCTTGATGATCAATTATCAGCGATGGTCAGCGCCGGGTTGCCGACGGCCGCCGTCCGGCTCCCCAACCACCCCACGGCGCAAGCGCTTTTAGCCGCAGCCGGATGCCCGGTGGCGGCGCCGAGCGCCAATGCGGCCGGCGCCATCAGCCCGACGGCGGCAGGCCACGTCGTGTTCTCATTGCCGGGGCCTGACCAAGGCGGCCCGGCGATGATCCTCGACGGCGGCCCGTGCCGGGTCGGCATCGAATCGACGGTGATTGATCTATCCATCGCCACGCCGACGTTGCTCCGCCCCGGTGGCGTCACCGCCGAAGACATCGAAGCCGTGATCGGTCCCCTCGCCCTGCCTTCCGGCTCGCCCGATGAAAGCGCCGCCAAAAAATCGCCCGGCATGATGGACCGCCACTACGCCCCGGACCTGCCGTTGCGCCTGAACGCCACCGAGGCTGGGCCAGATGAAGCTTTCCTCGGATTCGGCCCCGAAGCCCCCGAAGGCATTATGAACCTCAGCCCCACCGGCGACTTAGGCGAGGCGGCGTCGAACCTGTTCGCCATGATCCGGGTCCTCGACGGGCCGCCGTTCAAGGGCATCGCCGTCATGCCCATTCCGGATGTTGGGCTGGGGTGCGCCATCAATGACCGGCTCAACCGCGCCGCAAAACCGGCCTAAGGGGCAACGATGGCGAAAGACATGATCGCCGTCATGGACCTTGAATGGACGGCCTGGGAAGGATCCCACGCCCGCAAGTGGAGCGGCCCCGATGAAGAAATGGAACTGGTCCAGATCGGCGCGCTCAAATTACAAGACGACGACGGGCTGACGGAAATAGACGGGCTGGATATTCTCGTCAAACCCCGCATCAATCCCGACCTCAGCGATTATTTCATCAACCTGACCGGCATTACCCAGGCCCTGTTGGACGCCGAAGGTTTCGATTTTCCGGCAGCCTTGGACCAACTGAAGGCGTTTTTCGGCGACGACACCAAGGTCGTTTATTCCTGGGGAAGGGATTACAAGGTCATCCAGGAAAACTGCCGGCTCAACGGCCTGGACTTTCCCTTCGACGTGGCCCTGTTTTCCGACGCCCGCGAGATATTGGCGCCGATCGTAGGCCCGGAAGTGACCTCGGTCGACTCAAGCCAACTTCCCGGCGCCATGGGCTTCGACGGCCCGGTGACATCCCACCAGGGCATCGACGACTGCCGCTGCATCGCCGAAACGCTGCGGATTTTGAGAAGCCGGGGGGCGTTTTAGGGGGCAAAGCGGACGATTTGTGAAAGATTCAACGTCAACCTGTGTAGCCATTGGCTTTCACAATCAGGTGAAAATGAAAAAAATCTCTATTCCCGCCAAGCCATAATGTTGTAAGGTTGCGTTCAGGTTTGTTAACGGGGGCCATGATGAATAAACCAAGCGCTTTATCAGACACCTTGTCCACGGCCATCAAGAACCCATCGCGGGAAGTGGCTAAGAGACTTCTGTCATTCGCCGGGGATGGAGGGATCCGGGGCGTTATTGACCGCGAGACCTACGATATATTCGTATGGAAAGCCACGGAGTATACTCTAAATCAGGTTGCGGAAAGCCTGAACCGGGGACTTATCAATCAAATGTCGCTCTTTATGTTCAACACATCGGAACAGATCGACACGATGATTGTGTGGCCGGAAAATTGATTTCCTAACTTTCCAATCTATCGCGCCGCCAAGTACGTCCTGTGTGGATGGCTCCCGCGTTGCAAGGACTTTTCGACGTCGTAGCGGCCAAGTCAGGTACAGTCTTGTGTCCGGCCTGTTGATGCGGTGCTGTTGAACCGCTGGCCCTGATGGTATCCGTGGATCGGGTCCCTATCT
>JABMOY010000217.1 GCA_013203955.1 Rhodospirillales bacterium | reverse complement strand
CGGTGTGGAAAGGCACGTCGTCCTTGAAGTGCAGGCCGATCATCATCATCCGGGCGACCCAGAAAAAGATTATGTCGATCCCGGTAATCAGCACGTCCGTCGGGTAATAGCGCTCGACCTCGGGCGTGTCGTCGGGCCAGCCGAGGGTCGAAAACGGCCACAGCGCCGATGAGAACCAGGTGTCCAAAACGTCGGGGTCGCGTTCAAGCGCGGTCGGCTCGCCATAGAGCCGCTCGGCTTCGGCCAAGACTTCTTCTTCGGTTTCGGCGACGAAAATTTCGCCATCGGGGCCGAACCATGCCGGGATTTGGTGGCCCCACCAAATCTGGCGGGAAATACACCACGGCTGGATATTGCGCATCCATTCGTAATAGGTGTTTTCCCACTGCTTGGGCACGAATTTTGTGCGGCCTTGTTCGACCGCGGTGATCGCCGGACCGGCCAAGCGTTCGGCATCGACGAACCATTGATCCATCAGCCATGGCTCGATGACGACGCCGGACCGGTCGCCATAGGGAATGGTCATCAGGTTTTCTTCGACCTTTTCCAAAAGGCCTAATTCATCCATCTCGGCGACCACTTTTTTGCGAGCGACGTAACGGTCGAGCCCCCGATAAGCCTCGGGCACGTTGTCGTTGAGCTTGGCGTCGCCGTCCAGGACATTGACCATTTTCAGGTTGTGGCGCTTGCCGACCTCGAAATCGTTGAAATCGTGCGCCGGTGTCATCTTGACGGCGCCGGTGCCTTTTTCCGGGTCGGCGTATTCATCGGCGATGATCGGCAGCTTGCGCCCGACAATCGGCAGGATGCAATTCTTGCCGACCAAGTCTTTATAGCGGTCGTCGTCGGGATGGACGGCGATGGCGACGTCGCCCAGCATGGTTTCCGGCCGGGTCGTGGCGATGGTGACGAATTCGTTTTTTTTGTCCTCGATGGGGTATTTGAAGTACCACATCTTGCCGTTGACTTCGCGCTGCTCGACCTCAAGATCGGATATGGCGGTGTGCAGTTGGGGGTCCCAGTTGACCAGCCGTTTGTCCCGGTAAATCAGGCTTTGTTTGTAAAGTTCGACGAACACCTTGCGCACGGCCCGACTGAGCCCGTCGTCCATGGTGAAACGCTCGCGTTGCCAATCGCAGGACGCGCCTAAGCGGCGAAGCTGTCCGGTGATGGCGCCGCCCGACTGCGCCTTCCATTCCCAAACCCGTTCGATGAATTTTTCACGGCCCAGATCGTGCCGGGTCTTGCCCTCTTCGCCTAGTTGGCGCTCGACGACCATTTGCGTGGCGATGCCGGCGTGGTCTGTTCCGGGTTGCCAAAGCGCATCCCGGCCCTTCATCCGCTGGTAGCGGATCAAGATGTCCTGGAGCGTCGTGTTGAGGGCATGACCTATATGTAGGCTGCCGGTAACGTTGGGCGGCGGAATGACGATGGTATAGGGATCGGCGGCCGGGTTTTGGCCGCAGGCGAAGGCGCCTTGGGTCTCCCAGGCCTCATAATGCTTGTTTTCGACCTCGGCGGGCCGATAGGTCTTGTCCAGCATGGCTGGCGGGCCTTCTTTTTGGTTCAATGAGACGGGAAACAACCCGCCGCTCGTCATAGCGGCGCAATGTAGCCGGGAAGCACAGGTGTTTCTAGGACCTTATCAGGTCTAGTCCGAAAGCCCTTCGGCCCGGTTGATCATGGTGTCGATTTCCTTCTTCACCAGGCGCTCGATCAAGTAGGGCAAATTGCGGTCAAGCCATTCCCTGAGAAGGGGCTTGAGCATTTCCCGGACCATGCCTTCCAGGGTCATATCCTTGCCGGCGTCATCGATAGCGACGTCGCGCCGATCCAGGATGGCACGCGCCAGTTCGGCCAGAACATCCGTGGCAGCGCTGATGGTCGGCGACGAAATGATATCCGAGGTCACCATATCGGGCGTCAATTGCAGGACGTCTTCCAGGGGAGCCGGCATCGGCGGCGGCGGCGGCGGAGGTGGAGCCGGTTCGGGCCCGGGCATCGGTTCCGGTTCGGGTTCCGGCTCGGGTTCGGCCATTACCTCGGGTTCGGGTTCGGCCATTACCTCGGGTTCGGGTTCGGCCATTACCTCGGGTTCGGGTTCGG
>JABMOY010000216.1 GCA_013203955.1 Rhodospirillales bacterium | reverse complement strand
CGCCTTCAGGTAGGGGCCGATCTTGTTGCAGACAGCGCCCGCCGCCGTCGTCCGGTCGGTGCCGACGATGCACATATCGACCTGGCCGTTTTGCATCAGGTGGCCGCCGGCGTTATCGACGATGACGGTGTTGGCGACCCCGTGCTGGCCCAATTCCCACGCCGTCAGGCTGGCGCCTTGGTTGCGGGGCCGCGTTTCATCGACCCAGACATGCACCGGGATGCCGGCATCGAAAGCCTTATAAATTGGCGCCAGCGCCGTCCCCCAATCGACGGTCGCCAGCCAGCCGGCGTTGCAATGGGTGAGGATGTTGACGGTGTCGCCTTTTTTCTTCCAGGCAGCCTCGATCAGCGCCTTGCCGTGATCGCCGAGCGACGAGCAGATGTCGACGTCTTCGTCGGAGATTTCGGCGGCGCGCTGATAAGCGGCCTCGGCGCGGGCGTTGGCGGATAAAGGGGCCAGGACGGCTTTCATCTCATCGATGGCCCAGCGCAGGTTGACCGCCGTCGGCCGCGCCGCCAGCAGGGTTTTCTCAGCCTTTTTAAGGCCTTCGTCGGACGCCTCATTGTGCATGCCGAGCGCCATGCCGTAGGCCGCCGTCGCCCCGATCAACGGCGCGCCCCGGACCAGCATGTCGCGGATGGCGGTGGCGGCATCGTCCAGGGTTTCAAGCCGTTCGATGACAAATGCGAACGGCAGCTTCGTCTGGTCGATGATCTCCACCGCCCAACCGTCGTCGGCCAGCCAAATGGTGCGGTAGGGTTTGCCGTCGACTTTCATGGGCTCTATTCCAACCCCTCGACGATGCAGATGTCGCGGGTGACGCCGCCGTCGATTTTCGCCTTCGCCGCTTGGTAGGCGTCCGAGTTGTAACAGGCAACGGCCGCTTCCAAACTCTCGAACTCTGTGACGACGACGCGCTGTTGGGTATAGCCTTCCATCGTCTCGACCCGACCGCCGCGAGCGAGAAACTTGCCGCCGTGGGCTTCGATGGCGGGCCGGGCCGCTTCGGCGTAGGCCATCAGCTTATCGGTGTCCGTGATGTCCATGTGGGCGGCGATCCAATAGCCTTTGGGCATGTCGATGTTTCCTTATTGATTGTTAAAGCCAGCGCCGGACGCGGGCTTTGTAAGCCAAGTAATCATCGCCGAAGGCGTCTTCCAGCATCGCTTCTTCGATGGCGATGACGCGGGCGTGGATGATCCAAATGAAAAAAGGAATGACGATCACCCCCAGCAGCGAGCCGAAGGCGACGGCGACCCCGGCGAGGCCGGCGACCATGCACACATAGATGGGGTTGCGGCTGAAGGCATAGAGGCCGCCGGTGAGTAGGGCTGTCGATTCCTCGTACGGCATGATGGTGGTGTCCGCTTTATCGAAACTCCGCTTCATCAAAATGACGACGACCAGCCCCAAAGCAAAAACACCGCAGCCGATATAAGTCAGCGGCGGCTCGATAAAACGCGGGCCAGGCACGTAATAATGCAGCCCCGCCATCATCAAGGCGGCGATCAGGAGATAAACCGGCGGGTAAATCTTCATCGGCCCGCCCTACCTAGCCGCCCAACACCCGGCCGGCGACGGCGGACAGCTTTTCGACCATTTTGGGGTCGCGGGCGTCCGGCCCGGTGATGATGGCGTTTTCGAGCGCCGTCTGGCAGCCCGCCGAACAGGTTTCCGTGCGGCCGGCAAGCCGGGGCGCCGCATCCTTGACCAAGGCGCGAGCTTTTTCGGCGTTGCCCAACAGCACGCCGATGATGGCGTCGACGGTGACGTGGTCGTGGTCCGGGTGCCAGCAATCGAAATCGGTGACCATGGCGACGGTGGCGTAACACATCTCGGCCTCGCGGGCGAGCTTGGCTTCCGGCATGTTGGTCATGCCGATAACGTCGCAACCCCAGGACCGATAGAGTTCGGATTCGGCCAGCGTCGAAAACTGCGGGCCTTCCATGGTCAAATAGGTACCGCCGCGCTGATACGGGATTGCCAATTCCTTGACCGACGCCTCAATGGCGTCGCCCAAGCGCGAACACACCGGATGGCCCATGCCGACATGCGCCACCAGCCCGGTTGTGAAAAAACTTTTTTCGCGGGCAACCGTGCGGTCGATGAATTGATCGGCGATGACGAAGGTGCCCGGCGGCAAGTCTTCCTTGAACGAGCCGCAGGCGGAAACGGAAATGATTTCGGTAACGCCGGCGCGCTTCAAGGCGTCGATGTTGGCGCAAAAGTTGAGCTCCGAGGGCGGGATACGGTGGCCGCGCCCGTGGCGGGGCAGGAAGACCATCTTTTGTCCCGCAAGCTCGCCCATCAGCAACGCGTCTGAAGGTTCGCCGAAAGACGATGTGACCTTTTCCCAGCGGGTGTTTTCCAAACCGTCGATGTCATAGACGCCACTGCCGCCGATGACGCCGATGACCGCCGGAGTCCCAGGGGGTGTTCCAACTTCCGCCATCAGCCGACGTGCTCGGCGAACAGATCGTGGGTGATATGGAGAGCGATTTCGGCGCTTTCCCGGTCGAATTCGGGGCGGTGATCGCAGTTAAACCCGTGCCCGGCGTCATAAACGTGGACCTCGACGTCTGGATGCGCCGCCGAAATGGCGTCAACGTCGGCCATTGGGATGGAGCCGTCGTGCTCGCCGAAATGCAGGATCGTCGGGCATGTCGGCTCCTCGGCGTTGAGATCAATAATGCCGCCGCCGTAATAAGCCACCGCCGCATCGAACCCGAGCCGGCACGCCGCCGCCCAGACGACGACACCGCCCCAGCAATAACCGGTGATGCCGACTTTACCTGCCGTAGCGGCCGCATCATGGGCGGCCTTGACGTCGGCCAGGACGGCGTCGAGGTTGTCGTTGCCTTTGGCTTTTAGGGCGCGCCCGATGGTCTTGTCGTCGTCGGTGTAGCCGAGATCGACGCCGCGCTCGAAGCGGTCGAAAATGGCCGGTGCGATGGCAAGGTAGCCTTGACGGGCGTAGCCGTCGCAAACTTCGCGGATATGCGCGTTGACGCCGAAAATTTCCTGAATGACGACGATACCGCCCTTGGGACTCCCTTGGGCGTCGCCCTCGGGTTCGGCCCGGTAAGCCTCGAATTCGTGGCCGTCGGCGGCGGTCAGCTTGATGGTCTCGCCCATGAAACCCTCCCTGTTATTTGCACTACTTTATTGGCCGATACCCTAGCGCAAAGGCCGGGGGCGCAAAAGGCGGTTGTGGCATAGCATCTTATGCGGGAGAAGGCGTCGGGAAACTATCTCGACTCCGGCGTTATCATTGCCTAGTCTTAAACAAAGGGCGAACGTTATCAGGGGGCGCGCCATGTCTTCTTTTTTAAATATTCGGGTGTTAGCAACCGGCGTTTTTCTTTCGCTGTCTCTTGCCGCCTGTCAGACCATTGCCGTCAAGGTTCCCGAGGTCAAAACCCATGACCCGGTTGAAATTAGCAATGCTTCTTCCCTAGCCACCATCAAGTTCGATCGTGTCGGCGTAAAAGTTAAGCGCGGCACGGCAATTGGCACCTATGAGCCGAATATTTTTCTTTCGGGGTGCTTCGGCCAAGGCGGCAACATTTTTTGGAACCAGGGCCGTGTTCTCGCCCGAGATATTGAATTTGCCGACCTTTTCTACGATGAAATGAAAAGCGCAAATTTCAATGTCGTCGGCAACCCGGATAAGATGTTCGCGGGCGTGTCTGATAACAGGAAACAAGCTAGCTATCTAATCGGCGGCCAGATCGAGGATATCAAACTCAACGTCTGTAACGAAATCGACTGGTGGACAGGTTGGCCTAGGGGCACCCAAAAAGGGAAAGGCGCCGTTAAGGTTCGATGGCAGGTTTTTTCCGTTTTGAATCGGAAGATTGTTTTCGAAACCAAGACCGAAGGCGCGGCTAAATTGGAAACGGGAGCCGCCGGAGGTGAATTAGTTATCATTCAAAATGCCTTTGCCAACGCCGTCGTCAATCTTGCGGCAAAGCAGGAATTCGTTGATGTCCTGAAGGAAAGCACGCCAAATGTTCTCGATATCAAAAATGCTGACGTCAACACCTTGGAAACAAAAAGATATCATCCACGCAAGCAACGGATCACCGAAACCATCGACCAAACCCGGCATTCCGTCGTCACAATTGATTCAGGCCTCGGCCACGGTTCCGGATTTTTTATCAGCCCGACCCTGATCATGACCAATTTCCATGTCGTCGAGAACGTCCAGCTCATTCGCATCAATTTGCTGACAGGGCGGAAAATTCTCGGTGAAGTCATTCGCCGCCATCCTAAGCGCGATGTCGCCATCATCCAGGTCGAAGAAAGCGGACATTTGCCGATCCCGGTCCGGGAAACGCCTCTGAAGGTTACCGAAGAAGTCTATGCAATCGGCTCGCCGCTTGACAAGAAGCTGTCGGGAACGGTGACCCGGGGAATTGTCAGCAAATTCACCACCAACCGGTCCGGCATGGAGGACATTCAAGCCGATGTCGACATCCAGGGTGGAAATAGCGGCGGGGCCTTACTTGATGCGAATGGAAACGTGGTCGGGGTCAGTTATGCGGGGATCGGCCCACCGGGGAAATTTTCAGCCGGCGTAAATTTTTTCATTCCCATCATGGACGCGCTGAAAAAGTTGAACATCGTTCTTAAAGATCAGCCGAAATCGTCCTGATTCCCCTCAAACATTAAACCGAAACAGCATCAAGTCGCCGTCTTTGACCCTGTAGTCGCGGCCTTCGGCGCGCATTTTGCCGGCGTCCTTGGCCGGCTGTTCGCCGCCCAGCGTCACAAAATCGTCATACGAAATGGTTTCCGCCGCGATGAAGCCCTTGGCGAAATCGGTGTGGATGACGCCGGCGGCTTCCTGCGCCGTGGCGTTGTCGGGCACCGTCCAAGCGCGAACTTCCTTGGGCCCGGCGGTGAAATAAGTAATCAAATGCAGCAATCCATAACCGG
Source organism: Rhodospirillales bacterium (assembly GCA_013203955.1). Lineage (GTDB taxonomy): Bacteria > Pseudomonadota > Alphaproteobacteria > Rhodospirillales > Casp-alpha2 > Casp-alpha2. The sequence continues at coordinate 25,530 of JABMOY010000216.1, read as the reverse complement.
CGCGGATAATGCGCGCCAGCCCGGTTTCGGCGAGGCCCAGACTTTCCAGAAATTCCGCCCGCTCGGCGGCGTCGGCAAGCTGCGCCACCTCTTCCTCGATTTTGGCGGAAATGACCACGGCCCCCGCGCCTTCGGCTGTCGCCATGGCGGTGGCGACGTCACTCAGCGCGTTGCCGTCGGCGGCGTGGTCTTCGTCAACGTTCAACACATAAAGCACCGGTTTCGACGTCAACAGCCCGAGGCCGTGGAAGACCTTGGCTTCGTCCGTTGAAACCTCCAGGTCGCGCGCCGGTTTTCCGTCTTCCAGAAGCTTGAGCGCACGCTCGACCAGGGCCAATTCGATCTTCGCCGCCTTGTCATCGCCGCGCGCCTTCTTGATCAGATTTTCCGAACGCCGGGTCAGGCTATCCATGTCGGCCAACATCAATTCCGTGCTCACCGTGCCTGCGTCGCTCACCGGGTCCGGCGCACCGGCGACATGGGTGATGCCGCCTTCGCCGAAGCAGCGCAGCACGTGGACGATGGCGTCGACCTCGCGGATGTTGCCCAGGCCCTCGCCCTTCGATGCGCCCTTGACCAGCCCGGCGATATCGACGAATTCCATCTGCGTCGGCACCACGGCCTCCGGCTTGGCGATGGCGGCAATAGCGTCGAGCCGGGCGTCGGGCACGGAAACGCGGCCGATGTTGGGCTCAATGGTGGTGAAGGGAAAATTCGCGGCTTCGGCGGCTTGCGATTGCGTCAGCGCGTTGAAAAGGGTCGATTTGCCGACATTGGGCAAGCCGACGATGCCGCAGTTGAATCCCATCTTAGGGACCCGATTTCCGGGGCGGCGTCACGGCGTCGGCGGCCTTGCTCATGTAGGCGCTATCATCGCCGTCGATCAACAAGTCGGCGTTTTTGGCCAGTGCTTCCAGGAGATTAGCCACCCAAACCTTGTCGGCCTTGGCAAAATCGTCGAGCACATGGCCCGTTACCTGGTCCTTGTCGCCGGGGTGACCGACGCCGATACGCACGCGCGCATAATCGGGGCCGATGTGGTCATGAATAGACCGCAACCCATTGTGCCCGGCATGGCCACCGCCGCGCTTAACCTTGACCTTGGCGGCCTCGAGGTCGATTTCGTCATGGAAAACGATGATGTCTTCGGGCGGGATTTTGTAAAAAGTGGCCGCGGAAGTAACCGAGCGACCCGATTCGTTCATGAAGGTTTGGGGTTTAAGCGCCAATACCTTAAGACCGGCGATGGTGCCTTCGGCGATCAATCCCTGAAATTTCGAGCGGAACGAGGCGAAGCCATGACGCTCGGCGATGGCGTCCAAGGCCATGAACCCGATGTTGTGACGGTTTTTGGCGTATTCGTCGCCCGGATTTCCCAATCCAACCAGCAACAGCATGGCGGCCTCCTGGGAAGGGGATTAATCCTTGGACTTCTCGTCGCCGTCGGACTTCTCGTCGCCGCCGGCGCCACCTTCGGCTTTTTCCCCGGCTTCGCCTTCCGCACCTTCTGCACCTTCTTCGCCTTCTTCGCCTTCTGCGGCCTCGCCTTCTTCGACCTCGACGAGAAGCGTCGGGGCGGCGATGGTGGCGATGGTGAAGTCGCGGTCGGTGGTCAGCTCGACATCAGACGGGATATTAAGGGCACCGATATGGACGCTGTCGCCAATATCGAGGCCGGTCAGGTCGACGGTGATGCTTTCGGGAATGGAGTCGGGGTTACAGCGCATTTCGATGGTGTGGCGAACGATGTTAAGGACGCCGCCGCGCTTGAGGCCGGGGCTTTCTTCCTGATTCTCGAACAACACCTGGACTTCGATGCTGAGGCGGGTGGCCGCGCTGAAACGCATGAAATCGACATGAATGGGGCGGTCGGTGACGGGATCGAGCTGCAACTCGCGGGCCAGCACCCGGTGCTTCTTGCCGCCGATTTCAAGCTCGAAAACGCGGGAGAAAAAGCCGGGACCCCTGAGCTGATGCTGAAGGTCAACCGGATCGATGGTAATCATCACCGAATCTTCCTTATTCCCGTAAATAATGCAGGGAACGCGGCCTTGGCGGCGGGCGGTGCGGGCCGCTCCTTTGCCGGTGCCTTCGCGAATTTCAGCGGCAAGGGCTGTTGCTTGAGCCATTTTTAAAAACTCCTGGGTTCGGCCTTTTTCAAGGCCGGGGATACATACCCCTCTTGGGAGCCCCGGTCAATCAATCAAACAGGCTGGAAACCGATGATTCATCGCTTATACGACTGATCGCGTCGGCCATCAGCGGTGCAATGGTCAATTGCTCGATATTATGGGAGATACGGACGGCTTCCGTGCTCTGGATACTGTCGGTAATCACCAGCTTTTCCAGCGGCGAAGACGACACCCGGGCGACGGCGCCACCCGACAGAACCCCGTGGGTGACATAGGCGTGAACGGATGTCGCGCCCTGCTCCATCAAGGCGACGGCGGCGTTACACAGCGTCCCCGCCGAGTCGACAATATCGTCGACCAGCACGCAACGCCGGTCCTTGACCTCGCCGATGATGTTCATAACTTCGGAAACGCCGGCCTTTTCGCGGCGTTTGTCGATGATCGCTAGTTCCGCATTCAGGCGCTTGGCCAGCCCGCGGGCGCGCAGCACGCCGCCGACGTCCGGCGACACGATGACCAAATCGTCGCCGTTGAGTTTGTCGTTGATGTCCTTGACCATCACCGGGGCGGCATAAAGATTGTCCGTCGGGATATCGAAAAAGCCCTGGATTTGGCCGGCGTGCAGATCAAGGGTCAAAACCCGGTCGGCGCCCGCCTCGGTAATCAAATTGGCCACCAGCTTCGCCGAAATCGGCGTCCGGGGGCCGGATTTGCGATCCTGGCGGGCATAGCCGAAGTACGGGATGACGGCGGTAATGCGCCTAGCCGAGCCCCGCCTGAGAGCATCCAAAGCGACCAAAAGCTCCATCAGGTTGTCGTTGGCGGGGTACGACGTCGATTGGATGACGAAGACGTCTTCGCCGCGGACGTTTTCTTCGATTTCCAGGAATACTTCCATGTCCGAAAAACGCCGGATGGAGGCTTTTGTCAGCGGCAGATCGATGCAGGCCGAAATTGCCTCGGCCAAGGGACGGTTGCTGTTACCGGCAAGAATTTTCATGTTTTAACCGACCCTTCGGGGTCCAGGGGTGTGAACGCGGCGGAATGTAACAGTCCACCCTTTATGTGTAAACGGGTTCTCATGGTCAATTCGGTGGTGGTGGGCCGCGGCCCGGTAAATGGGGAAGGTCCGGCCCGCCGGAGAATTTCGGCTCGTCGCCGAAACGCGACGAACGCTTGTCCTCGAGCCCGAACAGTTCCCGGATGCCGGCGACGGCGGCGAGGGAAACGATATCCGCGATCCTGCCCCAGCTGCCGTTGAGGCTGCCGGCTTTGATCGCGTTTTCCTGCACCGCCTTGCCGACTTCGTCCCCGGCGATGGTATTGACCACCCAGGTAATTTTGGCTTGCTGGCGGCCGTTGACGACGGGGCTTAGGCGAACCTTGCCCTCGATAACATAGCCGGCTTGGCGGGGATCCTCGGTAACGCTGATGTCTCTTTTGCGGAGCGCCGATTTCATGGCTTTCACCAGGGCCTCGTTGCCGTCCCCGGGCGCCCCTTGGACCGGCTTGATCAGGAACGCCGGGTTGTCCCAAGCCACCGGCGGCGGGGGCGCCACGATGCGGCTGGGCCCCTCCTCGGGAACCGGCCTGAGCACGGGTTTCTTTTTACTTTTGGCCCTTTTGAGTGGTTTCAGCACCGGCTCCAAGCGCTTTTTCGACAAGGCTTGGGGTCTGGATAAGGGTAGTGGCCTGGACGCGGCCCGTAACGGTTTCAGAGCCGGTTTTTGGGTCAATTTTTGTGACCGGGGCGGCAACGGGGGAAGCGCCGCCACCTCGGACGTCGCCGCCGGTTTCCGAGCTGTTTCCGTGGCCGGCTTTCTTATTGGTTTCTGGGGCGGCTTCATTACCGTTTTCTTTTTTCCGGGACGCGCCTTTGTAACCTGTGGCGCCCGCGGCGAATAAACGGGCGACGGCTTTGGCGCCGCCATGATCTCTTCGAACGCGGTATCCGGCACCCCCCCCACCCCCGATGACTCCCCGGGCATCGCCACCGGTCTATCCTCGACCATGGCGACGGGGCTGACGTAATCCTCGACCATGGCGGCAACTTGGGGCCCGGCGTCGGATACCAAAAGATTGATAGCTTCCGCCGATCCGGCCTGCCACAGGTTGGCGTCAACCACCACTTGTTGACGGTATTCGGCGACCGATGTCCCATAAGGCGCGCGCAAGTCCCAAACGGCGGTGACCCAAACGACGGATCCACGCGTCTCGGCGGCGACAATGCGGCCGGCGATGGTCGGCCCCATTTCATTCATCTTTTTGGAAATAATCGCCGGCTTCCTGGCATCACGAAGCGCCGCCGCGATGGCGTCGGCGAGCACCAGCCGGGCGCTACCGTTCGCCCCTTCGACGGGCGTGACGTAAATAAGTTTCGATGATTCGATTCTCGACGCAAATTTAGCCGGCGGGCCGGTAGCCGGTGTTTCCCCCTGGCCGCCAGAACAGGCCGTCAGGCCGAAACCGGCCCCGAAAACGACAAAGAAAAATATGATCAGCGTTCGAAACAAGCGTTGTACCAACCTGAACTCTGGAACCTTCCAGGGGTTCCGGCTGAAAACGATCGCTCGCTTATCAGTCGGACACTTGGAATTTTCCCGGCGCCCAGAACGCCATTTCACATAAACCACGGGTTCGATAAGCCCTGCCCAGGCCGCACCCGCCGCGAATCGTTTTGCCCCTTTGAATCTACCAGGAAGGGGGTCAAAGATCACTGAAAACGGGGCCGCCCCGAAGCCCCGCCGGGTCCAAGAGAGCCTCGGGGGGCGGCTCCCGTGGCCAAAATAAGCCCCGAGGCGCCTTCACCAAAGACCACATAACTACTTGATTTTATTGTATTTAAAGGCCTCAACGCAGGCCTTCAAGTTCCAGGCTGGGGGGCGGCAAATTGGTCTGGCCTTCGACTTTGGGCACGTTGGTTTTAAGCACCCGGGCCGGTGGGCCCAAGCGGGCGCGGGACGCACCCGCAGCCTGAAGCACGCCTTGGATTCCCTCAAGCGCGGCATCCGCCACCATCGGCGCGACCTCGCCCCATGGCCCCTTGAAGGTCCCCGTCTCGACCAGATTTTGTTGGGTGGCCCGGCCGATTTCCCGGCCCTCGGGCGTCAACACCGCCCACACGATTGTGACCTTCTGCTGTTTGCCGTCGTGCGTTGTCAGGCTGACGTCACCTTCAAGGACGAATTCCGCGAACCGGCGTTCCGGGGCAACGGCGATTCCCGCAGCCTTGATCGCCACCTTAATGGCCCGGGTCAAAGATGCATTACCATCACCCGGCGCGTTTTCGATCGGCTTTACCCACAGGCCAACCAGCTTCGGTCCGACCGGCTTGGCGCCGAGAGTTTCTATTTCCTCGTCCTTGCCGATCAGGGCGGCGAAGATTTCCGCGCCGTTTTCGCCGACATCGTCGATGACCTTGGGCGACCCGTAATCCCAATCCTGGCGACTCCCGGAAACGCCCTGGGTTTCGCTCTCGATGACCTCGCCTTGAAAATTGAACAGGGTCCATTTGATTAAAACGACATAGGGCAGCGTCGGGTTTTTGTCGTTGATTTCGGCCCGGCCCTTAAGCCGATACCGGGCGATGACGCCCTCGCCGGTGAAGGCGCGCAAGCCATAGGCCTCGAACCCCTTGACCAAAGCTTCCGTCAACAATTTCGACATCGGCTGGGATACGCCGTCGATGGGCTCTATCAAAATTCCTTTCGCCACGACTTCGCCGACAAGGGGGTTCGGCTGAGCATCTTGCTCCGGTTGAAAGGGTCTCGGCAGCGGCCCGCAGGCGCTCAAACCAAAAATCAGCGCTAACAAAACCGCAAGCGCCACCAGCCACCCTTTATTGACGACACCCCCCATCACATCATCACGCAAGCGACCATCAACCCCAGAATAAGAGTCGCCACCAGAATGAAGATATGAGGCATGGCGCGTTCCTTTTATATTTCCTTTGGCAACTTACCTTCGGCCATATTCTTTTATACAGATTGCGGCGAGCCCGCGGCCATAATCCTTTTCACCCCGCAAGGTGGCGCGCCGGTAGCTGAAAAACCGGGTTTCATCGCCACAGGTATCGCCGGGGACGGTTTCAACCGCCGCCAGACCGAGCGCTTCCAGGGTTTGCCCGAGATAACCGGGCAAATCGAACATGAAATGGCCTTCGCGCTTGGCGTCCAAGAAAAAACCTTGGCTTGAACTGTCGGCGTCCATGAATTGGGTATGGAATTCGGGCCCGACCTCGTAAGACGGCTGGCGGATGCAGGGTCCGATGGCGGCATGAATGCGCCCGCATTCGGCACCCAGCCCGCACATGGCGTCGACCACGCTCGCCGCCACGCCGCCGAGCGCGCCCTTCCAGCCGGCGTGCGCCGCGCCGATGACGCCGGCCTCCTCATCGGCCAGCAGCACCGGTGCGCAGTCGGCCGTCAGAATCCCCAAGGCGACGCCCGGCGTCTTGGTGACGCAGGCGTCGGCCTCAGGTGCTTGATCGGGGTCCCAGAGATCTTGGGCGACAAAAACCGTTGCCGAGTGGGTTTGGTAAAGGGTCAAAAGATCGCCGCCGCCAAGGCCCAAACGATCCATGGCCGTGGCCCGGTTGGCCGTAACATGGTCCGGATTGTCGTCGGACCCGAAACCGCAGTTGAGCGACGCATAAACGCCTTGGCTGACGCCGCCTTCTCGGGTGAAAAAGGCATGACGCACCCGGTCCGATCCGTTCAACGCCTGGGCGGTGATCATCGGTCTATTATTCATCAAACGGCGGTGATGGGAAGCCGGGGTTTTTAGAGAGCCAATTTTTTAGAGGGCCAACAGGCCGCCTTTTTTTCGCCAAGGGGCATTTTCTTCCCCCTTGGGGGGGTCTGCGAATTTGAGGTATCCGAAATAGGTCATGATAAAACGCTGGTCCAGGTCTTTGACGAAATTGCGCCCGTGCAGGAACCGCGTGTTGTCGACCATCGCCACGTCTTTGGCCTGCCACTCGATGGGCACGGTGATTTTGTCGCTGATTTTTTTAACCGCCTCGACCAGCCTGTCCGGGACTTCAGAACCGTCCTCGAAAATCGGGAATTCCTTGTCGCGGTGCAGATACCTGGAAAACAGCAGGAAATTTCCAAAGGCCAGCTTGTCGGTGAACATCGGCTTGTGCAGGCATGGCGTTTCATAAGCGCGGATCATAACGCCGTAATTTTTATAAAAAATGAAAGGACAATCGGGCGGCATTTTCTTGAGCTGCTCGTCCGTGGGTTCTTCGGTTTTGAGCCAGAATTTGAGTTCGCTCGTTTTCGCCGGCTGGGCGTAACGCAGGCGCTTGGCTTTGTAGGCCTTTAGAACCTTGGTCGACATCTTGCTGACGATTTTTACGCCGTCGCAAAGGACCGTTTCCCCGCCGGACTCCGGCGGCGTCAAGCAGCCGAACCAGCAAACATCGGGTTTCCACGGAACCATCGACAATTCCGGGTGCAGGGGGAAGGCGACATCATCGAGGTTGACCGTTTGGATACAGTTTTCCCTGTCGATAACGTCGCGACCGGGGCTGTCGTTAATTGCCGCATGGGTGCAGTATTTTTGCGTCAGGCCGGTGAAGATTCCGACATCCAAATCAAAGCCGCGAAACAGAATCGCCCCGTGTTTCTTAAAGACCTTTTCCACCAGGTCCTTGTCAACGTCGACCATGCCCTCATCGGCACGATCCGGCGTGATGGTGGCGAAAGGACAATCTTTGTTGGGATTCGTAACGGCTGCCATGATGTCAAAAATATCTCCGAACGGCTATATCCACAATAAAGTTAGTGCTTCTTTTGATCCTATTCGAAACCCGGCGGCGGCGCCATGCCCGGGCTGGTCAGGGCCATAACTTTGAACAATTGCCCCATGGCGTCATCCGACGTCAAGCGTTTGTGGGCTTCCTCAATATCTTGGACGTGGGCGGGAGAAGCCGCCATCAAGGCTTCGGCCCGGACATCAATGCCGAGACCTTTGAGAAACGCGCCCTGGGACACCGGGCCATGAACCTCGGCCCCGGCCTCGGCGGCGGCCCGGGCGAAGGCGCCGAAATCGACGTGGGCGGTCAAATCGGCGGCGCCGGGGTTGAGAAGCGGGTCCTGGTATTCATGTTCCCGGACCGCCTGCAGCGTTTCGCCGACGGCGCTTTCACCATGCCCGTAATCGATAATCAGCGCCGCCCCCGGATAGGCCAGAAGACGCCCGGCGATGGCGCACGCCAGATCGTCGGCGCCGGGCCGGGCCTCAAGGATGTCGCCTTCTTGAGCGGCGCCGATCCCCGGCGGGATGATGTCGTCGGCGGGCGCATCGGTGGCGAGAGTGAAACTGAAACCGGCCCTGCCCTCATCATCTTTCAGGCCGACCAGGCGTTCGCGCCAGCCCCTGGGCGTCATCTGGAACTGGTGCACCGGCAGGGCGTCAATGAATTCGTTGGCGACCAGCACCATCGGCCCGTCGGAAACTTCGGAAATATCACTGAGCCAATGCAGCGTGCGGGCGGCGTGAATTTCCTTCTTCTTCACCAAGGCGTCTTCCTGGGCTTCCTTGAGCACAGGACTGACTTCGATGAGCGACACGTTCAGCGCTTCCAAAAACCCGTCGCCGCCGCGCCCGGCGCGCAACAGGTCGGCCATCAAGGCGCCGCGCCCTGGCCCCAGTTCGACCAAATTCAACGGTTCCGGGCTGCCCATGGCCTGCCACTCGACGATGCACCAAAGCCCGATCAGTTCACCGAACATCTGGCTGATTTCGGGCGCCGTGATGAAGTCACCACCAAGCCCGAAGGGATCGCCACCCATGTAATAGCCGAAGCGCGGATGGGTCAGGGCCGCGGACATGTATTGGGCGACGCTGAGGGGGCCGTGCTCGGTGATCCGGTCGCGTAAATGATCGGTCAGGGTCAGCATCGGGCGTTTAAGCTTCGGCCTGCGGAGGCTTGCGGACAATCAGGTAAATCCCCACCGCGATCAGCGGCGCCGACAGCCATTGCCCCATGGTCGCGCCGAGGCCCAAGAAACCCAAATGGGCGTCCGGCTGGCGGAAAAATTCAACCACCATCCGGGCCGTTCCGTAGCCGGCCAAGAAGACGCCGGTCAAAACCCCGGACCGTTTGCGAATACTTTCGCTGCGGGCCAACCACATCAGCACCGTGAACAGCACCGCCCCTTCCAGGAAGGCTTCGTAAAGCTGGCTCGGGTGGCGGGGGTCGGGACCGCCACGGGGAAAGGCCATGGCCCACGGCGCGTCGGTGACGCGGCCAAACAATTCGCCGTTGATGAAGTTGGCGATGCGCCCGAAAAACAACCCCACCGGCGCCACACAAGCGACGCGGTCGGCAAACAGCCAAAGATCTATTTTGCGCTGGCGGCAAAAGATTAACGTCGCCAGGACGACCCCGATAAGCCCGCCGTGGAACGACATGCCGCCCTGCCAGACGGCGAGTGCCTTCAGCGGGTTATCCAGATAAAAAGGTAGGTTGTAGAACAACACATAGCCGAGCCGCCCCCCTAATATGACGCCCAACGCCGCCCACACCAGGTAATCGTCGACGCCGGCGTCATTGGAAACTTGCGGCTGGCGGGCAACCATCCCGCGCAGCAGCCGCCAGCCGATCAAAAGCCCGGCGATGTAGGCCAGCGAATACCAGCGGATAGCCAGCGGTCCGAAACTAACCAGCACCGGATCGATTTGGGGAAAAGGAATAACGAAGGTCATGGTAAAAACTGCCTTTCTGGTTTTGCTTGCCTTTTTTTCATCGAAAAAGGCCACCGGCCACCATCATTTATAAATAGATACAAATTTTTTACTCAACGTCTGAGCCATATTCCTCATCAATCGCTTTAGCAATTTTCTCTAGCTCTACGAAATGGCGCTCAATATAAAAAATGAATATCTCCGCATCATCGTCTGAAAATTTCGATTCTGTTTTGTTTTTAAAAAATTTTTCCAGTTCACTTAAAACATACCTAACCTTTGAGATTTCATAGCTAGCTGTATCAGGCAACTCGCGTTCAATTAAACCCTTCTCAAATTCATCAACTTGTTTCGTCAAAATTTCCACATGAGTTTTACCAAGTGGAAAAAGATCGTCGGACCATACCGCTTCATAGAGTTTTCTCACCATCCAACCAGTCGATGAATGGAAACAATCAGATAGTTTTTGATCCTTAAATAGCTCTTTGTGAGCCATTTCATCTTCCTTTAATTTTTCAAGTGTCGCTGATAGGGCCTTACAAAGAGCCGCTCGTTGTTTTTCGATTAAATCGAAAATGTTTACATCTCTAAATAGGCTCCGTTCTTCGTCGGGATGACTGGACATTAATCGAAACCCTTTTCTCGACATCAGACCCCTTGAGATGTAATGAGATCTGCCATCCCAATCGAGGGTAGGATGGCCGATGCTCCAGTTTCTAAAATTGCGAACTTCTTTCACATCCTCGTGAAACTCGTATGGAAGTCCAAGGATCTTTGACAAGGTCTTTACGGCGTCTTGCTCAACGTAAAGCAGCTGAAGAACCCCATACGTTGAGATATACAATTCTCCAAAATTACCGGTTTCAGGCATTTCAAGGTATGCATGAAGACCTTCTTCAGCATCACCAATGGCATCAAGAGCGCTAGTTATAGGGTACCAATTAGATTTTTCTTTTAAGAGTTGCCCTAATTTCCAAGGAGCATTTATGCGATCCCGAATTTGACTTTCGAGTTGGGAAATCGAAGGGAACTTGGAATCACCTTTTGGCATGACTTAACCGGCTTACTTACCGATAAGGGTCATCGGTATTCAGGAACCCGGTGACGTATTCGGCGACGCCGTCTTCGAGGGCGGTGAACGGCTTGTCGTAGCCGGCGGCGCGAAGCCGGTCCATCTTGGCCTCGGTGAAATATTGGTACTTGGCGCGGATTTCGACCGGCGTGTCGACGTATTTGATGGCGGTGGTCTTGTCCAAGGCGGCATAGACGGCCTCGGCCAGATCTTTGAAGCTGCGGGCTTTGCCGGTGCCGCAGTTGAAAAGCCCGTTGACGTCGGGTTTTTCCAGCAGCCACAGGATCATGTCGATGCAGTCCCCGACCCAGATGAAATCGCGAAGCTGTCCGCCGTCGGCGTAATCCGAATGATGGGATTTGAACAGCGTCGATGGTTCGCCGTCACGGGCATTCGGGAAAACTTGGCTGACGACGCTGCGCATGCGGTCCTTGTGGTATTCGTTGGGGCCGTAAACATTAAAGAACTTCAAGCCCGCCCACTGCGGCGGACGCGGTTCGTTGTCGGCGACCATGCGGGCGACGCGGCGGTCGAACAGGTGTTTGGACCAACCGTAGGCGTTCAAGGGCTTGAGCAAGGCCAAGCCCGCCAACGAGCCGTCGTCATCGAAACCTTGTGACCCGTCGCCGTAAGTCGCCGCCGAAGAGGCGTACATGAAGCGCACATGATGCTGGGTGCACCAATGCCAAAGATCCTGGGATAGGCGGAAATTGGTCTCGATGATTAAATCGACGTCGGGCTCGACGGTCGATGAAATGGCCCCCATGTGGATGACGGCTTCGATGTTGGTGGCGTTGTCTTCGAGAAAATCGAACAAGTCTTCCGGGGCGACGACATCGGCTAATTCGCGCTTGGCGACATTGCGCCACTTATCCCCATCGTCCATCCAGTCACAGACAATGATCTTGCCGACGCCAAGGTTTTCCAGCGCCCAGACGATGTTGGAGCCGATAAACCCGGCGCCGCCCGTTACCACATACATTTTTCGTCTCTCTTTGGATTTAGTGTCTTATAAGACCGGGAAGCCCCAGCCGCAAGGCGTTGGACGACAAGCCGCAAGGGGCGTTGCGCAGAAAGGCGCCTAGGCACATAATGGCGGAAGCCTTTAGGTTTCAAGGGAGTCACCTCAGATGCAGACGCGATCCAAGGTATTCGACGATCTGGCGAAAGTCGCCGGGGGTGCGGTGTCGACCTTAGGCGGCATCAAGGCCGAGATCGAGGTTCTGATCCGCCAACAGATCGAACGCTTCCTAAGGGACGCCAACATGGTGCCCCGGGACGAATTCGACGCCGTCAAGGCGATGGCGGCGAAAGCCCGGAGCGAACAGGAAAAGCTTGAGAAACGGGTCAAGGCGCTGGAAAGCAAGCTCGGGGTGAAGGCCCCCAAAAAGAAACCCGCCAAAGCCCCTACCAAAGCCAAAGCGGCCCGCAAGGCCCCCCGGCGCTAGTTCCGCCTTCCCGCCCCCCGGCTTCGGGGCCTTATCCACAAAAAATTCCAGACCGATTCTATTCGCCTCTTGCGCACGAGTCCGCCTTCGGGCAACCTACCTCTTGTGTCGGGATGGTTAATTTTCACTAAATATAGTATAAATAACTATATGTGGTGGAAGCCCTTATCCAGCCTGGGTTTCGGTAGCCGCCATAGGGACAAGGGGGACGGCAATGACCACTCTTAATGTTCAACACGAATCCTTTTCAAACAATCCTCTCGATATCGTCGAGGGGGTCGTGGAAGACAACGATTGGGCCTACGACCGGCGCAACGATGAAGAAATCGCTTTTCAGATTCCCGGATCCTGGTGTGATTACAGCCTGTTTTTCGCCTGGAACGAGGAAGTCGGCGCCATGCATTTCAGCTGCGCTTTCGATATGCGGGTGCCGAAGGAACGCCGGCCCTCTGTCCATGAACTTCTGGCCCTGATTAACGAAAAGATGTGGGTCGGACATTTCGGCGTTTGGGCCGACGAAGGGCTGCCGATGTTCCGCCACGCCATGCCCATGCGCGGCACCAACGGCCCGACGGTCGATCAGGTGGAAGACTTGGTGGACGTTGCGATTTTGGAATGCGAGCGCTTCTATCCGACCTTTCAGTACGTGATTTGGGGCAACAACACGCCCGCCGAAGCGATTGAAGCCGCCATGATCGAAACGGTGGGCGAAGCCTGATGGGAACAAGTTGATAATCCCATGACGGAGACGCTTCTCCTCGTCGGGGGCGGCAAGATGGGCGCAGCACTTCTCGGCGGTTGGATCGACCGGGGCTATGACGCCGCCGCCATCACCGTCGTCGAGCTATTTGCCGAAACCGCCAAAAACATTGCCAAACAATACGGTGTCACCGTCGTCGGCAGCGCCGATGCTCTTGCCGTCGGGCTCGAGCCGGCGACGGTTGTTTTCGCGGTCAAGCCGCAAAGCATGGATGACACGGTGCCGGCTTATGCGTCCTTTGCCGGGGGCGACACGGTGTTTCTGTCCATCGCCGCCGGCAAGACCATCGCTTATTTCGAGGGCAACCTGGGACCGGGGGCCGCCATCGTGCGGGCCATGTCCAACACGCCCGCCGCCGTTGGCCGGGGCATTTCCGTCGCCTGCGCCAATGGGCGCACGGCCCAAGACCAGAAAAACCGTTGCCATGAATTGTTGGAAGCCGTCGGCGAGGTCGCCTGGATCGACGACGAAGGCCTGATGGATGCGGTCACGGCGGTATCGGGAAGCGGGCCGGCTTATGTCTTTTTGCTGGCCGAATGTTTGGCGCAAGCCGGCATCGAGGCGGGCCTGGCGCCGGATTTAAGCGAAAGATTGGCGCGCGCCACCGTCGCCGGCTCGGGCGAAATGCTACATCAGGCGGAAGAGGCCGCGTCTGGGCTTCGCGCCAACGTCATCAGCCCCGGCGGCACGACGGCGGCGGCCCTGGAAATCCTGATGGGTGAAAACGGCCTACAGGAATTGATGACAAAAGCCGTTGAAGCCGCCGCCAAGCGGTCGCGCGAATTGGCCGGATAACCCCCCAAAAGCCTCCATTTCAGCGCCTTTCAACAATTATTGTGCACTGCACCATTTTTGCTTGACATCCCATATAAACAGCCATATTATGCCTATATTGCAGTGCAGCATTTTCGATGTGAAACGGCACTGCTCACCAAACACCGAAACGATTGATTTAGGAGCAATGAAATGTCGACACAGAAATCCACCAGCCAAAACCCCTTCTTGAACTTTGACCCCGCCAAGTTGATGGCCCAATTCGACCCCGCCAATATCGCCGAGGAATTCGCCAAGTTCGCCGACAAGTACAAGGTTCCAGGCTTAGACACCGCCGCAATTGCCGACGCCCAAAAACGCAACGTCGAAGCCTTGACCGCCGCCAACAAAGCCGCCGCCGAAGGCATGCAGGCGCTGGCCACGCGCCAAGGTGAAATCCTCAACCAGACTTTGGAAACGGCGAAAAAGGCCATGGACAAGCTCGGCAAGGCGGCGACGCCCGAAGATGCCGCCACCAAGCAGGCGGAATATGCCAAGGACGTCTTCAAGACCGCCCTGGCGACTTCCCAGGAATTGTCGGAAATGGCTGTTAAGTCCAATACCGAAGCCTTGAAAGCGATCACCACCCGCATTGCCGAAGGCTTGGGTGAAATTCAGACGCTGGCCGAGAAAGTTAAATAACGCCTATCTCTCTCCTAGACCCCCTGGAAAGGCCGCTTTTATAAGAGCGGCCTTTTCTTTTAGTATCGGGGGCTAAATCGGAGATAACCCCATGGAAATCACCTACGACGACTTTGCCAAGGTCGACATCCGCGTCGGCACCGTCACCCGCACCGAGGCTTTCCCACAAGCCCGGGTCCCGGCGATCAAACTTTGGGTCGATTTCGGTTCGGACGTGGGCGAGAAAAAGACCTCGGCCCAGATTACGAAACATTACACGCCAGACGAATTGGTCGGTCGACAAGTCGCCGCCGTCGTCAATTTCCCACCCCGCCAAATTGGCAAGTTTATGTCCGAAGTCCTGGTCCTGGGGTTCCCCGACGATGACGGCGAGGTCGTTCTTCTGGCGCCCGAAAGGGCGGTCCCCAACGGGGGAAAGCTGTTTTAGGAAAAGTTTAGGTATCGGCGGCGGCGGATTTCTTTTTCTTGTCCTTTTTCGGGACCTGTTCCGAAGGTTCCATTTGTTCGGCGACGACGGCTTTCAGGTTTTCCGGCATGATTGGTTTTTGGACCACCGGGAAGCCGCTGGCGGACGCTTCTTCAAGACCTTTCGGGTCGGTGGCGCCGGTCAACAGCAACCCCGGGATTTCGCCCCCCCAATGCCGGCGGATGGCGTTGATGGCGCTACTGCCCGTGCCGCCCTGTTGCAGCCGATAATCGGCGATCACCAAATCCGGCGTTCGTTTAGACGTGGAAAGCCGGGTCACGGCTTCTTGTTCCGAAGCCGCCGTAACCACCTCGAATCCCCAACTTTCAAGCAGCAGGCTGAGCGCGTCGCGGACCTGGGGGTCGTCGTCAATGCCGACGACAAGCGCGCCGTTGGACAGGGCAGCTAAATCAGCCGACGGTTCACCCTTGGTGGCCTCGAGGGGTTCAATGATCGGCACGCGAACCCTAAAGACAGACCCCTTACCGACTTCGGAATCCAATTCAATCCGATGGTTGAGAATCTTGGCAAGCCGTTCGACGATGGCCAAGCCCAGGCCGAGCCCTTCGCGCCGGTTTACGGCCTGGTCCTGGATTTTATAGAATTCCTCGAAGATCAGTTCTTTTTGGCTGTCGGGAATTCCGGACCCCGTATCCCAAACTTCGATCCTGACCTTACCGCCACGGCGCCGGCAGCCGAACAAGATGCGCCCATTTTCCGTATGGGCGATGGCGTTTGTCAAAAAATTACGAAGGATACGATCTAGCAGGCCGGGATCGCTCCTAACCCGAAGCTGAGACGGAACATGCACCAATTTCAATCCCTTGCGTTCGGCCATGGGGCGGATTTCATCGGCCAGGCGTGACGTCAGATCGCTGAGGGTAAACCGCCGGAATGCCGGCACCACCAAGTCGGCTTCGAGTTTTGAAATATCGAGAAGTGAATTCAGCAGCACTTCCAGCGCCTTTGACGAAGCTTGTATCTTTTCGATGATTTCCTGGCTGTCTTTATCATGGCGGCGGCCCGCCAACACGTCGATAAACATGGCCAGGGCCTGCATGGGTTGACGCAAATCGTGGCTGGCGGCGGCCAGAAACCGGGTTTTCGAGGCGCTTGTTTCCTCGGCTCTTTCTTTTGCCTTGGCCAAGCTGTCTTCGGCGTATTTCTTGGCCGTCATGTCCTGAACCATGGCGAAGAAGCCTTTGACCTCGCCGTTTTCGGAATAATCGGGGATCAGGCTGCCGCGGACGAAGGTGTTGCCGGCTTCGCGGTAATCGACCCATTGTTCGTAGAAGACATTTTCCCCGGCCAGCACCTTGTCGATGGCGGGTTGCACCTGTTGATAGGTATAGGGGCCCAGATTTTCCTCCATCGTTTTGCCGATGATCTGATCTCTTTTCTTGTGGAAAAACTTTTCGAAATGGAGGTTACAGAACCGATAGCGCCGGTCCTTGTCGATATAGCAAAACAAGGCCGGCATGGCGTCCGTAAACAAACGCAGGCGTTTTTCGCTTTCCTTGAGCGCCTCGTCGGAGCCTTTGCGTTCGGTGATGTCGCGACCGACGCTGTTGAGTTCCACCAGCCTTCCCTGGGCATCAAAAATCCCGGTATGGTTCCAATAATGCCAGCGTTCGACGCCGTCAGGGCGTTTAACGGCGTTTTCGAACCCCATAATAGGCGATTTGGGATGCAACCCAGAAATACGGAGGTGAAGGCGCCGGGCGTCTTCGTCGGACAGGAAACTTCCGATCGGCGTCCCGATCAATTCTTCTCGGGTTCGGTTGAAGAAACGGCAATAGGCATCGTTAACGAAAAGGCGGTTTCCATCGCCATCGGAACGACAGATCAAATTCGTCTGATCCTCGACCATCGCCTGGAAGCGATGCTGGGCTTGCGTCTGTTTTCGTTGCCGGTCCTCGTCAGCGTGGTGACGGCGGGCAAACCACACCCAGCCCCCGAGCGCCAAGAACGCGGTCAGAACCAAAATCAGATCAACAAATTGATGCGACATTAGGGGGGCATCCTCCCAATTCGGAGCCAGCATAACGCGCCTTTTGACGGTACGCTATCACCCTCAGGCGTTGTTGCGGGAAACCTCTGGCGCCGGGGATACGACCAACCCCAATACCGTCGCTTCGAAGACCGCTTCCGTGCGGTTGTTGACGCCCAACGCCTTTAACAAGGCGGCGACGTGAAGCTTGACCGTCCCTTCGGCGAGGTTCAATTCCGTGGCGATTTTCTTGTTTGAATATCCTTGGGCAATGAAGCCCAAGACGTCCCGTTGACGGGGCGTGAGCCGGGGCGGCGGCTTAACTTTGGGGACCGGTTCGGTTTCCTTGTCCCAGCCGACCATAGACGGCGGCAGATACGTTTCCCCCGCCAACACCCTACCAAGGGCGGTGCGGATGACCTCGCTATCGAGTGCCTTGGGGATATAACCGGCAACGCCGCACCCCAAGGCGCGGCGGACATCATTATTGTCTTCATTGGCGGAAACGACGACGACGGGGATATCTCCCAAACGGTCGCACAAAGCGGCCAGACCCGAGAACCGTTCCATGCCGGGCATGGCCAAATCGACCAAGGCTAGATGAATATCCTTTTCGCTATTGGCAAGCGCCAGCGCATCCGGATAGTCGGCGGCTTCGACGATTCTGATGTCAGGGTTAAAACTGCTCAGGACATGGCGCAAGCCATCGCGGAACAATGCATGATCGTCGGCGAGAAGAATTTTCAAGTACCCACTATCCTTCATTCAAGGCCCCCGTCCGCGCGGGACTAGGCCCAAAGGTTATGTTGGTCGCCCAACATAAAACACCAAGGATTATAGGGTGAAAAGAACGCCCAAAGTACTGTGCAAACCCATTCAACACGGCAAAACCTACTATCTGAATACAATTTTATGTTAATCCCATGCAATTGCACACGACTGTGACCGCCGTCACACCCCTGAATGTTTTCTTGCCATGGTAGGAGCAGAAAACCGGCTCAGAGCGGCAGTCTGATTCGCGCCCTTAGGCCCCCGTTGGGGGATGCGCTCAACTCGATATCGCCGCCGTGCCCCCGCAAAACGTCCCTGGTGATGGTCAGGCCCAGCCCGACGCCGCCGGTACCGGGATTGCGCGACCCTTCGATCCGGTAAAACGGCTTGAAGACTTCTTGGCGTTCGTCTTCGGGGATTCCGGGGCCGTCGTCGTCAACAGTAATTTCGATGGCATCATCCCGCCGACCGGCGCGGACGGAAACGTGATCGCCATAGCGCATGGCGTTATCGATCAGATTGGTCACGCAACGCTTGAACGCAATCGGCCTGAGCGACGCTGTCAATTGGCCCTCTGTATGTAAATCGATGGCGCCCCCTTTGCGCCGGGCCTGCGCCGCCGCATCGTCCAATATCGCCGTCAAATCCATGGGCCGGGGTTCTTCCTCGCCTTCGCCGCGGGCAAAAGCAAGATAGCCATCCAACATGTGCTCCATTTCGGCGATGTCGGATTTCAAATCATCGACACCGTCAATGTTTTCCAACATTTCCAATTGCAGCCTCATCCGCGTCAAGGGCGTGCGTAAATCATGGGAAACCCCGGACAGCATGTCGGTGCGTTGGGCGATTTGCCTAAGGATGCGTTCACGCATGATCAAAAACGCCGACGCCGCCAAGCGAACCTCGGCGGCGCCTTCGGGTTTGAAGGCGGATACGTCGCGGCCCATGCCGAAATCATCGGCGGCGATGGCCAGCCGGCGAATGGGTTTGACCTGATTTCGCATGAAAATGGTCGCCACCGCGAACAAGATCAACGACGTGCCGACCATCCAAATCACGAAAACATAGGTCGTCGAACTGAACAGGCGTTTGCGCGGCGTAATCACCCTCAACACGCCCCGCGCCAGTTGGATATCGATGATGACGTGCTTGTCCTCGCTCTCGGAATCGATGACAAAGGGTTTTCCGACACGGCTTTTCAGGGCGCGGGTCAGCATCCGTTCCATCAGTCCGTCAGGCGGACGGGAATTGTTAGGAAGAACCGCGCCTTGTTTGAGCGTCGCCACTAATTCCATGTTTTCCCCGGCCAGATCGAATATCCAGGATTCGTTTTCGGGCCCCGGATTGCGTCGCATCATGCTGATGACAGCGGCGACGTCGCCGGCGACCCCCCGGGCCAGCCTGAGGGTGACCGTGTCCCAATGGGTTTCATAGAATATCGCCGCCGAAACCAGCTGCAAGATGACCAGCGGCATGACGATGATCATCAACGAGCGGCCGAGCAGGCTTTTCGGCAGATAGCGCTTGATGGCGACGGAAACGGGGTTCATGGCCTAATCCCAATCCTAATCCTAATCCGGACGCAGCACGTAACCCTTGCCGCGCACGGTTTGCAAGTAGCGGGGCAATTTCGGGTCCTGCTCGATCTTGCGCCTAAGCCGCGTCACCTGGACATCAATGGCGCGGCCGCCGCCGCTGGCCCCGGTCAACTCGATCAGTTCTTCACGGCTCAGGATTTCGCCCGAGCGGCGGGCAAGCGCGCTCAACAACGATGTTTCCACGTCGGTCAGGCGGATCGGTTGGCCGTCGCGGCTTAGTTCTTCGCGTCCGGGCTTAAACAAGACCTCGCCCAACGCGATATCTTCGACCGGTTGCCCCGGCACCGGCGACCGGCGCAGGATATTGTTGATACGCAACAGCAGCTCGCGAGGCTCGAAGGGCTTGGCCAGATAATCATCGGCGCCGCGCTCGAGCCCGTCGATGCGGTCTTCGGGTTCGCCCATGGCCGTCAACATCAAGATCGGCACCTGGCTGCGCCGGCGCAGGTCTTCGGCGAATTCAAGTCCGGTTTCTCCCGGCATCATCAAGTCGAGAATGATGATGTCGAATTCCAACGTCGCCATCTTGGTCCGGGCGTCGGCGGCGTCGGATGCCACCGCCACCATGAATCCGTTTTTGGTCAGGAACTTGCTGAGGAGGTCCCGGATCCGGTCATCGTCATCGACGACAAGAACATGGGGCAGTTGGGCGCTCATTTGCCTTTTCCGACGACGCCTAAGGTTTCCCCGGACCCATATCCTTCCGCGGGTCCATTATTGACCCGTTCGCGGTCCTCTTCGTTGATGAAGCGTTTAAGCACACTGCGGAACCCTTCGACGGCGTCTTCCCCGGCTTCCCGGCAGGCGTTTTCGATCCGTAGGCTTTGGCACTCGATCAAGCGGCGTTCCAGTTCCGTCCCCTTGGGCGTCAGGCGCATTTGCCGGCGGCGGCGGTCGGCGGCGTCCGATCGCTGGCTGATAAAACCTTCGTCGATCAGTTGTCCCAACACCCGGGACAGGCTTTGCTTGGTGATCTTGAGGATTTGCAGAAGTTCAGACACCGTAATGCCCGGATGAGCGCCGACAAAATAGATGACCCGGTGATGGGCGCGGCCGAACCCGTATTCCGTCAACAAGGCATCGGCGTCGCCGGTGAAATCCCGATAGCCGAAAAACAGCAGTTCCATGATCTGGCGAAGCCGGGCTTCGTCAAGATAAGGGGTGGACGGTGAATGTTTTTGGGGCCTCTCAGTGCCGGCCATGGTCAAGTTCCATTCCTTAAATTCGCATACGCCTGAAAGCGATCCCCTTCTTGATTGGGGGCCAACAAAATTTAAGTCAGTGTTATTGACATATATGCCTAAGAATGATAATTAACGCAAGAACATTTGGGAAAAATTCATTTTCACGAAAGAAAGTTTCATGGAATCCATTCCCTTCGATGATCGGGACGGCGTCATTTGGTTCAACGGCGAGATGGTGCCGTGGCGCGACGCCCAGATCCATGTCCTCAGCCACGCGCTGCATTATGCGTCGTGCGTATTTGAAGGCGAGCGCTCTTACGGCGGCACCATCTTCAAACTCACCGAGCACACGGAACGGCTGGCTATGTCGGCGGAAACGCTGGGCTTCGAGCTGCCCTACAGCGTCGCCGAGATCGACGCAGCCTGTATCGAGACCTGCAAGCAGAACGACATTATTGACGGTTACGTGCGCCCGGTGGCTTGGCGCGGATCTGAAATGATGGGCGTGTCGGCGCAGGCCACCCGCATTAACGTCGCCATCGCCGCCTGGGCGTGGCCGTCTTATTTCTCGCCCGAGGCCCGGATGAAGGGCATCCGGCTGAAAACATCGAAATGGCGCCGCCCCGACCCGATGACGGCGCCGGTCAAGGCCAAGGCCGCCGGGCTTTACATGATCTGCACGCTGTCCAAGCACGACGCCGAAAACGAAGGCTATGACGATTGCCTGATGCTCGACTGGCGCGGCCAAGTCGCGGAAGCCACCGGCGCCAATATTTTCATCAGCTTCGGTGACGGCAAGCTGCACACGCCGACGCCGGACTGTTTTTTGGACGGCATTACCCGGCGCACCGTCATCGACTTGGCCCGGGCCCGGGATATCGAGGTCATCGAACGCGCCATCATGCCCGACGAATTAAAGAACGCCACCGAAATCTTCCTCACCGGCACGGCGGCCGAGGTGACGCCCGTGGGCGAAATCGACGGTATGAAGTTTACCGTCGGCGACATCAGCAAGTGGATGATGGACGACTACGACAGGGCCGTCGGTAAAGTGCCGTCGGCAGCAGAATCGGCGGCGGAATAGCTTTTTTCCTTGCAGGCTCAAGCCTGGGCTACAAACTGCCGCCCGGCGTGCCTAACGATTTTTCGACAAGCTCTTTGGTGATGAAGTCAAACGCTTCGTCGACCGAACTGGTCTTATGAAACAGGTTCAGGTCGCCGGCATCAATGGTGCCGTGTTTGACCATCGCCTCCAGGTTCAGCACATCGGACCAGAATTCGCCCCCAAACAGCACGATGGGAATGGGTTTGTTCAGCTTATTCGTCTGTATCAGGGTCATGACCTCGAAAAATTCGTCCATGGTGCCGAAGCCGCCGGGAAAGACGATGATCGCCTTGGCCAGATAGATGAACCAGAACTTGCGCATGAAGAAGTAATGGAATTCGAAGTTCAACTCGCGGGTGATATAGGGGTTGTCTAACTGCTCGTGAGGCAGCGAAATATTAAGCCCGGCGTTGATGCCATTGGCTTCCGACGCGCCCCGGTTGGCGGCTTCCATGATGCCGGGACCGCCGCCGGAACAGACGATGAAGCGGGCGTCTTCGCCTTCCAGGTTCTTTGACCATTCGGTCAGCCGGTGCGCCAATTCGCGAGCGGCCTCGTAATATTTTGACATCTCCAGGTCGCGCTCGGCGGTCTCTATGTTGCCGCCGTGATCGCGCGCCGCTTCCAGATTCTTTTCCGCAACGTCACGGGGTAGCGTGCGCGCGGAGCCGAAAAACACCACCGTGTCGCGGACTTGATAGTCGTCGAAGCGCGTTTCCGGCTCGATGTATTCCGAAAGAATGCGCAAAGCCCGAGCGTCTTTCGAGTTTAGGAATTTTTCGTTGCGATAAGCCTTCTTCGGCAAGTTGGGGCCATCATTCATGTCTGTTTACTCCGGCTTGCCTATTTTTTCCTTGGGGTTGTCTTCAACCCAGCGCGCCGCCGCGTCATCGTCCGAAGACCGGGCGTCCACCCACTTGCCGCCGTCCGGGGTTTCTTCCAGTTTCCAAAAGGGGGCTTTTGTTTTTAGCCAATCGATGAGGAAATGACAGGCCTCGATAGAAGCTTCGCGATGCGCCGACGCGGTCGCTACCATGACGATGCGGTCGCCCGGCTCGAGCCGGCCAAAGCGGTGAATAATCAGGGTTTCTTCCAAGGGCCAACGTGCACGCGCCTCGGCCTCGATTTCGACTAAAGCACGCTCCGTCATCTCGGGATAATGCTCGAGCGTCATGGCGGCGACCGCCTCGTCACCGGCGATGTCGCGCACCAGACCTATAAAACAGCAGACGCCGCCGACCCCGAAATTGCCCTTTGACAGGCTTTCGAGTTCCTTACCGACATCGAAGTCTTCGGCCTGCACCCTGATCATGGTCAGCCGCCCGTTACGGGTGGGAAGAACGCCACCTCGTCACCGGCGGCGACCGGATGATCGAAGTTGACGTATTCCTGGTTAACGGCGACACGGACGGCGGCATCGTTGGCGAAGGCTTCGGCGTGGGAACCCCCTTGCGCCTTCAGCCATTCGGTCAAGGCCCGCACCGTGGTCACGCTTGCGGGCGGCGAGACGTCTTCTTCGCCAACGCCGACCTTTTCCCTGAGCCAAGCAAAATAGAGCAGCTTCATTTCGTTACTTATCCTTCACTGGCCCATCACTTCGGAAAACGGCAGGAAATCGACCACCGTTCCCTTGCTTAAAGTCTCGATCTCTTCCGGCAGTTCGACCAAGCCGTCGGCTTCGACCATGGACGTCAAAATCCCGGCGCCCGAGGAATGGTGCTTCATGGCGACGGGCATTCCACGACTGTTGGTTTCCAATTTAACCCGCGCCCATTCGCGCCGCCCGCGTTTTTTCTTGTACTCAAACCCGGCTTCGACCGGAAAGCGCAAGGAATCGATGTCGCTGGCGCCGGCCAGCAGCAGGACCAGCGGGCGGCCGATGATCATGAACGACACCATCGCCGCGACCGGATTGCCGGGGAGCCCTAAGAACGGCACACTTCCGACCTGTCCCAAGGCGATGGGGCGGCCCGGTTTGATGGCCAGGCGCCAGAAATGAATTTGTCCCAGGCGCTCTACGGCTGCCTTGACGTGGTCTTCTTCACCGGCAGAAACCCCGCCCGAGGTTACTAAAAGATCATGGCCGGGGGCGGCGGCTTTAAGGGCGTCGGTGATGGAGCCGGTGTCGTCTTCGAGAATCCCGAGATCGGTAACGGTGGCGCCCAGCCCTTCCAGCAACGCCATCAGAGTATAACGGTTGGCGTCGAATATGCAGCCCGGGTCGGCGACCTTGCCGGGGTCGCGGACTTCGTCGCCGGTCGAAAACACCGCCACCTTAAGACGCCCACGAACCTTCAATTCGGATAACCCGACAGAGGCGGCCAAGCCGATTTCCTGTGGGCGAAGCCGGCATCCGGATTTAAGAATCACCGACCCCTTGACCGTGTCCTCGCCGGCGTTGCGCCGGTTCGAGCCTTGTTTGAGGCCGGCAGGGAGAATCACGTGGTCGCCGTCTTCGGTGCAGTCTTCTTCCATGAAGATGGTGTCGGGGCCTTCCGGCATCGGCGCGCCGGTGAAAATACGAAGCGCTTCGCCTTTTTTCGCCTGGCGCCCCAGGGGATGACCGGCGGCGACGCGCCCGGTGACCGGCAGCTTCGTGTCGCCCTTGGGGTCCAGGTCGTCGAAATAAACGGCGTAACCGTCGACGGCGCTGTTGTCGTGGGGCGGCACATCGCGCCCGGCGGTTACGTCTTCGGCCAGGATACGGCCGGTTGCTTGCAACAAAGGCGCCGTTTGCGTGCCCGTTACCGATTCGGTCCGGTCGCGCAGTTCGCTTAAAGCGTCGGCCAGCGGCATCAGGTCGCCGCCGAACGCGAAACAATCGTCCTTAAGCTGCGCCATTCTTAATTCCCGCTTTCAGGCCCGTATGTCCAATAATGAAATCGGCAATGGCCTTGACGTCTTCAAGGCTTAAGACCGGAATTTTCGCATCGGCCAATTGGCTATCGCTGGCGACGGCGACGATGGTCGCATCGTCCGTGCACAACAAAGGCTTGCCGACGGCGGGGCGGTGGACCTCCATTTTCTGATGGCCGTGGGACTTGAAACCCTCGATCAGCACCAAATCGACATCTTCCATGCGCGCCAGCAGGTCGTCGATGGGCGGTTCGGGGGTGTCCCGGTTTTCATGCAGCAACGCCCAGCGGGCGGCGCCGGTGATCAACACCTCGGTGGCGCCGGCAGTGCGGTGTTCGTATGAATCCTTGCCCGGCCGGTCGATGTCGAAATCGTGGTGGGTATGTTTCATGGTCGAGACGCGCAACCCCCGGCCGATCAATTCGGGCACCAGCTTGGTGACCAGAGTCGTCTTGCCGGAACCGCTCCATCCGACGAGGCCAAACGTTTTCAATTGCTTGCTCCATCCGAGGACCTTTTGGGTGCTCGTTTGGAAGTCGGGGCATGGTCCGTTTCGGTAATATGCTTAAGCCCGGCAACCAAGTAATCATATCCGGTCACCAAGGTCAGTACCGCCGCCCCCCACAGCCCCCAGATACCGACTTCGGTCGTCGTCAGGGGGCCAAAATCGGGTCCCGACGGGCCGACCAGCAAAAACCCCAAGGCCAGCATCTGGATGGTGGTTTTCCATTTGGCCAAGGTCGACACCGGAACGCTGACCCGGACTTCGGCGAGAAATTCACGCAGCCCCGATACCAGGATTTCACGGCACAGGATGACCGCCGCCGGCAGCACCGTTAGACCCGAAACCCGGTCGATGCCGACAAGAAGCAATATCACGCTGGCAATCAGCAACTTATCGGCGATGGGGTCGAGAAAGCGGCCCAGAGACGATTGCTGGGACCAGGCGCGGGCCAGGTAGCCGTCGAAAAAATCGGTGAAGCAGGCCACCGTATAGG
>JABMOY010000215.1 GCA_013203955.1 Rhodospirillales bacterium | reverse complement strand
GGCAAGAAGAACGCGCCTTGCATCATCTTCATCGATGAAATCGACGCCGTCGGGCGCCACCGTGGCGCCGGTCTCGGCGGCGGCAACGACGAACGCGAGCAGACCCTGAACCAGTTACTGGTTGAGATGGATGGTTTTGAATCCAACGAAGGCGTCATCCTAATCGCCGCCACCAACCGGCCCGACGTTTTGGACCCGGCGCTTCTCAGGCCCGGTCGCTTCGACCGTCAGGTGACGGTGCCGAACCCGGATATCCTGGGCCGTGAAAAGATTCTGAAGGTCCACATGCGCAAGGTCCCCTTGGCGCCGGATGTCGACGCCCGGGTGATCGCCCGCGGCACGCCCGGGTTCTCGGGCGCCGATCTGGCCAATTTGGTCAACGAGGCGGCCCTGTTGGCGGCCCGAATCGGCAAACGCGTCGTCACCATGCAGGAATTCGAAGACGCCAAGGACAAGGTCATGATGGGCGCCGAACGGCGTTCCATGGTCATGACCATGGACGAAAAGAAACTGACCGCCTATCACGAGGCGGGCCACGCCCTGGTAGGGCTCAAGGTGCCGAAGGCCGACCCCCTTCACAAGGTCACCATCATCCCGCGCGGGCGGGCCTTGGGTTTGACCATGAGCCTGCCGGAACGCGACCGGCTCAGCTATTCGAAGCTCGAACTCGAATCCATGCTGGCCGTGATGTTCGGCGGACGCACCGCCGAGGAACTGATTTTCGGCAAGGAAAACGTCACCACCGGGGCCGGCAACGACATTCAACAGGCCACAAGCTGGGCCCGGCGCATGGTCACCGAGTTCGGATTTTCCGACAAGTTGGGGCGGCTGCGTTACTCCGATAACGAGGAAGAAGTCTTCCTTGGCCATTCGGTGGCGCGCCACAAGAACGTTTCCGATGAAACGGCGGCCCTGATCGATAACGAGGTCCGGCGTTTGATTGACGACGCCGAAAATACCGCCCGTAAAATTCTTTCTGAAAACGGTGACAACCTGGAAACCATCGCTCAGGCGCTTCTGGAATACGAAACCCTGTCCGGGAAGGAAGTACATGCGCTGCTGCGCGGCGAATCCCTCGTCCGGCCCGAAGATATGCCTCCGCCGTCCGAAGGCGGGCACAAATCTTCCGTGCCGACCAGCGGCAAGACCAAGAAACCCAAAGGCTCCCCCGGCATCGATCCGGAACCCCAGCCCGAGTCCTGAGTGAGCGCCGGTTTATTTGCCGGCCTGTCGCTGGATGAGCCCCGAATCTTCGGGATCATCAACACCACGCCTGACAGTTTTTCCGACGGCGGCGAAGCGCTTTCCCCCGATGATGCCATCAACCGCGGCCGCAAAATGCTGGAAGAGGGCGCCGATATTCTGGATGTCGGCGGCGAATCAACCCGGCCCGGCGCCGACCCCGTCAGTGTGGATGAGGAAATCACTCGAATTGAGCCGGTGGTCCGGGGGCTCGTCGAACTCGGCGCGGTTGTTTCCATCGACACCCGTCGCGCCCCGGTGATGACGGCGGCGATCGCGGCGGGAGCAAAAATCATCAACGACGTTACGGCGCTGACCGGTGATCCTGATTCGTTGGGTGTGGCAGCCGAAAGCGGATTGCCCGTGGTCTTGATGCACATGCTGGGCGAGCCCGGGACCATGCAGGACAACCCCCAATACGATGATGCCGCCCCAGATGTTTTTAAATACCTTAAGGACCGCGTGGCGGCGTGCGAGGCGGCGGGGATTGACCGCGACTGCATCGCCGTCGATCCAGGCATCGGCTTCGGCAAGACCCTTCGGCACAACCTGGAAATCCTAAACCGCTTGGATTTATATAAGGATCTCGGATGCCCGGTTTTGTTGGGGGTTTCCCGGAAAAGTTTTATCGCTAAGATCAGTGGCGAAGAAGACCCGAAGCGCCGCCTCGCCGGATCCTTGGCCGCGTCTGTAGCCGCTTTTAGCCAAGGGGTGCGCCTGTTCCGGGTCCATGATGTTGCCGAAACCCGCCAAGCCCTGGCGGTTTGCCAAGCCATTGAGGGGGCTTGAAAAAATATGAAACAAAATGTGACGCCCACGATTAACGGGTTTGTAATAAGAACATCACAAGATTTCCCTTGACCCTGGGACTGGACACGCAATGACACGAAAATTATTCGGCACCGACGGTATTCGCGGTAAGTCGAACGCCGAGCCCATGACCGCCGAAACCGCGCTGAAAGTCGGCATGGCTGCGGCTATTCAGTTCAACCGTGGCGACCATCGCCATCGGGTTGTGATCGGCAAGGATACCCGGTTGTCCGGCTACCTTCTGGAACCGGCGTTAACGGCCGGCTTCATTTCCATGGGCATGGATGTGATTTTGGTCGGGCCGATGCCGACGCCCGCCATCGCCATGTTGACCACAAGCCTGCGCGCCGATCTGGGCGTCATGATTTCGGCGTCCCATAATCTTTATGAAGACAACGGCATTAAACTTTTCGGGCCGGACGGATTTAAATTATCCGACGCCGACGAAGCGGAAATCGAAGCCCGCGTCAATTCCGACATGGCTGGCGATCTGGCGAGCCCCGCCGCCTTGGGTCATGCGCGGCGTTTGGATGACGCCCGTGGCCGCTATAATGAATACGTCAAACAGACTTTCCCCCGGGGTCTTCGCCTTGACGGGCTCAAAATCGCCGTCGATTGCGCCAATGGCGCGGCTTACAAATCGGCGCCGGAAGTTTTGTGGGAATTGGGCGCAGACGTCGTTCCCATCGGCGTCGATCCCGACGGTATCAACATCAACAAAGGCTGCGGGTCCACGGACACCGATTACATGCGCAGCCTGGCCATGGCTCATAACTGTGATATTGGCCTGGCGCTGGACGGCGATGCCGACCGGGTGCTGATTTCGGACGAAAAAGGCAACCTCGTGGACGGCGACCAAGTGCTGGGCCTGATCGCCAAGGATTGGGCGGCAAACGGTCGGCTGAACGGGGGTGCCGTGGTCTCCACGGTGATGTCGAACTTAGGGCTGGAAAAGTTTCTAACCGGGCTTGACCTTGAATTAATCCGCACGCAAGTCGGCGACCGTTACGTCGTCGAACGGATGCGCAAGGGCGGTTATAACCTGGGCGGAGAGCAATCGGGGCACATCATTCTCAGCGATTATTCAACGACCGGCGACGGCTTGATCGCGGCGTTGCAGGTGTTGGCGGTTGTCGTCGCCACCGGCAAGCCGGCGAGCGAAGTCTGCAGGGTGTTTGAGCCTTTGCCGCAGGTGCTGCGTAATGTCACCTTCAACGGCGGCAAGCCGCTTGACGATAAGGCCGTCAAAAAAGCCATCAAGGACGGCGAGGGCCGACTTGCCGGGGCCGGGCGATTGTTGATCCGCCCGTCCGGGACCGAGCCGGTGATCCGGGTGATGGCCGAGGGCGAAGACGAAGCCCTGATCAACGCTGTCGTCGGCGATATCGCCGGCGTCATCGAACAAGCCTGTTAAATCTCATGAAAGGCCGCGTGCTTGTCGTCGCCGGTTCCGATTCCGGCGGCGGTGCCGGTATCCAGGCCGACATCAAGACGATCACCGCTTTGGGCGGCTTCGCCATGACTGCGGTGACCGCGCTGACGGCGCAGAACAGTAAAACCGTCGAAGCGATACACAAACCGCCGCCGTCGTTCGTCGCCTCCCAGATCCGCGTGACGCTTGAAGATTTGGGTGCGGACGCCGTCAAGACCGGCATGATGGCCGACGCCCCGATCATCGATGCCGCCGCCGATGCGCTGGACGAGTGGGCGCATGGCGTTCCCTGGGTGGTCGACCCGGTCATGGTGTCGACGGCCAGGGACCGCCTGCTGGATGAAGACGCGGTGCAAGCCTTGAAGGCGCGTTTGATCGCCAAGGCGGCGCTGGTGACCCCCAACATGGCCGAGGCCGAGGTGCTGAGCGGGCTGACGGTAACGGACGCGGCGAGCATGGAGGCGGCGGCGCGGGTGATCCTGGCGTTGGGTCCCGGCGCGGTGTTAGTCACCGGCGGCCACCTGGAAGGCGGCACCATCATCGATGTTCTGGTTTCCGGTGAGGCCGTGGAGCGCTTTGAAAGCCCCCGGATTGAATCTTCAGACACCCACGGAACGGGGTGCACATTGGCGTCCGCTATTGCCATCGGGCTGGCGCAAGGGATGGAGATGAAGGCGGCGATTGCCCGAGCCCGTGAATATGTGCTGGAAGCCATCCGCACGGCGCCCGGATATGGCAACGGCCACGGGCCGCTAAATCATGCGCATACGGTGAAAGATTAAATAACGGATTGAGCAGGGCGCTGAGGGGTCTTCAAGGTTTCGGCGATGATCGCCAATCCGGCCCTTAAGCGTTCGTGGTTTTTCGCAGACCCGATGCTGATGCGGACGACATGGGGCGATTGATCGCGGCCGACAACAAAGGCTTCCGCCGGCATCAGGACGACATTGCGGGTGCGCACTTGAGCGACGAATTCCTCGGCTCGCCAAGGTGCGGGCAAGGGTAGCCACAGGTGGTAGCTTTCTGGGTGGGTTTCATAGTCGATCCCGGCGAGTTCTTCACGCACGATGGATTGGCGGATGGCGACTTCGCCGCGTTGCCATTCGTTCATACGTTCGGCGCTGCCATCTTCGATCCAGCGGGTGACGATTTCAGCCATCAAGGGCGTCGCCATACGGCAATCGCTTCGCATAGTGGCGCCAATCGGGCCGGCGAATTCGTTGGGGGCATAGACATAGCCCAACCGCATTCCCGGCGCGATGGTCTTTGAAATGCTGCTGAGCAGGACCGTAATATCAGGGGCAATCACGGCGAGGGGTGGGGGAGGGTCTTTCATCAGCCAGTCATAGGCGGCATCTTCGACAATGGTTACGCCATAGGTTCGGGCGATGGCGACGATTTCTTGTCTGCGGGGTTCAGACATGATTCGCGCCGTGGGGTTTTGTAATGTCGGCATGCAATAAAGCGCTTTGGGCCGATGGGTCGTGCAAGCTTCTTCCAGCGCGTCGGGCCGGATGCCTTGTTCGTCCATGGCGACGGCGGAAAGGCGCAAATCCCTGTGGGCGGCAAAATCCTTGATGCCGGTGTACGTGACCGATTCGGTAAGAACGATGTCGCCGGGTCGGGTCACCGTCGATAACGCCACCGCAATGCCATTTTGTGCGCCGTTGGTGACGATGACGTGCTCGGGGTCGGTTTCAATGCCTATGAAGGACAACCATTTGGCGCCGGCGATGCGATGCCGGCGCATACCGGCCTCGGGCTGGTAGTCGAGCATGGTCGACAACCCCCCGCTCCGGCTGAGATCGCCCAACACGGTCGCCAAGGCCTGTTCGGCCTCGCCCTTGGCGGGAAGGTTGAGGCTGAAATCGAACATTTCAGGCCCTAATCCTTCCTCGACGGTGAGGTGAGGATAGCCGGATTGATCGCCTTGAACATATGTGCCTCGCCCGACTTCGCTGGCAATCAGGCCGCGCCGCTTGGCCTCGGAATAGGCGCGGCTGACCGTGCCGACGGTGATGCCGAGGCGATAAGCGAGGTCGCGGTGTGTCGGCATTTGATCGCCGGGGGTCAGGCGGCCATCGGCCAAATCGGCGGCCAACGCATTGGCGATGGAAAGGTAGATAGGGCCTTGGTAGGCCGTTAGATCGGGCACCCAAATTGTCATGGTGACAATAAATACATTGACTCGGTAATTGTGTCAATATTATAGATAAAATAATCACAATAAATTGGTATAAAACGATGAAAAATCAATATTGTATCGATACAATCGGTCGCCAGGACTTTCACCTCCCGGACACCCTGACGTGGCGGCAATGGTTTAAGGCGGGGGTGACGATGGCCCGGCGCGAGGCGGAGTTTGCGCTATCCACCCTTAAAGTTTGGAGAAACCGCATGCGTCAACGCCGCGAGTTATCGGGGCTCGACAATAGGGCGCTCAAGGATATCGGCATCAGCCGCTTCGACGCGGCTCTGGAAGCGGCGAAACCGTTCTGGAAAGCTTGAGATTGCCTTACCAGCGCCTCGCCCTTAATAGGTAAGACATGAAATTGCCCACGATCACCGACCTGGAAGCCGCCCAGGAAATCGTCGCCGCCCACATGGCGCCGACGCAGCAAATCCATTGGCCGTTGCTGTCGGCGCGCACCGGCGCCGAAGTTTGGGTCAAACACGAGAACCACACGCCCATCGGCGCCTTCAAGGTTCGCGGTGGGCTCAACTTCATGGCGAAGCTGAAGAAGGATGAACCCAACTGCCCCGGCGTTATTACGGCGACACGCGGAAATCATGGGCAAAGCGTCGCCTTGGCGGCGTCTAAGGTCGGGATGAAGGCGACGGTTTTGGTGCCTTTCGGCAACAACCCGGAAAAGAATGCCGCCATGAAGGCCTTCGGCGCGGAGTTGATCGAACACGGGGAAGATTTCCATGAGGCTTACATGTATTCATCCGAGTTGGCGGTCGAAAGAGGGCTGCGGGCCATTCCGCCTTATCATCCGTGGTTGATCGAAGGGGTCGGCACCTATTCGCTGGAAATGCTGAGCGCCGTTGACGGCCTGGATACCGTTTATGTGCCTATCGGTATGGGGTCAGGGATTTCGGGCATGATCGCGGCCCGCGACGGCCTAGGCGTCAGCACCAAGATCGTCGGGGTCGTCGCCGATAACGCGCCGGCCTATGCGTTGTCGTTTGAATCCGGCGAGGTGGTTTCGACCAATTCCGCCGACACCCTGGCCGACGGCATGGCTTGCCGGGTGCCCGATCCTGCGGCCGTCGAGATCATCAACAAGGGTGCTGAGCGGATTGTCAGGGTTTCCGAAGACGATATCCTGGCCGCCATGAAGCATTACTTCACCGATACCCACAATACGTCGGAAGGCGCCGGGGCTGCCCCCCTGGCGGCCCTGTTGCAGGAGAAAAGCAAAATGGCCGGCAAGAAAGTCGGGCTGGTCCTGTCCGGCGGCAACGCCGATAAAGCGCTGTTCGCCCGGGCGCTAACGGCGGCCGGCGATCCGGCCTAATCGGCCAAGTCGAAAGAGATTTCGACGACCTTGTCGTCCATGTTCAGGTGCGACGTAAAGCCGAGGCTCCTGGCAAAATCCCTCATTGCCTGATTGTTTGGCAGCACCAGGCCCGTCAGGCGAACGTATCCGCGCTCGCGGCAGTAACGAATGGCCTTATCCATCAGAAAATGGCCGATGCCGTGGTGCTTAAGGTCCGTGCGTATGACGATGGCGAATTCGGCTTCCTTATTTTCGTCGTCGGCGACGATGCGCACCACGCCCAGGGTCTCGTGGCCACTGTCATCGGTTTCCGCGCTGGCGATGAAGGCCATTTCGCGCTCATAGTCGATGCGGGTGAAGCGCTCCATGGTTTCTTGCGATATGGTACTGACGGCGGCGAAGAAACGAAATTGCCGATCCTGGGGATCTACGTGATCCAGGAGATCATAATGTTCCGGTTCGTCTTCGGGCCGGATCGGGCGCAGGCACAACACGCGCCCGTCCGGTAGCGTGCAGGGTTCTTCCAAATTCTTCAGGTATGTTCGGTCGGCCATAATTGTTCGCTCGCCAAAGGAAGGGTTGCATCCTAACACAGACCTCGGAATTGCACCGTTGGCGGCGCTGTTCACAAAGGCGTTAGCTGCGGATTAGAATCTTTCCGCTTTTTTTTGAACTGCCGTATGATACGTGACGGTTCCATCGGTAGGGGAGGGGGCGTTGCTTTACAGATATCTGCTTGTGGTCCGGTTCGCCCTGGTCAATATCGTCGCCATCGCCCTGTTGGCGGCGGCTTATATGCAAGGTTGGCTGGACCGCGTTATCCATGCGTATTTGGTGGAACTTTCCCTCGTTATATTTTTGGTTTTTCTATACGGCCTGGGGCTCTGCGGCGCCAAGATATGGCGCCACAGTGTCGAATTAAATGACATCAAAGCGGGGACCCCAAGCCTTGAATCCCGTGCCGGCAAGTATTTGAGCCAGACCGCAGATGTCGGGGCGGATAGCCGCTCCATTCAGGTGATGGCGCTGCGCCTCAAGCTGACCGACGGTATCGTTTCCATCCGCCATATTGCCAACTCTCTGGTCCTGCTGGGGCTGATCGGCACCGTCATCGGGTTCATCATCGCGCTTTCGGGCGTCGATCCCAAGGCCGTGTCCGATGTCGAAAACGTCGCCACCATGGTGTCGACCCTGATCAACGGCATGTCGGTGGCCATGAACACGACCCTGGTTGGGGCCGTACTTTATGTCTGGTTGACCGTTAATTACGGGATTTTAACGACCGGCACGGTCGACCTTATCGCCTGCATCATCGACATTGGGGAAGAACGTGCAAGGGCTTGACTATCTTGACGAGGACACCTGGGGAACGGTGTTCCGCGATGTCATCCTACTGACGCTAATCGGTTTTGTGGCGATGGTGATCATGCTGCTGCCGCACATCACACCGAAGGAGGAAGAGAGCGAAGACCACAAGGCGCCGGGCAACGTCGTTGTCGAGATGCACTGGCCGACGAACATGCCCTACGACGTGGATCTGTGGGTGCAGGCGCCACGAGAGGTTCCGGTCGGCTTCTGGAACCAGGGCGGAAACACCTTCAACCTGCTTCGCGACGACTTGGGTGGGGAAGGTGATGCGACAAACGAAAATTATGAAATCACCTACAGCCGCGGCATTCCGCAAGGCGAATACACCGTCAATGTGCATATGTACGGGCCCATACCCTTTGGCACCACGGTGCCGGTGGGCGTCGTCGTCAGCGTCAAGCCCAAGTACGGTGAGCTTCGCCAGATTTTGGAAACCACCGTTAACCTTAACCGCCGTAGCCAAGAGGAAACGGCCTATCGTTTCCGGCTGACCAGCGAAGGTGAATTGGTGGAGAACAGTGTCAGTACGCTCCGGCGCCCGCTGATCACCGGGTACAAGGGCTTCAGGAAGGAAAAGTGATGGATATACTATTTTATGTTTTTGCCGGGGCCACGGGGATTGCCGCGGCGCTTGCCGGTATTGCCATCTGGGCCCCCAGGCCGACGCGGGTCCGGGTTATTGCTCTGGTCGTCGCCACGCTGTTTATTCCCGTCGCTTACGTTCAATCCATCGAAATGCTCAGCAAACCGAAACCCATGCGCTACGAATGGTATGAACGAAACGAAGCTAAGGCGGCCTTGCTCAGCATTAGCCTCGACGAAGGCAAGGCGATTTATTTATGGCTGCAGCTTCCAGAATCGGTGGAACCCCGGAACTATGAAATTCCCTGGAACCTGAAACTGGCGGAAAAGCTGGAAGACGCCGTTGACGACGCCGTCCGGCGAAATTCGACGATCGTGCTGGAAAACCCATTTTTCAAGCGAAGCTTCGAAGATTGGGGGGACCTTAACGTGCAGATCGTGCCGCCGCCTATGCCGCCGATGAAGCACCCGCCGCCACCGCCGCAAATCTTCAACCCGCGTGGGAAAAGTATCTAACTTATTTCAGGACCGACTTGGCACCTGTGTAATCGCGCTTGATGCCGAAATATTCCTTCCACTGGCGGGCCGCCCGCATGCCGGAATAGTATTCTTCATCCGGGGTGCCGATGGGATAGGGCGCCGGCGCCGGCGCGTCGGTGTCGGACCACAGGCCCGCCCGTTTCCGGACTTCGCGCTGGTCGATAAGCCAATCGCCGTAGCTCTCGAAGGTGATCCAGCCGTGCGGCGCATCCAGGGTCGCCGCCCGGTAGCGGCCGTCCATTTCAACGGCCAGCGCCACCTGCTCGTCGGTTTGTTCCAAGGGCTCGGCGATGTCCTCGTAGCCTAATTCCCGCATCATGTCGCCAGCGACCCATGACATGATCCGTTGCTGGTCGATGCTCAACATGTGTTTGTAGATGCCGACGTGCTGATCGGTGATGGGGTGCGCCAGCGCCCAGTTGTCCTTGGTCTTGCCGCGGCGTTGGGCCGTGGGGGTGGTATGAAATTCCATCAGGGCGTCGGTGTAGTCTTCGCCCAGGAATTCACACATGCGTTTCAGGTGGTCGACCGGATCGACGACGAAGTCTTCGTACTTGATGTTGAACCACTGGTCCGCGCTCAGGCTGTCGCGGAAGGGTTTTACCGCATTCTGGCCGTCGTTCCACATCTTGGCCGTCGTGTAGGCGTTGGTTGGGCCGAACTGGCTGTCCAGGAATTCGGCGCTGGCGTCGCGGCAATCGCGGTAGATGTAGATAAATTGCGCGTTCGGGAAATCCTTAAGGATGCTCTCGACGTAGGCCACGTTGCCGGGCGTTTTTTCTCCCCAGCGCGGTTTATTTTGTGCGCGGGCATATTTTTCAAACATGGCGGCGAAAACACCGGCGAAGGACTGTTCGATCTTTGCAGCTTCCGCGGCAATTTCCTTACCCCAAGTGGCCGGATTGACACCATCCATGTTCCAGAACGGCACCCGCAAGCCATAGGCCATTTCATGGGCCAGAGTGTTGAAGTTGTCGATATTGGAAAGATCGCCATAGGTGTGTACGTAGTTCCTGAAACGCGGGTAGAACCACGTTACCTCGGGCACCGCGATGCGCGGATGACAGGCCAGGATAGCGAGGATCAACGTCGTGCCGGAGCGTTCCGAGCCGATGACAAAAATGGGGCGTTCTTCAAGGGTAACGGGCATGGTTGATTTTCCTTAATCTTTTGGATCTTTTAGGCTTTCGTTCGGGCCCCGTAGGCCCCACAAGTGCCCTTACTTGCCGGATTTGGACATGGCCATGGCCTCGTGCAGCCCCGTCTTTACCATATCCACCTGTTGCAGGAATTCCCGCCCTTCGCGGCGCTGGGACCGGTCCAAAGTGATGGAGTAGTCCTGAACGATTTCCGCCGGTTTGCCGCCTAGCAGCAGCACCCGGTCGCCCAGGTAAACCGCTTCTTCAATGTCGTGAGTAACGAACAGGATGGATTTTTTCGTTTCCGACCAAATGTGCAGAAGCTCGTCCTGAAGTCCGGTTCGGGTGATGGCGTCCAAGGCGCCGAACGGTTCATCCATCAACAGGATATCCGGCTCCACGGCTAAGGCGCGGGCGATGCCGATGCGTTGACGCTGGCCACCCGACAGCTGATACGGCCAGCGATCGGCGACATCGGGCAAGCCGACCAAATCAAGCGTGTTTAGAATGCGTTCTTTCTTTTCTTCTTCGGAAACGTCAATGCCTTCCAGCCCAAGCTGGATGTTTTCGCCAATCGTCCGCCATGGCATCAGATTCGCCGCCTGGAAAACCATGGCGATGGGTCGGCGGGACGGAACTTGTGGGGTGTTGATGACAATGCCGCCTTCGAGCGGGTGTATTAAGTCAGAGATCACCCGAAGAAGCGTCGATTTTCCTGCCCCCGAGACACCGACCAAAGTGACGAATTCGCCCGCTTCAATGCTGATGTTCAAGTGATGGAAGATGGTTTCCGCGCTGTCGTCTTCGCCGAAACCAACCGCCAAATTCTTCGTTTCGATTACCGCTGCCATGCGAGGATCTTATTCTGAAAAATAACAAAAATGTAGTCACTGACACCGTAAAGAAGGGCGATGGAGAACATGTACAGAATAACGACTTCCGACTGCAAAAGGCCTGAAGCTTCATTCATTCGCTGGCCGATGCCGGGTATACCGAAAAGTTCCGCCGCCACCACGGTCATCCAACCTTGGCCCAAGCCGACGCGAAGCCCACCAAGGATACCCGGTGCGGCGCCCGGCAGGATAACCTTGCGCAAAAGAGAAGCGAATGTCCTGTGGCCGAAGGCCCGTGCAACTTCGATCAGGTCCTTATCCACGCTTTGGACGGCGGTCATGGCGGTAAAATAGTTAGTCCAGAAAATGCCCACTGAAATAATGAACGCCGCCGCCGTTTCCGTTAACCCAAACCAGGTAATGGCAAAGGGAATCCACGCCAGCGGCGGAATGGGACGAAATATCCTGGCAAGCCAGGCTTGAGAGGCCTCTACCCTGGGTGAAAGGGCCACGGTTACGCCCAGGGTCACGCCCAGGACGGAACCGACTAGAAAACCGGCGGCATAATGGCGAAAGCTGGAGACCAACATGACGTGCCAAATGCCTTCACTGACTTCAGAAATAAAGGCCGCGGGAATAGAACTGGGAGGGGGAAGTAAAAAGGTTTCTTCTACAGGTAATAAGAAACTGGATACCCCCTCCCAGAATAGAAGGAAAAAGACGAGGCCCGCTGCGGCGAGTAAATATCGCTTCGTTTTAGACACGTCTGCGGGCCTCTCTGTTCGTCTTTGTCTCTTATTTCTTCATCATCTTCATATTTTTAACGGCTTCGTCATAGACGCTCATATCGAACAGGCCTTTAACCGAAACCTTTTTATTGATCTTCTCGGCCTTTTGGAAGTCGTGCATATACAAGGTCTGATTCTGAATTTTGTGAGGATCAGCCATGAAATTCGCACCAGAAGATTTCAGCGCCTTGAGGACGACTGATTCCTCTAAGAGACCTTTGGCAATGAATTCCTTCACGTACGGTGCTGCCGCTTCAGGGTTTTTCAACAACAAGTTGGTCGCCTTGATGTGCAGTTCGATATACTTGACGATTGCCGCGCGGTGTTTTTTGATGATGGGTTCACGCACGGCCATTGTCGCACCCGGATGACCCGGCATCATATCTTTAGTGCCGGCGACGATTTTTGCACCTTTAAGCTTGCTCGTCACGATGGTCAAAATAGGCTCCAAGATGCCGGCGGCATCGACGGAT
Organism: Rhodospirillales bacterium; assembly: GCA_013203955.1. Lineage (GTDB taxonomy): Bacteria > Pseudomonadota > Alphaproteobacteria > Rhodospirillales > Casp-alpha2 > Casp-alpha2. Next base: position 10,356 of record JABMOY010000215.1, on the reverse strand, counting down.
CTGGTCAACAGGGCCTGTTGAACACGGGCGGCGCCCATACCGATCAACTCGACTTCGCTCACCTTCATCTTGTTCGTGCGCAGAAGCCAGTGACGGGTCACCGTGTCAGGAACAGAGCCCTTGGGGAAGCTTGCGATCTTCGCTTTGCGGCCCTTGTCCTTGGCGAATGCACGGAGGGCCTTGGCGCCATCATTATACTTGTCGAAGTATTTGACCAGATCACCCTGGGCAACAACGGAGACCTGGGCGACGATGTTAGACGCGACGACTTTCAAATTGACGCCCTTGCCGCGGGCAACCATGGCCGGTCCGATGCCGAAGCACATGGCGTCCATTTTGCCGGACGCAATGGCCTGAACGATGGCCGGGCCGTTCGAAAATCTGGTCAATTTCAAGTTGATGCCGGCCTTCTTGGCCCAGCCCATGCCTTCGATCACGAACAATTGTGAGCACGGTATGATCGGCATATAGGCCATCTCGAGCGTCACTTCCGCCCGTGACTTATTCGGCGTGAAGGCCAGCAATCCAGCCACCAGGACAGCCGCAAAGGTTCTTGAATTAAGTAATTTCATGTTGTGTCTCCCTGTTTCAATCCGTTTGATCGCCGCGTACCTTCGCCCTTGGCGGGCTTTTTTAGGTTCTTGGCAAACGGGGCTAGGTCCAAAAGCGGACCAGCCAAGTACGCGGATTATAGCCAAGGGGCCTTAAGAAAAAAAATAGGGGAATCCCTAATAGGCCGTTTTAGGCGTTTTTCGGATCTTCCCGTTGAAATCCGGTCTGTACGGCCTTTGTTACTAGTTCGGCAAAGGAGTCGACACCGATTTTTTCCATGATATGGGCCCGGTGCGCCTCGACCGTTTTTTCGCTAATTTCAAGCTTTTTGGCGACCCGGCGATTGGGTTGGCCGGCAAGGATCATCTCGAGAACCTCTCGTTCGCGAGGAGTCAGTGTCTCAAAACGTTTTCTGACGTCAGCATTGACCGATAAAGTCTGGTGCCGCCGCTCGCTTTCCAGGAGCGCCCGCTCGACGACTTCCAAAAGATTTTTTTCCTCAAAAGGTTTTTCAACAAAATCCAGCGCGCCAAGTCTCATCGCCTCGACGGCCATTTGCACGTCACCATGGGCCGTAATGATGACGACGGGAAGGTTGCTGCCACGGTTTGCTAATTCTTCTAAAAGATCAATTCCGCTCATACCCGGCATTCGAACATCGGTGACGATACACCCGCAACAATTGGCATCCGGTAAATTTGCAAAAAATTCGACGGCCGATGAATATTCCTTCGCCGGATGATCGACGGATTCGATCAACCAGCAAATTGAGCGGCGCACCGCTTCATCGTCGTCGATAACGAATACCTGCACATCACGCGGCATTGTCCGAGGCCTCTTCAGCAACCGGGATGTTGAAGACGACCGAAAGACCTCCGGTCATCACGGGCTCGGCCCAGATGCGCCCGCCGTGAGCCTCGGCAATGGATTGGCAGATCGCAAGGCCAAGCCCCAAACCGTCTTCTTTCGTCGTCATGAAGGGTTGCCAGATCATGTCCAACTTCGTACCGGCCAAGCCCGGGCCGGAATCGGTAACCCGAACCACAACGGCGCCATCGGAAACGCTTGTGGAAATTTCCAATTCTCCTGACTCCTCACCCGCCATGGCGTCGATTGCGTTCCGGCCCAAGTTGATAATCATCTGCTCGATCTCGATCATATCTCCCATCACCGGAGGCAGGAACGGGGTCAAGACCAACCTTAGTTTTACGCCGATGTTGCGGGCATCGTGATTGAATAACGTGACGGCCTCTTCGACGGCCTTGTTCATGTCAATTTTCTCACGGCGTGGCCTGCGCTTGCGCATATATCCCTGGACACGGGCAATGATTTGACCTGCGCGGCCTGCCTGTTCCGCAATTTGGCCGAGCGCTTCGCTTAGATCGGATGTGTCTCCCCGTTTACGTTTAAGTCGGCGGATGCTCCCTTCGGCATAATTTCGGATCGCCGCCAGGGGTTGGCGAAGTTCATGAGCCAAACCCGACGTCATCTCACCGATGACGCTGACGCGCGACACATGGGCCAGTTCGGATTCATGCTGGCGAACTTGTTCTTCGGCGCTTCGGCGTTCTTGAATCTCGTGTTCGAGCTTCCGATTAACCCTGGACAATTCCCGGGTTCGCCTTTTGACCAGGGATTCAGTCCGGATGCCGTGCAGGATGACCAAGATGAATATGACAGAAGCAAAGACAGCCCACTCCCAATGGCGGCGTAGGATTTCCAAAAGCTTGATTTTTCCGCCTACGTAAGGGCCGAGTTTCAAGTCTTTGAATAAGTCATGAACGGGCTTGTAATCGAGCGGTATCGTCCAACCGGTATAGCCGGAAGCAACCATTTCGGGGCTGTCCGGTTTCAAACTGAGCAGCGCCACCGTTACCCTTTCCGAAAGTTCGGCCGGTACGTGCGGCAAGGCAGCCAGTGGCCATTCAGGGTAAGTTCGGGTTGAAAGGGATTTTTTGTAGACATCCAAACCCGGCCTTTTAAGAATGCGGAAGTCTTCAAAATTTATCTTGTTCTCGGCGGCCATAATGTCGAGCACATCGGCCCGCACGGTACCGGCATCGACGACCCCGTCGCGAACGGCGAGAACGATGTCATCCTGGGGAAATCCCATGAAGCGGATTTCCTCAAAATCCTTGAACGGGTCTATGCCCGCGGTCTTGAACTCGCGCCACGCCAACTGAAACCCGCCGAAGGCATGCCTGGAAACGGCGGCAAATGTTTTGCCTTTAAGGTCGGTAAGTTCCTTTATGTCATTCCGGTCGGCGCGGACAAATATGGAAGCGCCATAAACGTTGCTGACCTTGCTGGAAATTGTCTGTTTGAGCGTAACAATGCGATTGATACCGACCGAATCTTCTAATTCCACGTATTGCCCCGGGTTGGTAAAGATGTAATCGACAATGCCTTTCTCCGTCGCTTCGCGAAGGGCAGGCAATGGCAACGGGACAATTTCAAAGCGGGTCTTGTAAATGAGGGAAGAAAGATAGCGCGCCATGGGTGACCAAGAGGCCGTGGCGTGCTCGACCCCCCGGAAGGAAAGGACGCCGATAAGTATTCGCTTGTCCCCCACCTCCTCGGCCGGCGCCGGCGAGGGTAAGAGGGTGGCAACCGCCCACATCAGGGGGGCCAACAAGGCCACTAAGGTTCTTTGTTTACCTTTTCGCACCATGGGAAAGAGTATAAATAGCCACGGCGTTAAAAAAACCCCCTCAGGGCCTTGGCAAAACCATCAGGAATTGGGATACAGCAGGTATGACTGAGGAATTATTCCGCGAAGATGCTTATGAAAAATCCTGTGAGGCGGTCGTTCTTAAGGTTAATGAACGGGGTATCCGGCTGGATCGCACGGTTTTCTACCCTGCCGGCGGGGGACAGCCCGGTGACACGGGGGTTTTACGCAGTGCCGATGGACAAGAAATCCCCATTATCGACACCATTAAAGCTCCCGGTTCTGGGGAACACTTTCATGTCCCAGCCGAAGGCGCGCCAACTTTGACCGAAGGGGACAACGTTAAGGCTGAATTGGACTGGGATCGTCGCTACGCCCACATGCGGATGCATTCCGGCCTTCACCTGTTGTGCGCGATTGTCGAAGGCGGCGTCACCGGAGGCTCCATCGGCGCCGAAAAAAGCCGCCTCGATTTTGATCTTCCAGACACTTCCTTGGACAAGGAACAAATCACCGCCGATCTGAACCGCCTGATCACCGAGGATCACCCCATGGAGGCCCGTTGGATCACCGATGATGAAATGGCCGCCAACCCGGACCTTGTGCGCACGATGTCGGTGAATCCGCCGTCGGGAAGCGGCAAGGTTCGGCTGATGGACATCGCCGGGGTCGATTTGCAACCTTGTGGCGGCACTCATGTATCGCGCACCGGTGAAATCGGACGCTTGCGGGTCGGAAAGATAGAAAACAAGGGCCGTCACAACCGCCGCATCAATATCCATTTCGACGGGTGAGGCCCATGACTATAACTTATGCCATCGAAACGAGGCTCGGCGCGGACGAATTCATGGACGTGCTGAAACGTTCGGGCCTCGACGCCCGCCGGCCCATGGACAAACCCGACGTCATTCAAGGAATGGTCGATAACGCTGATCTGGCGGTCACGGCCCGGGATGAAGATGGGCGGCTCGTCGGCATCGCCCGGTCGGTTACTGATTTCGCTTATTGCTGTTATCTGTCGGACCTAGCCGTTGACCGGGACTGCCAGCGCCAAGGCATCGGTAAAGAGCTGATGGCCCGGACCAAGGAAGCCGCCGGGGGGGACAAGATCACTCTTTTGTTGCTTTCGGCCCCCGATGGGATGGATTATTACCCAAAGGCGGGTTTGGATAAGTTCGACAACTGTTTCGGTATTCGCCGGACGTAAATATCTTAAGGAAACGGAATGCCCACGAATGCCTACAATATTGCCGTAATCCCCGGCGACGGGATCGGCAACGAAGTGGTGCCGGAAGCCATCCGGGTGCTGGAGGCCGCCGCCCGCAAGTTCGATTTTTCCTGCAAATGGGACGAGAAAGATTGGAGCTGCGAGCGTTTTAACAAAACCGGACGGATGATGCCGGAAGACGGCCTGGAATCCATCAAGGACCATAACGCCATTCTTTTGGGCGCCGTCGGCTTTCCCGGCGTTCCCGATCATATTTCCTTATGGGGGCTGCTGATCCCGATCCGGCGCGAATTCCACCAATACGTTGCTCTTCGCCCGGTCAGGCTGTTTGAAGGCATTAAAAGCCCCTTGGCCGGACGTGAGCCGGGCGACATCGATTTTTTGATCGTGCGTGAAAATAACGAAGGCGAATATTCCGAAATCGGCGGTCGCTTGTACGACGGCACCGATGGCGAACTCGCCGTTCAGCAAAGCATTTTTACGCGCAAGGGCTGCAATCGCATCATGCGTTATGCCTTCGAATTGGCGCAAAAGCGCGAAAAGAAGCACCTTACCTCGGCGACGAAATCCAACGGCATCATCCATTCCATGCCCTATTGGGATGAACGCTTTGCCGCCGTTTCAAAAGAATACCCGGACGTTTCAACGGACAAATTCCACATAGACATTTTATCGGCGCATTTCGTCCTGCACCCCGAATGGTTCGATGTCGTTGTTGGGTCAAACCTGTTCGGCGATATTCTTTCTGATTTAGGCCCCGCCGTGACCGGCACCATCGGCATTGCACCAGGGTCGAATATCAATCCGGAAGGCGACTTTCCGTCAATGTTCGAACCGGTGCATGGATCGGCCCCGGACATCGCCGGCCAGGGCATTGCCAATCCGATCGGACAAATCTGGTCCGGGGCCATGATGCTGGATCACCTAGGTCAGACCGAAGCGTCGGATGCCATCGTCAAAGCCATCGAAAAAGTGCTGAAGGACAGCGACGTCAAGACGCCTGACATGGGCGGCAAGGCAACGACGGCGGAACTTGGCCAAGCCATCGAACAGGCGTTGTGACCAAAACCCTCCCCATTTTTCAGATCGACGCTTTCAGCGACAGGGTTTTTGGTGGTAATCCGGCGGCCGTCTGCCCCTTGGACGAATGGCTGGATGAAAGCGTCATGCAGACCATCGCTACCGAGAACAATCTTTCGGAAACGGCTTTCTTCGTGGCCCGGGGAGGTGGGGATTACGACATCCGCTGGTTCACGCCGGTTGCGGAAATTGATCTCGCTGGCCATCCGACGCTGGCAACGGCCTGGTTGATTGTCAACCGGCTGGATAGCAACCGGGACTCAGTAACTTTTCACACCAAGATTGGCGATGTTCTGACGGTGGAACAGGATGGTGATCTTCTTGTCATGGATTTTCCGGCCCGTCCTCCCGCACCGGCGGATATATCTGTAGAAATTGCGCAGGCTCTTGGGGCCGAGCCGGTGGAGGCCCTGGCGGCCCGAGATGGTCTTGCCGTCTTCGAGAATGAGGCGCAGGTAAAGGCGCTTAAGCCCGATATGGCGAAAATCGCCAACCTTGACTACCTGGGCGTTATCGCCACGGCGCCGGGCGATGACTGTGATTTCGTTTCACGCTTCTTCGCGCCCAAACACGGTGTTCCCGAAGATCCGGTGACGGGTTCGGCTCACTGCACGTTGATTCCTTATTGGTCGGAAAGACTCGGTAAAAAAGAATTGCACGCCCGCCAGATTTCGGCGCGCGGCGGCGAGCTTTTCTGCGAGCATCTCGGCGATCGCGTGAAAATCGGCGGAAGGGCTGCTTTATATATGGAAGGCTCGATCACGGTACCATGAGCATCGCCATCACCCGGGCTGACGGCGACAGGGACATGGAAATTGTCCGCGAGCTTTTTGAAGAATACCAGAAAGTCATCGACGTCGATCTCTGCTTTCAGGATTTTGAGAAGGAATTAAAGTCTCTGCCGGGGGCTTACGCACCGCCCAAGGGTTGCTTGTTGTTAGCCAGAGACGGCGAAGAGGTCGCAGGCGTCGTCGGCATGTGGCCGCACTCTAAGGGCGGCGCGGAAATGAAGCGCCTTTATGTGCGACCACCCTGGCGGGGAAGCGGGCTGGGGCGGGTTTTGGCGGAAGTTGTTGTCGAGGCCGCCATTGAGGCCGGCCACAAGAGCATTTGCCTGGATACTCTGGGTTTTATGGCCGAGGCCCGCAAACTCTACAAATCCTTAGGCTTCGTGGAAATTCCGGCTTATTACGATAATCCCCTGGACGACGTTCTCTATATGGAACTATCTCTTGAATAGGGTGGGGGGCTTTTTGCTTTTGGCGGCGATTGTGTTTGCTGCCCCTACACAGGCCGCCGATTTGACGGTCGAGGTCCGGGGCCTGAAATCAAGCGAAGGCCAAGTTCATTTAGGCCTTTACGACAGCCCCGAAACCTTCCCCGGCTATGATGGGCGCTTGGATGGCGCCGATGCCGCCATCACCGACCAGCGCGCCGACACCGTGTTTAAGGGACTGAAGCCGGGTTTTTATGCCGTTGCCGTCTATCACGACGAAAACGCCAACGGCGAATTCGATCAATTCATCTTCGGTCTGCCCTTGGAAGACTTCGGGTTTTCCAACAACGCTCTGGCCTTTTTTGGCCCGCCGTCCTTCGATAGCGCCAAGGTCAAGGTTCCGGTCGAGGGTGTAAGTATCACCATAAATATCGACTGAAGACCCATTTCCGGCCCGGATTGGCGGAAAACGGCAATTTCTTGTTGCCATTGATCATCAAACATTAGTATTAAGAATTGGATTAATGTACTATACCTAGTGGTTAGTACTATACCTAGTGGGTCAGGAGGTTAAACTTGGCCGACCGGGTGCCGAACAGGGGAAGTCTTGTGCGAAGGGGTCTGGCGTGAGGAAGTTTTGCGCAACGGGGCTGGTTAAACGCGTTTCGGTCGTTTTGGCGCTCGCCATTGGTTTGGGTGGTTGCGCCGGGTTTCAGAAAGGCTTTTTCGAAAATTCCTTCTGGGCCTCCAGCCCGTTCAAGGAAAACGACGAGGCTGAGCTTGGCATCGCTCAATTGGCGATGGGCAATTATGTCACCGCCGAAGGCCATTTCCAAAGGGCACTGAAACGCAACCACAAGGACGTTCATGCTTTGCTGGGCGCCGGCATTCTTTATCAAAACACCGGCCAATTGACCAAGGCCAGGGAAATGTATGAGGCCGTGCTTGCTATCCGCCCCGACGATTCCAAGCAGTTCGTGGTGTGGAGCAACATTTCGACCCGCCCGGCGTCGCAGATCGCCAGCGTCAACCTGTCGCTTCTCGACAGCGGCGGCGTCGCCGGTGCCGTCGGCAGTGGCGCAGCCGGCACACCAGGTGGCGCTCCCGGCGCGATGGCCGCCAGGCCCGCACCGACGCCACAATTTCCCGGCGTTTCCGCAGCCCCCACCGGATCGGCCATGTTGGGCCGCCGTCCAGCGCCAACGATGCAGGCCCCCGGCGCATCCGCCCAGGCGCCGGCCATCGGCAAGTTCGCCGGCAGGGACGCCAACATTATCTCGCGCTTCGCCACCATCCGCGCGCTCCGCGATCAGGGCCTGATGACCCAACAGGAATTCGCCGCCAGGCGGCGCGCCAATATCGGCGCGTTGCTGCCGTTGACGATGCCGCCGCCGTCGGCGGGCCTCGACCGCCCGGTGCCGAAGACCGTACAGATCACCGGTCGCTTGCGCGCCATCGGCCGGGCGCTTGAGATGCGGGCTATTTCGGTGACCCAGCATTCGGCCGAGCGCAACATGATCCTCGATGCCCTAATGCCGTCGGCGCCTGTCGTCGTCGCCAATCCCGCGGCGCCGCCCCGCGGCCTGATGGCCGCCGCCGACGCCGTGCGCCGGTTGGAGCAGTTGCGCGACACCGGCTACATCACGTCCGACGAATACGTGAAGGAGCGCCAGACCATCGAAACCGCCATGCAGCCGAAACAGCCTAAGATGGAACCGGCGGCCATGGTCCCGGCGCCGCAGGCCCGGGGGCAGAAGATGGAGAAATCGGGGGCTTCGGAGGCTTCGGGCCCGGCGGTGCATTTGGCGTCGTTTCGCACCAAGAAAAGCGCCGACAGGGGCTGGTCGAAAATCAGGAATTCCCACAAGGCGTTGCTGGATGGGCTCGATCACAAGATCAGCCGCGTCAACCTGGGCAGCAAGGGTACCTATTACCGTCTGAAGGCGGGCCCCTTCAAAAACGCCCAGGAAGCCAAGCAACTGTGCCGGAAGCTGAAACGCCGCCGCCAGTTCTGCGAAGCGTCGACCATGTAACTTCCCTTATTGCTGCCTAGCGGCGGACCGGCGGCAGCGGCGCGCTTCTCATCGGCGCCTTCATCGGCGCAGGCATAGCGGCGGCAGGGGCCGGGGCCGGGACTTGAGATTTCTCTCTCGGCGATACGGTAATGGAAATTTCTGAGCCGAGGATGCGTCCCGGCTGGATGGCGATGGTCATGATCCGGTTATCGCGGTCGTAGCCCAGGATCGAGGTCTTGGCGCGAACCGACGTGATCTTGCGCCAGCCGTAATTGCTAAGTTCGCGCTCGTAAAAATCGAACATGGTGTTGGCGTTGTGATTGGTGTCGAGCGTCAATTGCCCGAACCAGGTTTCGGTGCCGACGACGAAGGTTTTATCGATGTTCATCTTGGCACCCTTAGGCACCGGCAGGTCAGCAAACTGGCTACTGACGCGTTTGTTTTTGGCATTTCCATCCTTGCCGGATGAATTCGCGCCCCCGGACGGAAATACCCCCGCCGTCTGCGTGCAGCCGCCGAGCAACAACGCGCCGGCGATGGCAAGGGCCCCAAAAAGCAGGGCGCCGGAAAGGGGGCGGGAAACGGAATGAAACATCTTAAAAACCTCCTCGAAGGCGGGCCGGGCCTAAGACCCGCGCCCATTCGGTGCATTGATGGATCACCTATAGCACCGCCGGGTTAATGACCTATAAATGGCCCCCGGTCTTCCCCCCGTCGTCTATAGGTCGTCCGCCGGTCGTCATCCGGTCGTCCGCCAGTCGTCCGAAAGTCGTCATTTTTAGCGCTCGAATTTTATCAACCATTTGAATTTACACGCCTTTTGTAAAGAAAGTGGCCGAGAAAGTCGTCATTAGTCGTCATTTTCTTAGGCCATCGCCACGGCGACGGAAACGGCAGGTTTGCAAGGGTGTTGACGGAGTCATAACTTATTATTCCTATTTTAAAAACCACAGGGAATAATATCATAACAGCCAGACCGCTGTCAAGAACAAAGAAGGAACTTTTTTTCCCTTAATTGCCACAGACGCGCTTCGCCGATCACCCACCCAGGGCGTGGCGGATGACGTTCGTCATGGTGTTGGCCTTGGGCGGCTTGACCAGGAAACCGTTGATTTTGTGAATGCGGGCATTTTGCGCATTTTTGTCCGTGTCTTTGCCCGTCAACATGACGATGGGGACGTCCTTGTATCCGTCGACGCTACCGTACCTGACTTGGCGAACGAATTCGAAGCCGCCCATTTCGGGCATTTCGATGTCACAGATGATGAGGCCGATTTTCGGTTCCGCCCCGGCCAGTTTTACCAGCGCGTCGGCGCCGTTATCGGCGACGGTGACGGAACCGACGCCGATGGACTTTAAAAGCTCTGAAATAACCTTCTGAGAGAAGGCCTCGTCTTCGATGGCCATCACGTTGAGGGCGGCAAATTCTCCGTCGGTCATAAATCCACTCCCCGTGCGCCAACGAAAATTCCGTTTCCGATAGCGACTTTCCAGAGATACGTTAGCAATTTCAGAGCATTTGCGGTGTCTAACGTCAGCGCCTATGGAACAAATTAGCGGGATTGCATAAGGGAGGATTTCTGGCTCATCGTAG
>JABMOY010000214.1 GCA_013203955.1 Rhodospirillales bacterium | reverse complement strand
GGCCTATTCGGCCCGCAACCGCTCAGCCAGTTGCCGCATTCCGTTTGTGCCGACGCCGAATGGCAAACGCGTCGAGGTCCGTTTCCCCGACGCCACGGCCAACCCCTACCTGGCGTTTACGGCAATGATGATGGCGGGCCTTGACGGCATCCAGAACAAGATCAACCCCGGCGATCCCATGGACAAGGACCTCTACGATCTGCCGCCCGAGGAACTGGCCAACGTGCCGACGGTCTGCGGTTCGCTCCGCCAGGCGATGGAATCGCTTGAGGCCGATACCGACTTCCTGAAAAAGGGCGACGTCTTCACGGATGACCAGATCAACGCCTACATGGAACTCAAGTGGGAAGAAATTTACAACTTCGAACACACCCCCCACCCGGTCGAGTTCATGATGTACTACTCGTCGTAGCATCACCCGAAAAACACCAAGGGCCGCCTCCACCCGGAGCGCGGCCCTTTTTTTGTAATCAAGGGGATGCCTTGTAAACGCATAGCCACTTCATTTTTCAAAAGTACTGGATTCCCGCCTTCGCGGGAATGACGAGGACGGAATGCGGGAATGACGAGACTTTTAACGCTCGGGCAGTTTGACGGTGAACGTCTTCTTACCGTCCTTGTGCACCTTGTCGCCGGCGCGAACGATGACGCTTTTGATCCCGGCGGGAATCTTAATGGTGTGGGACCGGGTGAAGGGCTGCTCGCCCACATGCGGATGATAAAGCACCCGGGTTCCCAGCAACGTGCCGTCAGGCGCCAGTATGTCGAACTTGTTGGCGTAATGATCCCAGCCGGTATCGGCGTGGGAAATCGTCGCTGAAAAAGTGTAGGTGCCACCGCCGCTCGCCGTTGCTACCGCCCCAACGACCGACGCCTCGCCGGCGCCGGCGGACCCGGACATTGCCGCAACCAACAGCGCCGCCATCCCGGCAACGAAAACCGCTTTCTTTGATGATCTCATGGATAGTCCCTCACCTGATAAATGGTTGAACTAAAGCTAGCAAACCCAACCCTTTTTAAGCCAATCAAAAAAAGGTGTTGCATCGGGATAAAATATATGTTCTTGTTTTGTTCTGACCTATAATAAGGATACAATCCGATGACAACCGAAACTTTCTTCAAGGATTTTCTGGCCCTGACGCTCATATTTTTCGCCGGCTACGCGCTGACGATCGTCGGCTAACCCTACTTACGACTCTGGCGGCCTATTCCGGCGGAACAGGCCGTTTTTTTCCGGTCTCGTCTAGGGCGACGAAGGTAAAGACCCCTTCCGTCACCTTGATGCGGTCGTTTGATTGCCGCTGCCTGAGCACCCACGCCTCGATGCCGATGGTGATCGAGGTAGTGCCGATTTTCTGGATATCTGCGTAACAGCAGAGCACATCGCCGACCAGTACGGCTTTATGAAAGGTAAAGCCGGTGACGGCGATGGTGGCGACGCGGCCATGGGCGCGGGCATTTGCGGTAATGCCGCCGGCGATATCCATTTGCGACATCAGCCAACCGCCGAAGATATCGCCGTTGGGGTTGGCGTCGGCCGGCATGGCCAGCGTCCGGATGGCCAATTCGCCTTTCGGTTCCGTCATTTTATTCTTCCCAAAAGCACAATATCTTGTAAAAAGTTACCCAAAGCCTACTCTATCATGCCTTCGGTCGAGGGACAGGCTTTATTGAATGGGCCAAAATCAACAAGGACAATCCAGACAATGACCGGCGATCTATTCGGACACACCAAGGGGAAATCGAAGGGAAAGGCGAAGGCTAAAGCCGCCGCCAAAAAGCCGCCCCCGAAAAAGCAATCCGCCCAAAAAGCAGATAAGAAGGCAGACAAGAAAACCACCAAACCCGTTAAGGCTGCCGCCGCCACAAAAGGCGGCGATTATTCGGCTAAGGACATCGAAGTCCTTGAAGGACTGGAACCCGTCCGCCGCCGCCCCGGCATGTACATCGGCGGCACCGATGATCGCGCCATGCACCATTTGGCCGCTGAAATCTTGGACAACGCCATGGACGAAGCGATATCCGGGCACGCCGGGCGCATCGAAATCCATCTGGCCGAAGACCAAACCGTCACCATCACCGACAACGGTCGCGGCATCCCCGTCGACCCGCACCCCAAGTTCAAGGATAAATCGGCGCTGGAAGTGATCCTGACGACGCTTCATTCGGGGGGTAAGTTTTCGGGCGAATCTTATGAAACGGCGGGCGGGCTGCACGGTGTCGGCCTGTCCGTGGTCAACGCCCTTTCCGACCGGCTTTTGGTCGAGGTCGCCCGGGAACAGAAATTATGGTCGCAAGCTTTCGCCCGGGGCGAGCCGCAAACCCCGCTCAAGAATGAGGGCTCGGCCAAGAACCGTCGCGGCACCACCATAGCTTTCCACCCGGACCCAAAGATTTTCGGCGCCCACGTCCAATTCCGCCCGCAAACCTTGTACCGGATGGCGCGATCCAAGGCCTACCTGTTCGGGGGCGTCGAGATCAGATGGTCGTGCGACCCGAAACTGCTGAAATCCGGCGACGACACCCCGGAAAAGGCCAGCCTGCATTTCCCCGGTGGATTGAGCGATTTTCTCAATTCCACCCTGGCCGGGCGCAAGACCCTGACGCCTCAACCCTTTACCGGGCGCGCCAAGGCTAATGGCAATGGCGCAAGTAATGGAAGCGGCCACAGCGGCGGCAAGCTGGAATGGGCGGTGTCCTGGCCGCTGGATGAAGAAGGTTTTTTCAATTCCTATTGCAACACCGTGCCGACGCCCCAGGGCGGCACCCACGAACTGGGCTTAAGGTCGGCCATGGCCAAGGGCTTGCGGAATTACGGGGAACTCACCAACAACAAGGCGGCGGCCAAAATCACCGCCGAGGACGCCATTGGGGATGCTTCCATCATGCTGTCGATTTTCATCCCCGACCCGTTGTTCCAGGGCCAGACCAAGGAACGCCTGGCGACGCCGGGGGCCCAGAAGCTGGTGGAAACCCTGCTCGGCGATCATTTCGACCACTGGCTGTCGGCTTCGCCCGATCTCGCCAAGGCGATCTTGGAAAACGCCATCGAGCGCGCCGAAATACGCCTGAAGCGCCGCCTCGACAAGAAATTGAAACGCCAGTCGGCGACGAAACGCTTGCGCCTGCCCGGGAAACTGGCCGATTGCTCCAACGCCACGGCGGAAGGAACCGAAATCTTCCTGGTCGAAGGCGATTCAGCCGGCGGCTCGGCAAAATCGGGCCGCGACCGCAAGACCCAGGCGATCCTGCCGCTGCGGGGCAAGATCCTCAACGTCGCCAGCGCCACCGTCGACAAGATGATGGCCAACCAAGAGCTACGCGACCTGATCGAGGCTCTGGGCGTCGGCACCGGGGATAACTTCATCGAAGACGACCTGCGTTACGAAAAGGTCATCATCATGACGGATGCCGACGTCGACGGCGCCCATATCGCCTCTTTGTTGATTACATTTTTCTTTAAGGAAATGCCGGAACTTATTGAAACTGGCCATCTTTACCTGGCCATGCCGCCCCTTTATCGAATCACCCGGGGGGCCAAAACGGTTTATGCCATGGACGACGCCCACAAAGACAAATTGATGAAAAAAGAGTTCTCCGGCAATGGCAAAGTCGACATCAGCCGCTTCAAGGGCTTGGGCGAAATGCCGCCCAAGCAGCTCAAGGAAACGACCATGGACCGGGCGACGAGGGTGCTGCTGCGCGTCACCGTGCCGCCCAGCCATTCCGTCGAGGACAAGGCCGAGCGCAAGGAGACGGCGACGCTGGTCGAAAAACTGATGGGCAAGAAACCGGAACTGCGCTTCCAGTACATCACCGAACACGCCCGCTTCGTCGATCAGATCGACGTTTAGGGATTAGGCTAGCACTTGAAGCCGGAAAAATAATCGGCCAGGGCCTCTAATTCCTTTGATTCCAGGGATTTCAAGATCGTCGACATGTAGTAATGGTAGCGCCCTTCCTTTACCACGCTCCCGTTCAGTTCGCCGTTCCGTTTTTTCCCGGAATCCTGGAAAGCGTTTAGCTGGCTCACTAAGTATTCTCTGTTTTGTCCCACCAGATTTGGCGTTTCCAGAAAGGATTCCTTGCGGCCGGTGCCGTGACATTCAACGCATTTATTGGCAATTTTCGGGCGGCTGGGTGTATAGGCCGCTTCCCGCTTGAGCGAACATGACGGCAAGGCGGAGAAATAAGCGGACAGCTTCCAGATTTCTTCATTGTTCAATCTTTTGGCGTGGGTATTCATATACCGGCTGCTCCGCCATTCCGCCCCATTCGCCTTGCCGTTCTGAGGTGGGTCGGCCTGAAACTCCTTCAACTGTTTGACCAGATAAAGTTCGTTTTGACCCGCCAGATTAGGAACCGTCGGTAGCGTCGAAATTCCGTCTTCGCCATGGCATTGGATACAAACTTTGGCTTTTGCCATTTCGGGGGTCGGGTGTGCAGTTACAATACGGGAAGGTTCATTCGCCGCCATTTCGCGAAACTTTTGGCCAGCAAGACACCGCATCACATCCAGGCGTTGCTCGACGTTGACAATGTAACTATCAAGCATGGCTCCCCGAAGCTTGATTTTGCCTGACTTGACGGTTTTGACGCGAACGACCGCGGTTGAACCTTTTTGCTGGATTTTCCTCAGCGTGGCCTGCTGTCTTGTCCACTTTTCGATATAAGGTTTCCAGTCACCGCCGTATTTTACGCCGACGTAATCGTTGACCGATGCGTGGGTCAAATCACCCCACCAGGAAACTTTGGGAAATGCCGGGCATCCCGCACTTAAGGCGTTTGTGGTCCAGAAAGTTTGCCCTAGAGCAAGGGCCGCCAAGAACAGGCCGGATCGAAGTCCGATCATCATCTTGAGATTCTTTATTCATGCTTTTACAGCGTTAATTTTATTCTTCTTTTCCGCCGTCTAGCAGGAACGATTCTAACCTAGTATGGATCGGGATGGTGTGACGGCGATCACAGTTGCGCCTATTACCTTCCAAACTGCGGTTCCGGGCCTGTTATTTAGCGCCGTAAGAAAAGGCCGATTCGACCAGCGCTTCCCAATTTTTGGGGGTGTCGGGGTATTCCGGCTTAAGGTCCAATTCCAGGAAAACCCGGTCGTGCTCATTGGCGCTTTGCCCAAGGACGACCAGCAGTTCCTCGAAGGAATTGACCTCGGGGTGGCGAAGCATGATATCGCTCATTTTAACAGGGGGGACGGACATGGTTTTTTCGCTTTCTTTTATTGGGCAACTGGTTAGCCGGTTACGGCAGAAATAACCTCTTTCGGGGATTTTCCAAGCCTTAAATGCCGACCAAGCCGGAAATGAAAAGACCGGCCTCAACAACGCCGAGGAGCACGGCGACCTTGGCCAATATCCGCCACAACGGGTTGCCGTCATACTTATCGGCGCTGCGCCAGATTGAGATGGAAATAAAAACCGCATAGGCCGGCGTCAAACCGACCAAATAGGTCAGCAGGAAATACCCCCAAACGGAGCCTTTAGGCCCCAGTAAATTCATGGCGGTTAAAGCGGAACCGGGAACGACGAAGAAAATCAGGCTGCCCAAGGCGCCATACAGCCAATAGGTCCTCTTTAACCCGGCATCGCCACGCCACAAGGTTCCCAGAAATTCCATGGCTCCCGGCCTTGCCTTAAAGCCCCGCCGTTTCCGGTAGACCCAGCATCAGGTTCATGTTCTGCACCGCTTGGCCGGATGCGCCCTTGCCCAGGTTGTCGAGCAACGTTGCGATCACCGCCTGGCCCCGTTCGGCGTTGGCGAAGACATGCAGGCGTAGCTCGTTGGTGCCGTTAAGGGCCTCGGGTTGTAGGCCGGTCATCGCCGCCGTGTCGGCCAACGCCGCCACGGAAACGAATGGGCAATCCTTATAATGGGCGGCCAGGGCGGCGTGAATGTCGGCGGGCGACGGATTTCCCGGCAGCGACCACAACTGCAACGGTAATTGCACGATCATGCCCTGGCTAAAGCGCCCGATGCTGGGCATGAACAACGGCCGCTTTTTCAAAGCCCCCCGGGCCTGAATCTCAGCAACGTGCTTATGCTCCAGCCCCAGGCCGTAAACCCTAAAGGCGTCTTCGGTATGATCGGGCGATTTTTCGTCTTCGAAACTCTCGATCATCTTGCGCCCGCCGCCCGAATACCCGGAAACCGCGTTCAAGGTCACCGGATAGTCCGCCGGCAGCAACCCCGCCGTCACCAGCGGGTACAGCATGGAAATCGACGACAAGGCGTAACATCCGGGGTTGGTGACCCGTTTGGCATCGGCGATGTTCGCCGCCTGGCCGGGGCCGAGTTCCGGAAAGCCGTAAACCCAGCCGTCCGCCACCCGGTGCGCGGTCGAGGCGTCGATGACCTTGGTATCCGGGTTTTCGATCATCGCCACGGCTTCCCGGGCCGCCTCGTCGGGCAGACACAGGATAGACAGGTCGGCGTCATTGAGCATCCCGGCCCGGGCCGCCGCGTCCTTGCGGCTTTCCGAGGCCAAGCTGATGATCTCGACATCGTCGCGGCCTTCCAGCCGACTCCGGATTTGTAAGCCCGTGGTGCCGACTTCGCCGTCTATGAAAATCTTTGCAGCCATAATCTTGTTACTTTTTCCGCTTCAAATCCGGATGATCGAGGTAGCGAACATCCTTGGGGTCATGGGGAATCGGGTTGATGTACTGGTAGCCTTGGGATTGCAAAAGGATGATTTCCGCAAACCCGGCAGGGATAATGGTGATGAAGCCGTGCATGTCCGTGGCTTCGAACCCGGCCCTTTTCATGGAATTGGCGCACATGCGGAATTCGACGCCGCGCCCGGTCAAGTCCGCCAACTGATCGACGATTGCCTGGTATTTCTTGTAGTTCTCCTTGGCGAACAGACGCAGTTCCGGGCCGTGGGAAACGACCACCGTCTTGCCGGGAACAATCTTTGACGTGTTTTCGATAAACCGGCAAAGGCGCTCGATTTTTTCGGGTTCGGCGTAATTCAGGTCGATAACCCGGTCGATTGACGGATAACTGTGATTGTCGACCTCGGCCGTACCGTAGGGCGTATTTTCTTTGTCGGTCATGGTCTTGGTCCTGGACTTTTATCCTGGTCTGAGACTTAAGCAAAAAAAAGGGCGCCCCCCATGGGGACGCCCGATAATAAGGCAAAACCCTTTGTTTGGGGATTATCGTTTCGAGAACTGGAAGCTTCGACGGGCCTTCTTGCGGCCGTACTTTTTGCGTTCGACGACGCGGGAATCGCGGGTCAGGAAGCCTTCTTTCTTCAACGCGCCGCGCAATTCGGGTTCATAGTACGTCAGCGCCTTGCTGATACCGTGCTTGACGGCGCCGGCTTGGCCGGAAAGCCCGCCGCCTTTGACCGTGCACATGACATCGTATTGGCCTTCGCGCTCGGTAACGGTGAAGGGCTGATTAATCAACATACGCAGCACCGGGCGGGCGAAAAACGTTTCGACATCGCGACCGTTGACGGTGACCTTGCCGGGTCCGGGCTTGATCCACACCCGGGCGATGGCGTTCTTGCGTTTGCCGGTGGCATAGGACCGGCCCTTGTCGTCAATCTTGGGTTCGACCAGCACCAGCGATTCCGTTGCCGGGGACGTACCCGGGACATCGGCTTTGGCATCGGGTGCCGCTTCAGGCGCCGCCTCAGACTTCGCCTCCATCATGTCCTTCAGATCCTCGAGGGTCTTGGTTTCCTCGGCCATGCTTAAACGCTCCTCTTATTCTTGGGATTCATCGCGGCAACGTCCAGAACCTCGGGGTTTTGGGCCTGATGGGGGTGGTCCGTACCCTTGTAAACGTGCAGTTTCCGCATCTGCTGGCGGCCCATGGGATTGCGGCTGATCATTCTCTCGACGGCCTTTTGCAGCACCCGTTCGGGGTGACCGCCACCAAGAATGGTGCCGGCCTTCGCCGATTTGATGCCGCCCGGGAAACCGGTGTGGCGGTAATAAATTTTATTCTCAAGCTTGCGCCCGGTCAGATGCACCTTTTCAGCGTTAACAACGATGATGTTGTCGCCGCAATCGATGTGCGGCGTGAACATTGGTTTGTGTTTACCGCGAAGCCGGAGCGCAATGATGCTGGCCAGGCGGCCCAGGACCACGCCCTCGGCGTCAATGACAAACCATTTTTTTTCAACATCTTCCGGTTTTGCCGAATACGTTTTCATGCCGCTCATCCAATCTTTCGCAATCATAAAAAAACTTCCCAGGTATCTCGGGAAGGCGCGGAGTATGCCATCAAATTTTTGCAAGTCAACGCGAAATTTTCAAATAATACGGTGACTTAGGAATAAGGTATTATAGTACCACACCAAGACCGTAACGGATCATTTTCGGCTTTCGGGAGGTAAAGAATAGGTGCCGGTGGCGTGGGCGACGGGTTCGCCTTCGACGGTTTTGGAGAACACCGTGGCTTCCAAAACCGCCAGTCGCTTGCCCAGCTTGATCATCTTGGCCTCGGCCAAAAGGTCGCCCATCGGCGGCGGACGCAAAAAGTTGATATTGAGGTTGGACGTCATCGCCATTTCCGAGCGCCCGATCAGGCTCATCACCGCCGCGTACATGGCGACATCGGCCAAGGCGAACAAGACAGGCCCGTTAACCGTTTCCCCAGGCCTGAGAAATTCGGGCTTGCCGGCCATGCGCACCGTCGCCGTCCCCTTTCCCAATGCCTCAAGCCTTGCACCAAGGGAGGTGATGAAAGGAACCTGTTCGCGGATTAATTCTTCGAATTCATCGATGGAGATGCGGGGCATTAATGCTCTTTCGTTGTAATCCGCCGTTATCATTACTCAAGTTGACGCTTACGTAAAGGTAATGTAGCGTCAAAATCGCAAAATAGGGAGGAAAATAATGGTAGTAAGAGTCGAAAAAGACGGTCCCGTTACCACCATCATCAACGACCGGCCAGAGGCCCGAAACGCCGTCGACCCGGAAACCGGCGACGCGCTGGTCGCGGCCTTCCTGGAATTCGACAACGATCCCAATGCCAACGTCGCCGTTTTTTGGGGCGCCGGGGGCGCCTTTTGCTCCGGCTGGGACCTGAAATTCGTCGGCTCCCTGAAGCCCGGCGAAGATCCGCTCGCCAACCTGCACTTCCCCAAGAATGGCAATGACCCCACGCCCCGTGGGCCGCTCGGGCCGTCCAGGCTCGATCTCTCGAAACCGGTTATCGGCGCCGT
Organism: Rhodospirillales bacterium; assembly: GCA_013203955.1. Classification (GTDB taxonomy): domain Bacteria; phylum Pseudomonadota; class Alphaproteobacteria; order Rhodospirillales; family Casp-alpha2; genus Casp-alpha2. The sequence goes on along the minus strand of JABMOY010000214.1, from coordinate 7,637 downwards.
TGCCGGTCCGGCCGTCGCCGGCGGCATGGAATTGGCCCTTTGGTGCGATATCCGGGTGATGGAGGAAGACGCCTACATCGGTGTTTACTGCCGTCGTTGGGGTGTGCCCTTGATTGACGGCGGCACCGTCAGGCTGCCGCGCCTAGTCGGTCGTGGCCGGGCCATGGAAATCATCCTCACCGGGCGCCAAGTCATGGCCGAGGAATGCCTGGCCATCGGCGTTTGCGAAAAAGTCGTACCCACCGGTCAATCCCGCGAAGCTGCCGAGGCCATGGCCCACGAAATCGCCCGCTTCCCCCAGGAATGCATGCGCGCCGACCGCCGCTCCGTCTATCTGCAAAACGGGCTGTCGGTATACGATGCACTGAAATCGGAATGGCAAAACAGCATCCACACGGTCGACGCCGAAGGCATTGCCGGGGCCACGCGGTTTGCCAACGGCAAGGGCCGGCACGGCGATTACGAAGACATTTAGGCGTCTTCATCCTATAATTTGATCATGACCGCCCAGAGCGATACCAAGACCGAAACATTAAAAAACGAGCCTATCCTGCTGCGCGAAGACGCAGACGGCATCGCCACGTTGACGCTCAACCGGCCGGAAAAGTTCAATGCGCTGTCGACGGAACTCATCGCCCTGCTCCAGGAAGAGCTGGACAAACTGGCCGAAGATAAATCAATCCGGGTCGTCATCATCGCCGGGGCCGGCAAGGCCTTTTGCGCCGGCCACGACATCAAGGAAATGATGGACGACCCCGGGCCTGACAAGATGCAGGCGATTTTCGATCAATGTTCCCGGTTGATGATGTCCTTAACGAAATTGCCGCAGCCGGTGATCGCCCGCGTCCACGGCATCGCCACCGCCGCCGGTTGCCAGTTGGTCGCCCAGTGCGATTTAGCTGTCGCCGCCAGCGACGTCAAATTTGCCACGTCGGGCATTAATTATGGGCTTTACTGCGGCACGCCGTCCGTCCCCGTGACCCGCAATTTGCCCCGCAAACAAGCCATGGAAATGCTGTTAACCGGAGAATTTATCGACGCCGAGACGGCCAAGAATTACGGCCTGATCAACCGCATTGCGGATCCGGAAAAACTTGATGACGCCGTTTTGGAACTCGCTAAATCCGTCGCCGCCCAGGGCCCGGCCTTCATCGCCGCCGGTAAAAAACTGTTCTACAGCCAGATCGAAAACGGCCTCGCCGGGGCTTATGAAGAAGCGACAAAAATGATGGTTGAAAACATGCAGCGCGACGACGCCCAACAAGGACTAAACGCTTTTATTGAAAAGCGCGGCACGCCCGACTGGGAAGACCGCTAGGGCCCCTTCCCGCTTACTTTCAAACGTAGTTTGAGACTTCGACCAGGTTGTCGTCGGGATCACGGAAATACACGGATAAAAGTTCCCCTTGAGCGCCGGTTTTGGTGACCGGGCCTTCGATGATGGCGACGCCCGATGTTTCAAGGTGGGCGATCACGTCGGCCAACGGGGTTTCGGTAATCAGACAGAAATCACCGGAACCTGGAACCGGATGCTTGGCGCGGGGGTCGTATTCGTTGCCCGCCGGATGCAGGTTGATCTTCTGCTTGGCGAATGACAACGCCACGCGCCCGCCGGCGAAAACGACTTTTTCCATGCCCAGGACGGAGCCGTAAAACGCACAAGTGGCGTCGATGTCGGCAACGGTCAGCACCATGTGATCCAGCCTATCGATGGTCACGGGTTTTGCCATGGCTTAGCCTAAATAATCGCTGGTAAAGGCTGATCCGGCCCGCTTGCCGGTCGCCGGAACCAAGACACAGCCGTCGATTTTCCAGCTTCCGTCAGTCATCTGCATCATCGGGAAAAGAGCGACCACGGCCCGGCCGGCGGGGTCTTGAAGCAATACCCGCTGCACAAGCTTGCCCCGGGAATAGGCCAGATTGAGGAAAATCACGGATTTCGGCCTGTAAACAGCCTTGTAGGCGGCCTGGAACTTAGCCAAATAAGCTTTCGGCGTGCCGAATTGATCGCGAACGTCGGGGGAGGCGAATGAAAAAGCCGCAACCCCATCGTCGCGTTGAAAGGCCGCCATTTGGTCCCTGATAACGGAAATGATGTCTTGCCTGAGCTGATGCTCGGGCCCGCCGAGGGCCGGACTCGCCATGACGACAACGATAAGGATGAGCAGATAAAACCGTCGAAACAGTGCCGGAATCAATCCTATCCAGTGAAGGAAGTGACCAGTCGCCATGACGGGGTCGCCTGCGCTATGCCGACGCTAACCGTTTAGCCTGATAGACGGGGAAAAACGTTCCTGATTATTGAGTCCGGACCGGATAACAGCAGTTTCTTGCTCTATTTCCGGCGGCAGGTCGGCCCTGAGTTTCAAGGTATGGACCTGTTTTTCGACTTGGTCCATGCGCCTCTTCAAGGCCAGCAACGTTTCTTCGTTTTTATCAACAGCCGCGTAAATTTTGCGGAGATGCGGTTTCACCATGGCGTCATTGCGCGTGTCGATGCGCCGCAGGGCTTCACTGGTTAACCAGATCGCCCCGAATGCCATGAAAAAGGAAAGTACGGAAAATACCGCGGTCATGTTGAATCCCCAGGCTAGTACGATTGCGTATTATTAGTTATCTGGGAACCCTACCCGGAACAGGTAAAAAAATTATTAACTACCGATAAGGTCTTTTTTTCCGGGACTCAGCCGTCGGCGGAAATCCGCTCAATCAACTTAGCTTTCACGTCGCCTAGGTCCGCTTCCTTAACCCGGCAGCCGCCGGCGGATGCGTGGCCGCCGCCGCCGAATTCCAACAGCATCGACCCGATATTGGTTTTCGATGATTTGTCCAAGATCGACTTGCCGATGGCAATGCGGACAAAACCCGCCTCGGCGCCCTTTGAAATATGCATGGAAACATTGCATTCGGGGTTCAGCGCGTAAATCAGGAACCTGTTGCAGGCGAAAATGGGGTCTTCGTCCCGCAGGTCGGTGACAACCAGTTTGCCATGAACGTGGGAGCTCCGGACCAATTGCAATTCGGCGAATTCCTTCTGGTACAGGTATACGTTGACCCTTTCCTGAACGTCCGGCAGGCCCAGAATTTCGTCGATCGGGTTGTGACGGCAATAAGTCATCAGGTCATAAAGAAAGGCATTGTGGGAAATGTTGAACCCGCCGACGGCGTCCAACCCGGTGCGGGGGTCAACGATAAAATTCAATAACGTCCAGTTATCGGGCGCCAAAATGTCTTCTTCCGTGTATTGGGCGGAATCCGCCTGGTCGACGGCATTCAGAAGGTCATCGGAAATTTTGGGAAATTTCTCCTTGCCGCCGAAATGACGGTAAACGACGCGCGCCGCCGATGGGGCGTCCCCGTCGATCACCAAGTTATCATGTTCGCCGACCCTCTCAATTTCGCTGGCGTGATGGTCCAGGCAAAGGTGGATGCCTTCGACGAAGGGAAGGTTGGTGCTGATGTCCTTGTCCGATACGGGCACCCTTCCCTGTTGCATGTCATTGGGTTCGGCGAAGACGATGTCGTCGATCATCTCCAGTTCATTGAAAAGCGCACCGCAAACAACACCGTCAAAATCGGCGCGGGTAATAAGCCGGTATTTGTTTTCAGCCATGATAGAGCCCTCGGTGCCTACAATCCTATGCAGAATAGCTTTCCTTGGGAGGCCTGGCAACGATTTGCCCCAAGCCTAGCCAAGGCTGAACCAATACCGGGCCAGGACCTACCAAGACCGGAAAACTATGATATACCTTGGCAGGGAACCCTGAAAATCAAGAATATTGGAAAAGTCCATGCCTCACGACCACAATGACGAAAACGATGAAACTCTGGCCGTTCAAATCGCCAACCAAATCATCAATGTCGCCAATGCCCGGATGCAAGAAGGGGCGCAACCCGATGAAGTTGCTACCGGTTTGCGGCATGCGGCGGCCAATTTCTCGGCCTTTGTATTTCAGCGTGGCCTTGGCGGGCCCGATGATGCCGGCCATCTTCTGGAAGAATTCGGCAGCCTGTTGGAATATTACCTCGGCCGCCACGCCGAAGGAGAGCAGCCGACAGGCCTTGGGGCACTTATCGAGCAAGCCAAGAATGACTTCTGATGGCACCTACCTTCCCCTTTTATTTACCTATAATAGAATGTAAGGTTGCCGTAAGGTTGGGCGTGAGCAATCCCTAACGAATTTTTTACCCTGGGTTCATTTGCTGCAGGCCTTTTGTTTTGAGAACGTTCGGCAATTAATTCCGACGGGAAAAGCATGAACGACCAATCGGCAAAATTACGGTCCGACCGTGACCGCTTCGTCGCCATGGCCTTCTGTTGGGCGGATGTGTTGGTCGAATGCGACGCCGATGAAAAAGTCGTCTTCGCCGTCGGCCCTACCCAGGCATACACCGGGCGCAACTCCGACAAGCTGATCGGCGCCAAGCTCGAAGACTTCATCGATAAAACGGACCTGACATTGATTCGCGGATTGCTGGCGATCCCCCGCAAATCTGGCCGGATCGAAGACGCCACCGTGCGCCTGACGGGCGGCGCCAAAGGACCACAGCCGTTGCTGTTCGCCGGCTATAAGCTGGAAGATCTGGACGGCCATTATTTTATGGCCTTCCGCAACAGCCCTTCGGCCGGCAAAGACCGCAAGAAAGACGCCAGCCGCGATTCCGAAACCGGCTTGCAAGACGTCGGCACCTTTGCCGACAGTTTAAAAGAAGCCGTCGCCAACGGCGAGATCGGCGAAGACAACGTGCTCAGCCTGATTTCGATGCCCGGTTTCGATGGCTTGCGCGAGCGCCTGGACGAGGAAAGCCAGGAAAAACTTCTCGAAACCCTTGGCACCTATTTGAAGGCCAATTCCACCGGCGGCGATATGGCGGCGCGCGTCGGCGATGGCCGTTTCGGATTGGTCCATGACGCCAGCGTCGATGTCGGCGAAGTCGAAAAGCAGATCACCGAATTCTCCAAGGAAGCCGACCCGACCGGCAAGGGCGTAGAAGTACAGTCGGCGAGCCTGGATGTCGGCCAGGAAGATGTCAGCAAGGAAGATATCGCCAGCGGCCTGGGTTACACCCTCCGCATGTTTACAAACGCCAAAGAAGGCGAAATCGACCTGACCAAGCTGGAATCCTCCTTTTCAACTCTTGTGTCAGAAACAGCCGACCGGGTCCGCGACTTCAAGCGCCTTGTCGGGGCGGCCGATTTCGACGTCGCCTTTCATCCCATCCTCAATACCCTGACCGGCGAAAATCATCATTACGAGGCCTTGGTCCGTTTCAAGAAAGACCCCTCGGGAACGTCGCCATACGAAACCATTACCTTCGCCGAGGAAGCCGGCCTGATCTCGGAATTCGATTTAGCGATGGCGACGAAGGTGGTCGCGCAATTGGCCAATCTCCCCGACCGTTTCCATGCGGCGATCAATATTTCCGGCTTTTCCGTCGGCAATGAGAAATACGTCAAGGGGCTAAAGGCGCTTTTGGCAGAAAACCTATGGGCGTCTGAACGGGTTCTTTTCGAGATCACGGAATCGTCGCGCATGGCCGACCTCGATGCCGCCAACGTGTTCATCCAAGAGCTCCGCAAGGACGGCTACGAGGTTTGCCTGGATGATTTCGGCGCCGGCGCCGCCAGCTTTCAATATCTCGCCACCTTGGATGTCGATGTCGTCAAGTTCGACGGCTCGGTCATCAAGGACGCCCAGAAGGTGGCCAAGGGACGAGCCTTCCTGAAGGCGCTGACGCGGTTCTGCCGGGAACTCGGCGTCGATACCATCGGCGAAATGGTCGACAGCCCCGATGGGTTGTTGTTCGTGCGCGAATGCGGCGTCCAATATGTTCAAGGCTTCCTGTTCGGGGAACCCAACGCCAACATCATGTCGTTCTCGAAGATGGACAAAAACACCGAAAAGCTTTTCGGCAAGAAAAGTGCCGGCAAACGGGCCTTCGGCTAAGCCGCCCTTTGGCAGGCGTGCCCGACCTCCATCACAGTTTTTTTGTTCGCCTGTCAACTAAGTGACAGCGAAAGCAATGAACGTCGTTGAAGATGGTTTCCTTTTGGTTCTTGCGGCCTAATTTGAATAAATAATTACGATCGGTTTTTAGTCATCCTGTGGGGCATTTTCATGAACATCATACTTTACGTTGTCGGCACAGCATCCCTGCTACACAGCTACATGGCGTTTTCCCCGATGACCAGGGACATGGTGGCGTTCCTTTCTAGAGACGCACAAATCAACATTTTCAAGCACCGCCATAAATACTGGGCCGTCGGCATTTTTTGCCTTGGCCTGTTGATGCTGAGGGCGATTAACGGTCTCGCCGGATCGGAAACGACGGCAATGATCGGAACCGCCCATTGGGTCTGGCTGGTGATCGGCGGTTTCACCATCGCCGGATTGTCCGTTCTTTATTGGGCGTTGTACGTGCCGGTCGTCATGGCGCCGCCGGTGAAGCATTTTTTGGTCGGTATTGATGAGGCCGATGGAATCTTAAAGCCTGACTCCGTTGTCTTAGGCATCGAGATGCACGGTGAAGTCCGCGCCTACCCGCGTGATTTGATTGCCAGACCGCACTGGTTCAACGACGAGTTTGGCGGCAGGCCGTTGATGATCTCCTACTGCATCCTCTGCAACAGCGGCCAAGCCTTCGTGCCGGTCTTAAAGGACGGACGGCGACTTGACCTTCGCAACATGACGGCGTTTGACAACAACACCATCTATCACTGCACGAAAACCGGCAATTTCATCCAACAACTGGCTGGGCGCGTAATCCGCGGCCCCAACGAAGGAGAAGTTTTGGAAGCCTTTCCGGTCGTCATGGCCCGCTGGGACGAATGGAAGCGCCTGCATCCGGACACTAAGATGTATTACGCTCCACCGGAAACGCTTCGCGACAGGACCGTGCAGAAAATGCTGATGAAGATGATCCCCTTAAGCCGTCTGGCGGCACGGGACAAACCCTGGCACATAGTGCGCAAAGACATCGACACCAGATTGCCTGCCATGTCGTTTGTTTTTGGGGTCAAAATCAATGATGAAACTTGCGCCTATCCTTCCGCTGCCCTTAAGGACAACCCGGTTATCAACGATACGGTCGGGACTGAGCCGATTGTCGTCCTCTACGACAAGGCCCACGACATCGGCCAAGTGTTCCTCAGCCGGGCCGGGGATCAGGTCCTGACTTTCGCCGAAGTCCCTAACAACGACGGCGCCAGCCTTGTCGCCAAGGACAAGGAAACCGGAACCACCTGGAATGTCAGCGGCCACGCCATAGAAGGGCCCTTGGCGGGGTCGGTCCTGACCCCGGCGCCCCATTGGAACCAGTTGTTCTGGTTCAGTTGGGCGGCCTTCAACCCCGGCACCCGCATCAACGAAGGCGCCGCAAAAGCAGACGACGTTTGATAAAGGGAGAAGATTCATGACGGAAGGACGGGGGCCGCAACGGATAGCGGGCTATGAAATTGGGGGTGGCTCGGAAGATGCCGATAAAGCCCTGGAAGACATCTCAGAAATGTTCGGTGGCTACATCCCAAACATCCACAAGGTCATGGCCAACAGCTCGGCGATGATTGAGGCGTTTGAAGCCATGCGGCGGTTGCTTCAAAAAACCAAAATCAGCGCACAAGAGCGAGAGATTATCTC
>JABMOY010000213.1 GCA_013203955.1 Rhodospirillales bacterium | reverse complement strand
GTACAGGCCGCCGCTGACCTCAGGTCAGAAGGCTGGATCACTGTTGCCGGCCTGGAAGACGGTAGCGATAGCGAAACCGAGGCTGCCCGGTTGGGATGCAGCCATAGGCTGGACGCAGGCAAGGTCCGTGCAATCAAAAAAGAAAATAAGGAATAGAATGACATGGCGAACGTCGTCGTAATCGGGTCGCAATGGGGCGACGAAGGTAAGGGGAAAATTGTCGATTGGTTGTCGGAACGGGCCGATGTGGTTGTCCGTTTCCAGGGCGGCAACAACGCCGGGCACACCTTGGTCATCGACGGCGTCACCTTCAAGCTGCACCTACTGCCTTCCGGCGTGGTCAGGCCGGAAAAATTATCGATCATCGGCAATGGCGTCGTCATTGACCCGTGGGCGTTCTTGGAGGAAATAGAGACCATCAGGGAACAGGGCGTGACAGTGACGCCAGACAACCTGCGCATTGCCGAAAATGCAATCCTGATCCTGCCCCTGCACAAGGATCTCGACTTGGCCAGAGAAAGGGCGCTCGGCAAGGACAAGATCGGCACCACCGGGCGCGGCATTGGGCCGGCGTATGAAGACAAAGTCGCCAGGCGCGCCATCCGCGTCGGCGATCTCGGCGAGAGTGACGTGCTGATGGAAAGAATCGGCAAGCTGTTGTTGCACCACAATGCGCTGCAACGTGGCATGGGTGAGCCGGAAATTGACGGGGCTGACTTAAAGGCGCGTCTCGAAGAAATCGCGCCGAAAATTATGCCTTTTACCGGCGTTGTCTGGCAAACCCTGGATGACGCCCGACGAGACGGAAAACGCATTCTGTTCGAAGGCGCACAAGGAACCATGCTGGATATCGATCACGGCACCTATCCGTTTGTGACCTCTTCGAACACGGTCGCCGCCCAGGCTGCGGTCGGGTCGGGCCAGGGGCCGAACGCCATCGATTACGTTCTGGGCATCGCCAAAGCCTATACCACGCGTGTTGGATCGGGGCCGTTCCCGACCGAATTGTTCGACGATGTCGGGCGCGGCCTGGGCGAACGTGGCCGTGAATTTGGTACCGTCACCGGACGTCCGCGCCGTTGTGGTTGGTTCGATGCCGTGCTGACCCGCCAGTCGGCCAAGGTCAATGGTCTGAACGGGGTCGCCCTGACCAAGTTGGATGTGCTGGACGGCGTCAAGGAACTGAAGGTTTGCGTCGGCTATCACCTTGACGGCGAAACCCTTGACTACTTCCCGGCCTCATCAACCAAACAGGCCAAGGTCGAACCGATTTATGAAACCATGGAAGGGTGGAGCGAAAGCACGTTTGGTGCGCGCTCATGGGCCGATCTTCCGGCCACGGCGGTCAAGTATGTGCGGCGCATTGAGGAATTGATCGAGGCTCCGGTGGCACTGCTTTCAACCAGCCCCGAACGAATGGACACCATTCTGGTACATGATCCCTTCGCCGATTAAACAGAGGTTGCGCAAGATGTCAGCCGATACGCACACTCAAGATGGAACAAAGGCCTCCACCGAAATCCAACTGGCCATCCTCAGAATGTTGGAGGAAGGACTCGACCCTAAGGCCATTGCGATCGCGACCTGCGGCATCGGCGCGGCCATGCTGAACAAACACTACAGCAAACTCGATGCGGGCCAGATTGGAATTGGATTGGTGGAAAGCGCCAGCCGGGGAGAGTTGCCCCTTATCCCGGCGCTGACCGCCGCCAACGCCAATCCGAAAGAATAAATATAAGAGGAAACGAAATGCCCCGGCAGATCACTTACCTTAACGGTGAATTCGTACCGCACGAAAAAGCCTTCGTGCACGTTGATGATCGCGGGTTCACCTTCGCCGACGGGATTTACGATTTCATCCTCGTCCACAAGGGCTGCCTGATTAACGAAGAAGCCCATCTTGATCGCATTGACTATTCGCTGGGCGAAATGCAAATCGAATGGCCGCTGTCGCGCGATGATTTGAAAACGACCTTGCGTGAAATGGTGCGTCGCAATGAACTCGTCGAAGGCTTCGTTTACATGCAGTTCACCCGCGGTGTTGCGCCGCGCGATCACCCGTTCCCGCCCAAAGACACCAAGCCGACTGCCGTAATCACGGCCCGTCATATGCCGTTTGCCACCTGGGAGCAAGCTGCCAAGGGCGTTGGCGTTCTGACCCTGCCCGATGAACGCTGGAAGCGCTGCGACATCAAATCCCTGGCCATTTTGCCCAATATTCTGGCCCGCGAAAAAGCGGTGCGCGCTGGTGCTGCCGAAGCCTGGATGTTCGACGAGGACGGCTTCATCACCGAAGGCCCCGCCTGCAACGCCTGGATCATTACCAAAGACGGAACTGTCGTCACCCGCCACCTGGACCGGGCGATTCTTAGCGGCGTGACCCGGCGCAAACTGCGCGCCGTTCTGCAAAGCCAGGGCATCACCCTGGAAGAACGCAAATTCAGCGTCGAAGAAGCCAAAAATGCCGCCGAAGCCTACCTGACCAACAGCCCCTATCTGGTTAAACCAGTCACCAAAATCGACGATACGGTTATCGGAACCGGCCAAGCAGGCCCCGTCACCTTAAAAATTCTGAAAGCCTATCGCGCCGCGCTGGAAGAACAGTGCGATACCAGAAGTAACCAATAGCGCCAATCCCAAGATAATTACCACTGGCTCCCGCCTAATCCCCCGGATGCGGCGTTGAGAAAAATGAGCTAACGCGGTGAATTTCAAAGGGTTATCGAGATTTCGGGTTGGCTACATCCTGTCGCTTGCCAGCATTTCCCAGACGCTGTCGTTCCAGGTGCGCGGCGCTATTTTTGAGGCGGCGACCAGGGCCTCGGCGACGGTTG
>JABMOY010000212.1 GCA_013203955.1 Rhodospirillales bacterium | reverse complement strand
TGCAGGCGCAGATCGTCGATTTGTTGCGCGATTTGCAAAAAAGCCACGACCTCGCCTATTTGTTCATCAGTCACGATTTGAAAGTCATCCGCGCCATGTCGCACGACATTCTGGTCATGCGCCGGGGCCGGGTCGTCGAACAGGGCTCGGCCGACAGCATTTTTGACAACCCCCAGGACCCCTACACCAAAGCCCTGATGGCCGCCGCCTTCGACCTCAAAGCCGACGACACCGGCGTGGTGAGCGTTTAGTGGCGCTTTTATTTTCCTCAAAGAACGACGACCCGGAACGCTGGCGCGATGTGCTGGCGCAGGAACTGCCGGATCTCGATTTCCGTATCTGGACACCCGGCGGCGAAAACATCGGCGATCCTGCCGACATCGAATTCGCCCTGGTCTGGGGGCCGAAGAAAGGCGCGCTGAAGGCGTTTCCCAACCTGAAAGCCATCTTGTCGTTGGGCGCCGGGGTCGATCATCTTGACGGCAAAGATTTGCCCGAAGGTATTCCCGTGGCGCGGCTGGTTGATCCCGGCCTGACCCGGGGCATGCGCGAATACGTTATTTACTGGACCATTCATTATCACCGCCGGTTCGGCGAATACGCTGCCGCCACGGCGGCCAAAACATGGCAACAGTTGCCGCAGGCCGACACCTGTAATCGGCGCGTCGGTATCATGGGGCTGGGAATGTTGGGAGCCGATGCGGCGATGCATTTGACCGCCTTGCAGTTCGACGTCGCCGGCTGGTCGCGCAGCCCCAAAACCATCCCCGGCGTCACCTGTTATAACGGCGATGACGGGCTGGCGGATTTTCTCGGCCACACAGAAATTCTCGTCTGCCTGCTTCCGCTGACGCCCGAAACCACGGGCATCATTAATACCAAAACCCTGGCCCAACTACCAGAGGGCGCCGCCATCATCAACGCGGCCCGGGGCCCGCACGTGGTCGATGACGACCTAATCCAGGCCTTGGACAGCGGCCATATCCAGGGCGCGACCCTGGATGTCTTTCACATCGAGCCGCTGCCCAGCGATCACGCCTTCTGGGATCATCCGAAAATAAATTTAACCCCGCACGCCGCCAGTATCACGACGCCGGAAACCGCCGTCCTCCCAGTGGCACAAAACATCCGCCGCGTGCTGGCAGGCCAAACGCCGGAACCCCTGGTCGATATGGACGCCGGGTATTAGGGAAAACGACCAGGGCTAGTTGAACGACACCGAATCCCTGCTCATGCCCAACATGTCATTACCCCAGGGTTCGGGCGGCTTTGGTGCTTCGCCGCGCTTTTTGATCTTGGTGCCGTATCCGATACGTTTTAATTCGACTCGACCCGCTTCGTTCTCCAGGTATACGCCGGCGCCATCGAGCAAGCCGACGTGGAATTCGCCATGCAGGTATCCGGCCCAGAATTCGGTGCCGCGAATTCCGATCGTGCCTAATTCTGAATAGACCTTGAATGGTTTGTCTTTTAGCATGGCGATCTTGCCCGAAGTTGAGCGTAACGCGCCACTGAGCAACCGGGTGGCCGCATTCCCTTTATCTCCTTGAAAGACGTAATCGATGACGATGAAAATGGCGCGCTCGCCGAGCGTCATCACCGTATCGTCGATCATCCTGATCTCCAACCGGGCCTCCGGGCTGGTGGAAATTACATCACCCACATAAATTGGGCTGCCGACCATAAGTGGCCGCGGCACGGCATCCTGAACTGCAATGGCCGACGATCTGATCCGCGTCACCGCACCAGCGACATTCTCCTGGGCCACTTTTGTTTCATGTGTCGCCGGGGTGTGGGATTCACGCTCCGACCCTGCCCAAACGGCTGGTCCGGCAAATCCCATAACAAATACTGAGAAAACAAACGGAAAAATATACAACCGGCGAGCCAAGTTCATTGGATTTCCTCAAAGAAATTTCCTGAGGTATTTTATACCCTCCTTACGTAAGTTATTAAAATCAAATCCCTATCACGTTCTTTTGAGATAGCAGGGCGGTGGAAAAATAGAGTGAATTTTTAAAACCCGCCCCCATATGAAGCAAAGAATTCAATAAGCGAAGGGGAACCGGCGCCATGCCTGAGTTTACGCACATTCAACCCGAGACCGTGCATCAATGG
>JABMOY010000211.1 GCA_013203955.1 Rhodospirillales bacterium | reverse complement strand
GCCAGCGCCCGGCGGCCAGTTGGTGCAGGCGACGGATCGCTATGTGGCCGTCCGTGGCGCTAGGCTGGTGCTGGTCGATGACAACGGCGTGCGCGCCACCCTGACGGCATCGTGGCTGATTCAGATGGGCTGGACCGACGTTCATGTGCTTGTTGACGGACTGGGGGGCGAGTTGATGGGCGGGCCGCATCTGCCGCGCATCTTCGGCCTTACGGACGGGAGACCGAAATTGGTCAACGCCAAGGAACTGGCGGCGATGATGGTCGGCGGCGGCGCTATCGTCGTTGATCTGGCCGACAGCCGCGAACACCGCAACGGCCATATTCCGGGCAGTCGCTTTGCCATTCGCGCCAACTTGCCGGGCAATCTCGACGCCATTCCGACCAAGCACAAGATCGTGCTGACCTCTTCGGACGGTATTCTGGCGGCGCTGGCGGCGGCGGATGCGGCGTCTGCCGGCCGGCCGGTCATGGTTCTGCGCGGCGGCACGGCGGCCTGGGCGGCGGTGGGCCAACCGCTGGCGACGGGCTTCAAAGACGCCCTCGATGATCCGGTCGATGTCTGGTATCGACCGTATGATCTGGACGAAGGCAACGAAGAAGCCATGAAAACCTATCTCGGCTGGGAAGTCGATTTGACGACCCAGGTCGAACGGGACGGTACGACGGCGTTCCTCGATTTCGGTGCTGCTGAAAAGGGGCAAGTACCGTGAAAATTCTCGTGCTTCCCGGTGACGGCATCGGGCCGGAAATTACCGCCGCCACCATGACCGCGTTGACGGCGCTGAATGACAAACTTTCCCTGAAGCTGGATTTCAGCCAACGCGCGCTTGGCCTCGAAGCGCTGACCAAGGAAGGCTCGACCCTGCCCGACAGCCTCATGGACGCCATCAAGGCCGCCGACGGCGTCGTCATGGGGCCGGTCGATACGTATGCTTATCCGCCGAAAGAAGAAGGCGGCATCAATCCGTCGGCGACCCTAAGAAAAGAACTCGACCTCTACGCCAATATCCGCCCGTCGCGGGCGCGGCCCGGCGTGCCGGCGCTGACGCCCGATATGGATTTGGTCATTGCACGCGAAAACACCGAAGGCTTCTATGCGGATCGCAACATGTTTTCCGGTTCCGGTGAATTCATGCCGACGGAAGACGTCGCCTTGGCCGTGCGCAAAATCACCCGCCAGGGCTCGGCCAGAATCGCCCGTGTCGCGTTTGATTTGGCCGGGCGGCGGCGCAAAAAAGTCACCGTCGTCACCAAGGCCAATGTCTTGAAAGTATCGGAAGGCTTGTTTTTGGGCGAGGTCCGCAAGGTGGCGGCCGATTTCCCCGATATCGCGCTGGACGAAATCCTCATCGACGCCATGGCGGCGATGCTGGTGCGTACGCCGGGCGCATTTGACGTCGTCGTCACCACCAACATGTACGGCGATATTTTGTCCGACGAAGCGGCTGAGCTGTCCGGCGGGCTGGGTCTCGGCGGTTCCGTCAACGCCGGCGACAATCACGGCATCGCCCAGGCCGCGCACGGCTCGGCGCCCGATATCGCGGGCCAGGGCATCGCCAACCCGACGGCGCTGATGGTATCCGCCGCCATGCTGCTGGAATGGCTGGGCGGGAAACATGGCCGCGATGATCTGATCGAAAGCTCACAAACCTTCAACGCCGCCATCGACAAGGTGCTGGCTAATCCCGCCAACCACACGCCGGATCTGGGCGGCAAGGCGACGACAGCAGATGTCGGTAATGCAGTGGCGGCGGAAATAGGGGGGTAGGGCTGGTTATTTTTCGTCGGTCTTACCGATGACGGCGAGAACCTCGTGAAAACTTTCCGGCGCGGTGTCGCCGAATTTTTCCTTTAAGCCCTGATCGACGGCCCAATGCAGCCGCTTCGCCGCCGCCGCCGACATCATCGGCTCAATCCCCAGCGCTTTCAGTGTTTCGGCGACCTCTTCCATTTCGTGCGCCCGGCGCTCGCCGTGGATGGCGGTGCGGCCGATCAGGTG
>JABMOY010000210.1 GCA_013203955.1 Rhodospirillales bacterium | reverse complement strand
AAATCCATACCATCATCATCACCAAGTTTCCCGTCTACGACCGGCAGGGCAACATCACGAAGGTGGGCTCGGTCGGCTTCGACCTAACCGAACAGGTGCAGGCAAACCAAGCCAAATCCGAGTTTTTGGCCAACATGAGCCACGACCTGCGGACGCCGTTGAACGCCATTCTCGGCTTCGCCGATTTCATCAGCAATCAATACTTCGGGCCGGTCGGCGACAAATACCAGGAATATGCGGAGGATATTCATTCCAGTGGCGAGCTCTTATTGTCGCTGGTAAACGACATCCTCGATCTGTCTGCCATCGAGGCCGGCAAGCGGTCATTGGCCAAGGAGAACCTCTCCATCACGGATGTTGTCACGGAGTGTGAGAAATTTATCGAAGAAAAGGCGAAGTCTCTTGGCATCGACCTGATTGTCGAGGTTCCCAAAGACCTCCCATCCCTTTACGCCGATAGACGGGCGATCATGCAAATCCTCCTCAACCTGCTGTCCAATGCCGTCAAGTTCACGCCCGAGGGTGGCAAGGTCGTGCTCAGGGCGACAGCCACGAACGAACACCACACCATCGAGGTAAGCGACACGGGAACGGGCATCCCGGACGACAAGATCGCGACCATTACCGACCCCTTCGTCAGAGGCGAAACTGATCCCCATCAAACTCAGGAAGGCACCGGCCTCGGGCTGACGATCGTAAAATCGTTGGTGGACCTCCACGACGGTGAACTGGACATCAAAAGCACTGTTGGCAAGGGAACCACCGTCACGGTGACACTACCCAACGGCGGCACCCTGTGAAGGGTCTGGCTTATGGCCTATAGGCGAGCGTCAATTACGATGCGGCTAACCATCTGTTTTTAGTCATCTCCAGAAGCCCGCCGGGCGGGATAAGACCTCTGATAAGGGCAACCAATGCCGCCCCTGGCCCACCCCTGGCTTGATGCTTCGAGTTGGGTCATTTTTTTCTTTACAGGGCGTGATTTCATCATTATTTCCCATTGTCGTCCGGTCCTGATTGGGGGCGGTTTAGGATATAGAAGTCCTTTGGAGGCTCCATGAGATGGACCGGTTCAATTCTGCAAGGTCTCTGGTTCGCGCCTTAGCGCCGACAAGGCCCATCACCTGTCTCAGGCCCGACGCAGCCGCCCGCGCCAGCCGTTACTTCGTCCGTAACTTTCCCGGCGAGATTCTCTACGCCGTCAAGACCAATCCCATGCCGGAAATCCTCGACGCCGTTCATAACGCCGGCGTCCGGCGCTACGATGTCGCCTCGATCACGGAAATCGATCAGATAACCCGGCGCTTCCCGGATGCCCGCGTTTCCTACATGCATCCGGTGAAAAGCCGCGACGACATCGGTCAGGCATATTTCAAATACGGGGTGCGGGATTTCGCCCTCGATTCCGGGGATGAGTTGGAGAAGATTTTGTCCGCGACGGACAACGCCGATGACCTCAATCTTCTCATCCGCCTTGCGGTCCCCAATTTTCACGCGGAACTCGACCTGTCCGCCAAGTTCGGAATGGCGCCGTTGGCGGGCGCGGAACTGCTTTTCAAATGCCGGTCGCTGGCCAAGCGGCTCGGGGTCTGCTTCCATGTCGGCTCCCAGTGCATGAATCCTTCCGCCTACGGAACCGCCATCCACATGGTGCGGGACCTGATCGTGTCCTCCGGCGTGACGCTGGATATCGTCGACGTCGGGGGAGGATTCCCGTCCGCCTATCCGCATATGGAGCCACCGCCACTCAACGCCTACATGGGAGAGATCGCCCTGGCCTTGAAGACCCTGCCCGTCGGCGACGGCTGCGAGATCTGGGCGGAACCCGGGCGGGCCCTGGTCGCCGAGGCGGCGTCGACACTCGTGCGCGTCGACCTTCGCCGGGACGGCTTTCTCTACATCAACGACGGCACCTACGGCAGCCTCTTCGATGCCGGCGTCCCCGGCTTTATCTTCCCGGCCCGAGCCATCCGGCCCACGGGCAAAGTATCCGGGCGTCTTGCGGCTTTTTCTTTTTACGGCCCGACCTGCGACAGCTTGGACTTTATGAAGGGCCCCTTCATGCTTGCCGATGACATCGGCGAAGGTGACTACATCGAAATCGGCCTGACCGGCGCCTACGGCAGCGCCATGCGAACCCATTTCAACGGCTTTTACTCCGACGAAATGGCCTTGTTGACCGATGCGCCGATGTTGACCATGTACCGCCCAGGGGCCGCCACCGACTGGCCCAGCGCGGACGGGCCCCTGCGACAAAATACTGGAAATGCCTCGTGAGCACGAAACCAAAAACCAAGAATGAAAAGGCGGAGCTGCTGAGCACGCCTGTCGAGCACATGGACATGACGGCCATCGATGCCCGCCCGATTATCGACAGCATGGCGAAAATGTCGTTCACGTCCCGCGATCTGGCGCGGGCGGCGGAAATATACAACACCATGCTGGCAGATGAGTCCTGTTCGATCATCCTGACCCTGGCCGGCTCGACATCGGCGGGCGGCTGTATGCAGGTCTATTCCGACCTGATCAAATACAACATGGTTGACGCCGTCGTCGCCACCGGCGCCAGTATCGTTGACATGGATTTTTTCGAGGCCCTGGGGTTTCGTCATTTCCAGGGTAGGCCGGATGTCGATGACCAGTATTTGAGAAGCCACCTCGTCGATCGGATCTATGACACTTATATTGACGAAGAAGACCTTCAGACCTGCGACACGGTCATTGGCGAAATTGCCGACGGTCTGCCGCCCCAGCCGCATACGTCGCGCCAGTTCATTCAGGCCATGGGGGCCTATCTTGCATCCGGCAAGGCCCGCAAAGCCGGCTCTCTGGTGCAGACGGCATACGAGAACGACGTGCCTGTGTTTTGCCCGGCCTTCACCGATTCCAGCGCCGGTTTTGGACTGGTCCTTCACCAGGACCGGAATCCTGAGCGCCATCTGACCATCGATTCCATCCGCGACTTCCGCGAGCTCACCGACATCAAGATCAAGGCCGGGACGACGGGTCTGCTGATGGTCGGGGGCGGCGTGCCGAAAAACTTTGCCCAAGATACCGTGGTTTGTGCGGAAATTCTCGGTCATGAGGTTGAGGTGCACAAATACGCCATCCAGATCACCGTCGCCGATGTTCGCGACGGGGCGTGCAGCAGCTCCACCCTCAAGGAGGCGGCCTCCTGGGGCAAAGTGGACACGGCGCTCGAACAGATGGTCTTTGCCGAGGCCGGCTCCGTCATCCCCCTGCTGGCCAGTGACGCCTATCATCGAGGCGCCTGGAAAGACCGGCCGCGCCGCCGGTTTGCCCGGCTTTTCGACTAGGGCCAGTCATTGGCCGCTCCCCTGCCACTGATGCCATCGACAGACGGCTTTCTCGGGCTTGGCCCTGAGGATGGGGCGACCTATGCCGAGGCCCGCTCGGTGGTCGTCCCCTTCGGACTGGAAGCGTCCGTCACCTACAATGGCGGCACCGCCAAGGGGCCAGCGGCAATGATTGAAGCCAGTCACCAAGTTGAACTTTTTGACGAGGATCTCTGGTGCGAGCCCTTTCGCGATTGGGGCGTTGTCACCCTTTGTGAGCCTTCCATCGTTACAGGAGGGCTTGCGGACGCCGTAGGGCAGGTGGCGGGCATCACCGGGGCGATTCTCGACGACGGGAAATTTCCCTTGGTGTTTGGGGGCGAGCATTCCGTAACCCCCGGCGCCATCCGACCGTTCCTGGAGCGTTTTGACGACTTGCTGGTGCTTCACTTTGATGCCCATGCGGATCTTCGCGACGGCTATGAGGGCGAGCACTGGTCCCACGCCGCAGCCCTGCGCCGGGTCATGGACCACCCCACGGTCGAACTTGTTTCCCTGGGTATCCGCAATATTTCCTTAAGCGAAACCCACTTCCTTGAAGCCAATCGCGAGCGCATCAGCATCTATTGGGCCAAGGATAAAAAGGACTGGGACGTTGAAGAAATCATCAGCCGCCTCAAGGGGCGTACCATATACCTGACCTTTGACCTTGACGGGTTCGACAGCTCGCTGATGCCGGCGACGGGAACGCCGGAACCGGGCGGCCTTTTCTGGGACGATGTCATCCCCATCATCAAAGGAGCGGGTAAGGCCGGCACGATCGTCGGCGCCGATATCTGCGAACTCGCCCCGATAAAGGATTTTCCAGCGTCTAGTTTTCTGGCGGCCAAGCTTGCCTATAAAATTCTGAGCTATGCCCTAGGCTAACCTAGCCCCGGGGCTTTTACTCGGGCGCCCCCAAAGGCGGCAGCCTGCGCCATTTCACCCAAGTTAAAAGCGCGAACGCCGGGGCGCCGAGCGAGGCGCCGACGACGAACGGCAGGAACCAATCGAGCCAGGCGACGGCGGCGAACAAATACAACACATCATCGAAATCAAAGCCGGCAAAACCCGGATAAGCGCGCATCCCAGGGTCGTCGGTGCGTTTGTCGATTTGTTCGGCGAAATATTCGGCGGCCAACACACCCAGCCCGCCGGTGAGACCCATTATAATTGCCCAAGGACCGAGTTCCGAGCCGCGCAGCCCGATCCCGGCGGCGACAAAAAACAGGCTGGTGATGGCGGAGTCGCAGATCATATCGAACTTGTGTCCCCACGGACTGCTTTTGCCGCTGAGCCGCGCCAACTCGCCGTCGGCGCGGTCTAAGAAAGCCGACAAAATCCATATCCAGCCGCCCCAAATCGCCATCTCCCGGTCGCCGGTGGCAAAGCAATAACAAGCCGCCAGCCCGGAAATCAGGCGAAGCGCCGTCAGATGGTTGGGCGTGATCGGCGTGTCGGCCAAGGGACGGACAAAGATCAGCGCCAGCCGGTGGGTCCAGGAACGGCCCAGGGCATATGCGGGTTTTGTGGGTTCGGTCACTCGATATCTCTATAGGTGATGAGGGCGATGCTGTTGTCACGGACAGCGTCAATCACGGTCTCGTCGATCAGCGCTTTTAATTCCAGGTCATGGCGATAATCTTTGGCCATCGGGTCCATGCCGTCCCAAGGGCCGGTGGCGGGGTGGCACATCAACTCGGCGACTTGATCCGATAAACCTTCGATCAGGGCAATAAGGGTTCTTGAATCCAAAGCCCCGGTTTCATCGAGGCCCAGCAAAACATCATTGTGGCGGATGTTGTGTTTTTGTAATCGCGATTTCATCAGCGCCAGCCAGGGGGTTAGAAATATAGCGGCCAACCCTTTGGAATTTTTGTCCCTGGGCAGGCGGATGGATTTCATGCCGAACGGTTTGCCGATCTTTAAGATAAGCCCGAGGACGGTCGGGTGCAGGTGTAAATGGTTGTGGGCGTTGACATGGTCCAAAGGCAACCCCGTTTCGGCGAAGGCTTCGAATTGCGCCGTGATTTCGATTGCAAGCTGGCGGCGATGCGAAGGCAGGAAATAAAATCGGAACCCGGCGCCCCCCAGGTCCGATCGCAAGCGGCCACCCCGGTCAACCAGATCGGGGATTTGGTTGGGGGGGGAAACGGGGTGGGCTCTGGAAAGGGAAATATGCAACCCGACCCCTAAATCAGGCATGTCTCGGGCGCGGTTGACGGCGTCGGCGGCGAATGGTTCTCCGACCATCAGGGAGGTTGCTGTCAGGATTCCGTTTTTGTGTGCGCCTTGCACCGCCTCGTTGACTTCTTGCGAGATGCCAAAATCGTCAGCCGTGACGATGAGCTTTTTCAAGCGGCTTCCTTGCGTCCCCACAGGAACTTGAAGAATTCCTTGCCCTCGCGAAGTTGGCGTTTCATGACGTCCCAATCGCGAAACATGTCGACCGTCAACTGCGCCATTTTTCTGGGCCGGAAGTAGAAGTCTTTGTAAAACGTCTCGACGGCTGAAAATATTTCTTCCTTGTCCAAATGCGGATAGCTGAGGATGCTTTCCTGGGTGCCGTTGTCGGTGACCAAGCCGGTCGTTACCTCGTCGGTTTGCAGCCAACCGTTTTCCATGGCTTGTTTGTATAAAAACGTGCCGGGGTAGGTGGCGGGCAGGGAAACCTGGATGGTTTTGGGGTTGATTTCCTTGGCGTAGGCCATGGTTTCCTTGATGGTGTCGTGGGTTTCACCGGGCAGCCCCATAATGAAACAGCCATGAATGAGAATGCCCAAATCATGGCAATCCTGGGTAAAGCGCCGGGCAAAGTCCAAGCGCACACCTTTTTTCATATTGTTGAGAATCTTTTGGTTGCCGGATTCGTAGCCGACGAGAAGCAGGCGTAACCCATTCGCTTTCAGGATTTCCAAAGTCTTCCGGGGCACATTGGCCTTGGCGTTGCACGACCAGGTGACGCCCAATTTCCCAAGTTCTATGGCCAAGGCTTCGACGTGTTCGATGTTGTCGGTCAAGGTGTCGTCGTCGAAGAAGAATTCTTTTACTTCCGGGAATTCTTTCCGGGCGTAGGCGATTTCGGCGGCAATGTTTTTGACCGAGCGGGTCCGGTAGGTGTGCCCCGAAATTGTTTGCGGCCACAGGCAATAGGTACACCGCGACTTGCAGCCGCGCCCGGTATAAAGCGACATATAAGGGTGCAGCATGTAGCCGTTGTAATAGTTTTTGGGGTCCAGGAATTTTTTGTAGATTTCCGTCACCCAGGGAAGCGTATCCATGTCGTGGATGGTCTCGCGCTCGCCGGATTTAACGACCTTGTCGCCGTCCCGGTAATACAGCCCCTTGACGTCGGCAAGGGCTTTGCCTTCGCAGACTTCCTTGATGGTGAAGTCGAATTCCTTGTCACAGACAAAATCAATATTTTGGGACGCATCCATGGCCTGTTGCCAATTGATCATCACGTGCGCGCCGCAAAAGCCGATGAGCAAATCCGGGTTGGCTTTTTTCAGGGCGTCGGCAACGCGAACATCGTTGGCGAACGTCGGCGTCGAGGTATAGATGACCAGCACCTCGTATTTGGGTGCTTCCGGTAAGAGTTGCTCCAGCGTGTATCCGCCGGCCGGCCCGTCAATCAGGGTGCTGCCGGGGACCAGGGCGGCCAATTGCGCCAGCCAGGTCGGGTACCAAAAGGATGTAACTTCGCGTTTGCACTGGTAGCGAGAACCGGCGCCGCCGTCGAATCCTTCAAAGGATGGAGGGCTCAGAAATAGTGTCTTTTTCATAACCATTATTTACCCTATTGGGAGAGCTTAAATTATTGATCTTGCCGCCTTTTTCAACGGAAAGTTTCGAATCGCGCCAGTTTACCGTGCGTCCCGTATAACTCAAAAGCCTTACGGCAAAGGAAAGTAAGTCGCGGATTGGAATAAGCCAAAAGGAGACGGGGTGTATAGAGGAAAATGTGGCCTTTGTCGCGAAATGCAAGAGGATTCGTGCGAATATTGCCAAGGCCAAAGGGCCGCCAACCCAAGCCCAGCCGTAGCCCGCAACGTAGGTCAATAGGCTCAGCCCCAGGCCGAGGGGAATGGTGTCCGTCAAAAATGTCGAAAGAAAGCCTAAGGGCTCAACGGAGCGAATGGTTCTGGCCCAGCGGAGTTCATGCAAAACCAAGGCGCGGAGATCAGTTTCCTCAACGATATTTTCGACAACGACGCTGGCCAATCGGATGTCAAAACCGGCTTCACGGACCAACCGGCCCAAGGTGTAATCATCGGCCAAGTTGCCGACAAGCGCCTCAAATCCGCCGACTTGGGTGAGGACGCTACGCTTCACGGCCATGGTTGCGCCGAAGCAGTGTTTCATGTCGCCAAACGTCGCCGGAATGAGGGCAGACGGCGTGAACCACTGAGAAATAAACATCGCCCCCAATTTCGACGCCAGCCCCGGCGCCGGGGTGCCTTTGTATAGACAGGTGACGAGTCCGACTTGTTCGGGGCCGAATTCGGCAATAACGCGGTCAATATAGTCCGGCGCCACCCGCATATCGCTGTCGGAAATTACCAGCACATCGTATTTGGCGACGGCGTCCATGTTGATGAGGTTGCTGACTTTCGGGTTGTTGCCGTTCGGCTGATCGTTGATGACCAATTGCGTATCGACATCCGGGCATTCCGCCATGACGTCGCCGACAATGGATAGGGCGGGGTCGTCGGCGTCCGAAGCGCCGAACACGACTTGATAGGCGGGATAGTCCTGTTGGCAGAAGCTGAGCAGGTTCTGCTTCATCTCACAATCCAAACCGTGCAGGGGTTTATATAAGGTAACGCCCGGGCGCTCGCCGGCTATGACAAAGGGGGCGGAAAGTTTGCGCCTGAATTTCAAAACACAAAATACGGCGACCAACATGTAGCCGACAGACGCCGCAAAAAGGCCCGAGGCAAAATAAAGAAAAATATCCACCTTTAAGACGCTCCCCTGGCGGATGATTTGCGCTTTTTGAAAAAATGGTTGCCCTCGGCATGCTGCCAAAGGGCGAGGCCCGGCAAATCAATAAATAACTCGCGAATGCGGATGGACAGCGATATCGCCAACATCAAGTCCGGCGGCAATCCGACCATGGCGCCCAAAACAACAAACGCCCCTTCCTGAATGCCGTAGGCATTGGGGATGACAAAGGCGACATCGCTCAAGGTCGATGTCATGCTTTTTAAGAACATGGCTTCCATGATCGATATGGGGTGGCCCAAGATATAGGCCGCCGCCCAAACTTCGGCGGTCTGTAAAACCAAGGTCAATACCCGCCAAAATATCGACAGCGCCAGCCTGCCCGGTCGGGCGTAGGTGCCGCGTACGCATTCATCAACCCGATCAGCGCCGTCTTTTAAATTTTCGAAGTAACCGGCTTTTGTGACTTTGTGGGCCGAATTGATTATCACCCGGGCGATGCCTGCCTTTTGCACAAGAACAAATCCCGCGACCCCGGCGCCCAAGACGGCAAAACCGATTAAGGCGGCGGCGATCAAATCCTGCTCGACGGAATAGTGAACCAACAGAGTGACACCGATCAGGCCCCAGATAATAACGCCGAACACCTGTACGGTTTTATCGACGACAACGGATGCGCTGGCCTCAGGTTTAGGGTGTCCCCACAAAATGAGCATTCTGGCCTTTACCACTTCGCCGCCAAGGCTGGCGACGGGCAGCAACGTGTTGATCGCGCGCCCCATCCAAAGCGCCATGAAGGTGTCTTTAAAGGCCGGCTCAAGGCCTGGCTCGAACAAAAGCCGCCACGATACGGTGCCCAAGATAGGGGTCGGGCACCAAGCCAGCGGCACCAGCAAAATGGGCCATCCGGAGCTAAGGATAATGTCGGAGACTTCGCCGATGCCCTGCCAGGCAATCAGGCCCGTCATCACGGCGAGGCCGATAACCAGCCCAATGTAAGAAAGAAGCTTAGCCAAAGCGCTATCCAAATTAGGATTGTTGCAAATTTTAGGTGTCTTGATTCGGCGGAGAACCTATCATTCGTTCCAATGCCATACAAACGAGAAGTCCGTTATAGCGAACGCGTTTAAGGGGCTAAATTGGTTGTTTCCGCCGTTTTTCAGGGTTACATAGCATCCCTTGTCACCGATCGAGGTTAATAAAGCATGTCCCTGTCCATTCAAGTCAACCTGGACGCCGGGAAACCGGGAAATAATGATGCCCAGGTGATCCGGCCGGACGCCTTGTTCCCCCTGGCCCGTCAATTGGGATATTTTTTATCGCTTATCCTCATTCGCCTGCCCCTAAGCGCCAATCAAGTCACCTTCATATCGATGCTGGTCGGCCTATCGGGCTGTGCTTTGTTTATGAAGGGTGAATTGATTTTTAATATATATGGCGCTCTTTTGCTGGTCCTCAGTTATGGGCTCGATTACTGCGATGGCGTCATCGCCCGGCTCAAGGGCCAATGCTCGCCCTCGGGCGCGGCTTTTGATGATTTCGTCGACTGGATCGTCGATACGGCCATCTTCGCGGGCCTCGGATACGGCGTCTGGACGGCGGAGGGCGACATATGGTGGTTATGGTTGGGACTGATCGCCGCTTTGGGGTCGACCATCGATTACGCTGTCGATCTGGTTCGGGTTAATCCCTTCAAGTTGGCGCGCAAGGCGGCGGAAAAAGAAGCGGCATCCGAAACGGAAAATGAGGCGGAAACCGAAAAGACTTTCGGGCAAAAGATTTTTTATATCTTTCACACCCTCAGCCGCGCCGAATTTTGTTTTATCATTCTGGCGCTTTCCGCCTTCGACGTCGTCTGGGTTCTGCTGCCGGTCGGCGCCATCGGGGCGCAGGCCTTTTGGCTCGGCGACCTATTTCGCAAACGCGGTTAAAGTTTCCCAAAAAAAGGAAAGGCGCCTTTCCGGGGGTTTGCAGTTCCCTTGGCGCTCGAATCGCAGTACGATTCCCCTTAGCTTGAAACTTTTCCGGACGGCGGGCCGGCCCGGCTAGAGGGGCGACGCATGGGCAAGCCAATTTTCAGCTTTCTGAGGCTTCTCGGTGAGGCGTTTCGCGACCTCGCCCCGATCATCCTCGTCATCGCGTTTTTCCAGATTATCGTCCTGCAGCAACCGTTCCCCGACATCGGCAATGTCGTCGTCGGGCTGATCTGCGTCGTCTTAGGCCTGGCGTTGTTCGTCCAAGGGCTCGAAATGGGTTTGTTCCCGATCGGCGAGGCCATGGCCCAGGCGATGGCGCGCAAAGGCAGCCTGCCCGTGCTGCTACTGTTCGCCTTCGCGCTCGGGTTCGGCACCACGGTCGCCGAACCGGCGTTGATTGCCGTCGTCGCCGAAGCGGCCAAGATCGCCGGCGAGGCCGGGGCCATCGCCGATACCGTGGAAGCCAAGGGAGCGTACGCTTTCTGGCTCCGGATCACCGTCGCCCTGTCTGTCGGCGCCGCCTTGGTGCTCGGCGTGTTCCGCATTCTCGTCGGCTGGCCGATCCAGTACTTCATTATCGGCGGTTATGTCGCAGTCATCGTCATCACGGCGTTCGCACCGCCCGAGATCGTCGGCATTGCCTATGATTCCGGCGGCGTGACGACATCGACCATCACGGTGCCGCTGGTTACCGCCCTCGGCGTCGGCCTGGCCAGCACCATCAAGGGCCGCAACCCGATGATCGACGGGTTCGGATTGATCGCCCTTGCCAGCCTGACGCCGATGATCTTCGTCATGATTTTCGGGATGCTGGCATGATTTCGTTCTTCACCGACCTCGTAACGACGACGCTGGCAACCGCCTTCGACGTGCTGCCCATCGTCGCCATCCTGTTTGTGTTCCAGGCCCTGGTGATCCGCAAGAAACCCGCCCACCTCAAGCGCATTGTGATCGGTTTTGTTTATGTCCTGTTGGGCCTAAGCCTGTTTCTGGTCGGCCTGGAGAAGGCGCTTTTCCCGCTCGGCAAGACGATGGCGCGCCAATTGACCGATCCCGGGTTCTTAGGGATAGGAACCGGCAACGCCGTTCATTGGCGGGACTATCTTTGGGTCTATGCGTTCGCCGCCGCCGTCGGCTTTGCGACAACCATCGCCGAGCCGTCGCTGATCGCTGTCGCCATCAAGGCCGAGGAAGTATCCGGCGGCACCATGAAGGCCTTTGATCTGCGCATCGCCGTCGCTATAGGCGTCGCCATCGGCGTCGCCGTCGGCACCTACCGGATCGTCACCGGCACGCCGCTGGCGTACTACATCATGGCCGGCTACATCGTCGTCATCATACAAACCTTCCTGGCCTCAAAAACAATCATACCGTTGGCCTACGATTCAGGCGGCGTTACCACATCGACCGTGACCGTGCCGGTGGTCGCGGCTTTAGGGCTGGGTTTGGCTTCGACGATCCCGGGGCGCAGCCCCTTGATCGACGGATTTGGCTTAATTGCCTTCGCCAGTGTGTTTCCAATTATCTCCGTTTTGGGATACGACATGGTATCCACCTGGCTGAGGCGGCACGTTAAAAACGACAGTAAGGAGGACGTACAGTGAACCTTAAAATGATCATGGCCTTCGTGGCCGACGAAAAGACGGAAATCGTGCTCGAGGCCGCCCGCAACGCCGGGGTCACGGGGGCGACCGTTTTTCCCAGTGTCCGGGGCGAGGGAATGGAGCCGGAAAAGACGTTCCTGGGGCTGGACCTGACGGCGCAACGGGATGTTTTGTTGTTCCTCGTCGCTGCCCCGAAAGCGCGGGATATCCTGGAAGCCATCTCGGAAGCCGGCAAGTTCGACGAGGAACCCGGCAGCGGCATCGCCATTCAGATCGGGATCGAGGATGCCGTCGGACTGAAGACCCAGGAAGATAAACTCATTAAGGAAATCGAGGAATCGCTATGACGGAAAAAAAGATCACCAAAGTCGCCGATGTTATGTCCCGAGGCGTTATTATGGTCGAGCCGACCGCCCCGGTCAGCGAGGCCGTCCGGTTGATGCGCGAGCACCACACCAGTTCGGTGGTCGTCGAGCGGCGCGACGAGGCTGATGAATTCGGCTTGGTCGTGGTCACCGATATCGCCAAGGGCGTGCTCGGCAAGGACCTGTCGCCGGACCGCGTCAACGTCTATGAAATCATGTCGAAGCCGGTGCTGACGCTGGCGGCGGAGATGAACGTCGTCTATGGGGTTCGCATGTTGTCCCGATTCAAGCTGACCCGGGCGCTGGTCGTCGACCACGAGCGCAATCCGCTCGGCCTCGTCACGCTCAGGGATATGGTGCTGCGCAGCCTGGAAGACGAAGAGGGCGCGTGACGGGGGACCGGAGGGGTGAGGAAGAGGCTGTTTGACTCCGCTGGCCCTGCCCGATTGACCTCATCAACGTCTGCTTCGGGTCAGGAGCAGACATAAATCGCACCCCTCCACTATGTCTTGTGTGGATGGCTCCCGCGTTGCAAGGACTTT
>JABMOY010000020.1 GCA_013203955.1 Rhodospirillales bacterium | reverse complement strand
CCGGCTTGTGGTGCCGGTGGTCGCGGGTTCAAATCCCGTCAGCCACCCCATTTCCCCCGCCCATTAGACCTGTTCGGCCCCGGTTCGGTTTCGCCGGCGTTGAAAAAAACCGAGAAATTTGGTAGGGTTCTACCGTTCATAACCTCTGGCATAAACGTGCCGCTTGCGGATGTTTTCATTACGGAGGTAATTATGGCTACACATTTACACACACATGATACCGACTTGTCCGACCAAGAGGCGGACAACACGCTCCTTAAGCAAGGGGTGATTATTGGTGGAATTGTTGTCGTGTTGGTGATCCTCGCCGTTACCGGCGTCATCTGATACGGACACCGCCATAAACTGAAATCCGGCCCTATTCGCGCCGCAGGAAAGGCTTCTGCGGCGCCTTTTTGTGTGGAAATTAATCCAAGGTTTTATTTCTCCGCCGCGACGTCCACGGTTCCAATTTTTCCGTTTTGTTAACTTTTGAGTGCTATTCGGGAATATCGGTATCCAGAAACGGATGTCGACACGCATGGTCCAGGTCAAACCACCCCCCTGGGTAATGTGTTGAAAAAAAAGGAGAAAAATAATGAAAGTTTCCCGAGGATATGCTCTTGGTGCGTTCGTTTCCATCGCCATCACCGGACTAGCCACCGCAACGATTGCGGCGGAATCGGCACAAGCTACAGCCGGTTTCCTGAAAATGGAGATTGCGACCAATTGCAAAGACGGTAATGCCTTCTTCCGGATCAAGAATGCCGGCATCGCCTGGCCGAAGACTTCTACCTTCGCCATTTACAACATGCGCAAAGAAGGCAAAAAGCGCCTTCGTAAATTGATTGCGAAACGGCGCATGCGGCTGAAGGACGGCCAGAAGGCTTCGTTCAAGATCGATACCGGTAAATTACCGACCGGTCGCGTTGGCTTGTGGGTTAATCCCGGTTGGTACGAGCGCGACTTTGCCTATGACGCCATGATCAGCTGCGGCTGACCCTTTAAGCGACAAATACGGGAAGGGGTGAAACGCCAGCGTTTCACGGCCCCTTTTCTGTTGCCTAGCCGGCTGACTGGTTTGTTATTTTATCGGCGGTAAAGAGAGCCGCCGTTAGCCCCCGCGCGTGGATGGGGCGATAAATTTTCTTCTCGTAAAACCATAAAAAAATTGTGCCTTTGCCATCGAAAGGTGGTAAAATGAAGTTCCTTTGAAAATCAAAGGAATAGATCGAAAATAAGGGTTTTCAATTACTTTTTAATCTGTAAGTTTTCGGTCAGAAATAGAGAGTAGAACACCGTCACCCGTATTGGACAAATACGATACTGAAGCCCTGGGGGGCGTCAGCAAAGAATTAGAGAGTGGGCACCATGGTTCGGAAAAAAACCATATACGTTTTTGTATTGGCGGTCGGCCTCGTCGGCTTGGCCATGCCCGTTCACGCCTTTTTCCAGTCCTATGGTTTTTTCGACGCTTCCAATAAATACAGCGAATGGTTCAATGAAACCACTTGGCAGTTGGATACCCTTACCTATAAGGCCCAATTGATCGCCAGCAAAAAAGTGACATCCATGTCCATTTCGGAAAAGTATCCTTATCCGGTCAAAGATCTGGTGATGACCAAAAAGCTTTGGCAAAAGTCTTTCGAGGCCATCGAAGCCGGGAACGCCGATTGGTTCGACGTTGAAGTCGTCCGTCAGCGCGCCGAAATGGAAGGCCATCCCCCGGCCATGGATTTTCTCGCCTGGATGTACGAAGGCGGCCGTGGATTGAAACGGGACTATCGAAAGGCTTTCATGTGGTACGAACGGGCAAAACTGTCCGGTCAAAAAAAGCTACGGGGTTCCGCCCCAAACATCTACAAACGCTTGAACGAACGCGACCGGTTTTTCGCTAAACTGCAATTGAAAGAAGATATCGAGCGCCTTGATCCGCCCCCCGAAGTGGTGTCGGAAGCCCTGCAGCAGGTCAACCTACACGTCTTGGACCAGCAACACAGTTCCACCTACAAATTAAATCGAAAATCCAAAAAATAACCCTGGTGTCAGTGAGCGCCCTTAGGTGTCGTCCTTAGGTTCGTCTTGGCTGCCCCCGGAGCTGCCCCCGTGGCATTGCGGCGAAGCCATGGTTTTGCCATCGCGCTTTTCCCATTCGGGCGCGGTCAGGGTTTCCATGGACAGGGCGTGAATGTCGTTCTTAAGCTCATGGGCCAAGATGCCATTGACCTTTTGGTGGCGCTGAATACGCGACAGCTCATCAAAGGCCGGGGAAACGATCACCAGTTTAAAGTGGGATTCGGATCCGGGAGGCACATTATGCATGTGGCTTTCATTGATAACCTCAAGGTGAGAGGGGACCAGCGATGAGCGAATCTTTTCTTCAATGTTTTGCTGAATCTTCATAGGCATTTCCTAGTTTAAAAATACCACGTTTGCACCGCATGGGGAACGGACCGGGTTCCCAAGATTTGGGGGCGTTCTTTGATTTTAGCAAGGGGAACCCGTGTTGTTTCTTCGCTTTTTCCAAATAAAGTAGGCTTTTCCCCGCTAAATTTTTCAAATGGTTTAATTCAGGCCTTTATGAGATGCCGGGGTTTCGCAACCTTTGGTATAATCGATTCCATGTTCATCAAAAACATCGTTTTTGACAAAGGCGACGAGGTTTACACCATCGGTCCTGAAGCTTTGTTAATTGAAGCCGCCGACATCATGGTTGAGAACAATGTCGGTATCGTCGTTGTCTGCGGCGAAGAAGGTCTGGTCCTAGGCGTAGTTTCCGAGCGCGACATCATGAAGGCCCTGGTCGATTGGCCCGAAGAGATCGCTTCCCTGCAAGTCAGCCAGACACTTCTTGATGAACCTTTCACCTGCGACCCGGAAGATGCCATCCGCGATGTCATGGCCAAAATGCAGGAGAACAGGTTCCGCCACATGCCGGTTATTCAATATGGAAAGTTGGCCGGCATCGTCAGTTTCAGCGACCTGTTGATATTTCAACTTGAAGAAGCGGGCCTGGATGAAAAGGCCGATATTTGGTCCTATATGGAATACCTGTGAAATTTTCCGCCAAGGTCTATGGGCGGTTTTTTTGCGTTTTCTAAGGTAATCATGTATTAAAAAGACCTACCCTAAAGGGCGGTATTTTTGAAGGCCGAGGAAAATGAATAAATCACCCATAGACTTGGTGATCGCCGATAAATCGCCTCTCGTTTTGGCCGGGCTGAACCAGATGTTCGGGGACGTTGATCGTTTCAACATTCTGGCTTCGGCGGCCGACGGGGAACGCTTCATGGAAGCGGTGGACCGATTGTCTTTCGATGTCGGCATCATCGGTTGGGTCATGCCGTACATGAACGGGAGCGAGGTTCTGGACCTGTTGGGCCAACGCGAAGGGGCACCGCGCATTATCGTATATACCGGCGAGCCTTCGCCTTCAGTCCCCCGCCAGGTAATGATGAAAGGCGGCGCTGGCTTTTGTTCTAAGCGGGAAAGCCCGGATATTCTCGTCGCCGCGGCCGAAGCGGTGGCCGAGGGGCGAATGGTGTTTCCCTTCATCGATATGAGCAAACAGGTTGCCGATCCCTTTGCCGGGCTGACCATTCGCGAACAAGAATTATTGGTCGCCCTGACCGATGGGCGGACCAATGCGGTGATCGCCAGCGATTTTGAAATTTCGGTTAATACGGTGAAATTCCACCTTAAGAATCTTTACGAAAAGCTGGACGTTAAAAACCGATCGCAAGCCGTCGTGCTTTATTTGAAGGGCTCTTTTTGAGACCACATATACTGTATTTATGGGTAGATAAAAACCTACCCAAATGAAGCTCTTTCCCCCCTCTTGAGGGTGTTCCGGTCCGTTGTCCTGTCCGATACGGTGCTTCCCAGACAGGAACAAATGGCCTTCTCGGGAAATGGCAAAAAAACAACAAACTTCCAAAACGCCGCCGGTGCCGCCGCTTTTCGTATTTGCGCTTCGCAATGTCACGGAAGCCGCCGCCCGAATTGTTTATGACACCATTGGCCGTGGTCAAAGAGATGAAAGCAACGCCTTGGCGGCTGCGGCCATGCGCTCTGAACTGACAAAACTTCCGATCTCGGCGACCATTGTTGCCGGGGACGCATATAAAGACGTCTCCAATGTTTCATCGTCTCTTTATAACGGTGAGCAGATTGGCGATGTCGACGGTCACCTGAAATTTGATATCGCCGTCGATCCGGTGGAAGGCACGGGTTACCTAGCCAAAGGCATGACCAACGCCATGGCCGTCATCGCCATGGCGCCCAAGGGCACGATGTTCGAACCGGGACCGGCTTTCTACATGGAAAAATTCGTCGGCCCAAAGGAAGCAGAAGGAAAAATCGATCCCGAGGCCCCCTTGGAAGATAAATTAAAAATCCTTTCGGATGTTTTGAACAAGCCGATAACCGAGCTGACGGTTTTTGTTCTGGAAAAACCGCGTCACGACGATCTGATAGACCGTATTTATAAAGCCGGCGCCCGAACGGCGCTTTATCCTGCTGGCGATGTTGCCGGCGCGTTAATGGCGGCCATCCCGGATTCGGGGATTGATGCCTTGGTCGGTACCGGCGGTGTGCCCGAAGGTATTATTTCAGCGTGTGCAATCCGCGCCATGGGGGGTGTTTTCTTGGGGCGGATTGACCCGCAATTGGCCACCGAACGGGCAGCGGTCAAGGCGGCGGGGATGGATACCAAAACCTGGTACCGGTGTTCCGATTTGGTGAAGTCGGATCAGGTTTATTTTTCCGCCACCGGCATTACGACGGGGCTTTTGTTTTCGGGTATCGAAAGAAAGAACGGCCTTGAAAGAACCGAAACCCTGGTTATTTCGGGCGCTTCCCAGGAACGCCAAAATTTAACGACTTATCACCAATTTACAGGAGAGGTTCAGGCCAGCGAACCGGAGGTGGAAAATGCCTAAAATTAAAAAAGTCGATCATCCCATTATATTGGGGATCGTCGGTGATTCAGCCGCGGGCAAGACGACTTTGACCGAGGGTATCGCGCAAATTCTTGGGCCGGACAGAGTGGCGACGATTTGCACCGACGATTACCATTGTTATTCCCGTGAACAAAGGGCCGAAAACGGTATTTCGGCGCTCGACCCCCGGGGAAATTACATCGACATCTTGGAACAGCACATCCAGGCGCTGCGCCAAGGCAAACCCATTCTTAAACCCATTTACAACCACCACGGCGGCACCCTGGACGCGCCCGAATATATCGAATCCAAGGAATACATCATTCTTGAAGGGTTGTTGGGATACACCACCCGGGCCATGCGTTCGTGCTATGACGTCAAGGTCTACCTGGAGCCGACGGAAGAACTGCGATTTCGTTGGAAAATTCAGCGCGATACCGGCAAACGCGGTTATTCCGTCAAGCAAGTGAAGGATTCCCTTGCCAAGCGCGTCAATGACAGCATCGAATTCATCCAACCCCAACGCACCTTCGCCGACATGGTCGTGCAATTCTATCCGCCTGAAGCCAACCAAGAGGAAACGGGGGCAAACCTGAACGCGCGCCATACCCTGCGCCCGACTTTGCCGCATCCCGACCTGTCGCCGATCTTGGATGTAGGCATCAAAAACGGGTTTAAACTGGAATTGTCCCGCGACACGGATGGCAAGCCCGTGGACGTCCTGGATATTTCGGGCTCTATCGATGACAAGCGAGCCAAGAACATGGAAGATCTGGTCTGGAAGCTAATTCCGGAAGCCCAGCACCTTCGCGATAATGTCGGTACGTTCACCGACGAAAAGAACAAAAGCGCAGTCAGCCACCCGTTGGCCCTGTCGCAATTGATGATAACGTATCACATGGTCAAGGCGGCCCTGGGCCACCACGCCATATAAATAAAAGACCGTTTGGAGTATATAAAAATGTCAAATACCTACAGCGCCGGCGTCAAGGATTACCGGGACACATATTGGCTTCCGGATTACACGCCCAAAGACACGGACCTGCTAGCGTGCTTCAAGTTCGTACCCCAGGACGGCGTGCCGCCCGAGGAGGCGGCCTCGGCCATTTGCGCGGAATCATCGACTGGCACCTGGACCACGGTATGGTCCGACCTGTTGACCGACATGGACTATTACAAGGGCAGGGCTTATGGGGTTGAGCCGGTTTCCGG
The DNA here is from genome assembly GCA_013203955.1 of Rhodospirillales bacterium. Classification (GTDB taxonomy): domain Bacteria; phylum Pseudomonadota; class Alphaproteobacteria; order Rhodospirillales; family Casp-alpha2; genus Casp-alpha2. The sequence goes on along the minus strand of JABMOY010000020.1, from coordinate 854 downwards.
CGAGGACAATGTCTTTTACGCCTATGTTGCCTATCCCCTCGACCTGTTCGAGGAGGGGTCCGTCGTCAACGTCCTGACCTCGCTGGTCGGCAACGTCTTCGGATTTAAGGCGATCCGGTCTCTCAGACTTGAAGACGTCCGCTTCCCGATCGCCTACGTCACCACGTGCGGTGGCCCGCCCCACGGTATTCAGGTCGAACGCGATATCATGAACAAATACGGCCGCGCCATGCTCGGTTGCACGATCAAGCCGAAACTGGGCCTCAGTGCAAAGAATTACGGTCGTTCCGTATTCGAAGGGCTTCGCGGCGGACTTGATTTCACCAAGGACGACGAGAACGTCAACTCCCAGCCCTTCATGCGCTGGAAACAACGCTTCGATTTCGTTTCCGAAGCCGTTCATAAGGCCGAAGAGGAAACCGGTGAGCGCAAGGGCCATTATTTGAACGTTACCGCCGGCACCGTCGAAGAAATGTACAAGCGTGCCGAATACGCCAAGTCGCTGGGCATGCGCATCATCATGCACGACTTCTTCACCGCCGGATTTTCCGCCAATACGTCGTTGGCCAACTGGTGCCGTGACAACGGCATGTTGCTGCACATCCACCGGGCCATGCACGCGGTTGTCGATCGCAACCCGTACCACGGCATCCATTTCCGGGTGTTGGCAAAATGCCTGCGTCTTTCGGGCGGCGACCACATGCATTCCGGCACCGTCGTCGGTAAGTTGGAAGGCGACCGCGAAGCGACGCTCGGCTGGGTCGATATCATGCGCGAAAAGTTCGTCGCCGAGGACCGGTCCCGTGGCATCGTCTTCGATCAGGACTGGGGCCACATGCCGGGTATGTTGCCGG
>JABMOY010000209.1 GCA_013203955.1 Rhodospirillales bacterium | reverse complement strand
TGCCCGAGCGAATACTTATAGGCGTAGGCCGCGATGGTTGGCATCTTGGCGATCAACCTGTAGATCGCCAACTGACGGTGTTCCGGGTCGTGGATATCGAGACTGTCGTGGTAGAAGGCGGACAGCGCCCCGATGACACCACACATGACGGCCATGGGATGAGAATCCCGGCGGAAGCCCTGATAGAAGTGAATGAGCTTTTCGTGGAGCATCGTATGGTAGGTAATGCCCTTCAAGAACTCCTTCTTCTCCGCCTTGGTGGGGAGCTCCCCTTCGAGAAGGAGATAACAGACTTCCAAATAGTCAGACTTGGCCGCCAGTTGTTCGATAGGGTAGCCGCGGTGGAGTAACACGCCCTCGTCGCCGTCGATGAAGGTAATGGTGGATTCACAGCTCGCCGTCGAAGTGTAACCGGGGTCAAACGTGAACATCCCCGTTTCCGCGTAAAACCGTTGAATGTCGACGACATCCGGGCCCAGGGTCCCCGACAGTATGGGGAAGTCCCAGCTTTGGCCGGTTCGATTATCGATAAGGGTTAAGGTCGGCTCTTTGATAGCGGCTTTGTCTAGGGGCATGACGACACTCCTCCTTTGCAACGGACACATTGACATCCGCCCGCAACGAAGCGCACGCGGACGGCCCCGGAGGTTGGCGAGCCCCTCGTCCGAGAGGCTCCCATTCTTTTTGTCGGCATCTCCCAAACAGTCGACTTAATGGCCGTCATTATACTCCCAAGGGGATCGACCGTATTTGACTTGAGACAAGTTGAATTTTTGTAGACCGCCGCGCATGCCCCGAGAGGTGTTTTTTCTTCCTAAACGCTCCATAGCCCCTTTTCCGCAGACTTGACGGAAGTCAATGCCTGCCGAGGACGGAAGTCTATGATAGTTCAACATGTTATCGCCTGTGCCGGAGGTATTCAAAAATGGGCACAAAGTCGAGTGACGGGGCGGTCTTATCCGAAACCACCGATCCGACGCATGGGGTTGACGAAGAACCTGTCGTCGAGATCGTGGCACGGGAAGATTTTTCTGACGTCACTTTCTTGCTTGAATTCCGTCACCCGATGATGGCGAAGGCGGCGAAGCCGGGCCAGTTCGTCATCGTCATTGCCCGGGAACACGGCGAACGCATACCGCTGACGATCGCCGATTTTGACCGCGACAAGGGAACTATAACGCTTGTCATCCAGGCGGTCGGCAAGACGACGAAAGAGATGCAGCAGACCTGCCAGACCGGGACCACGCTTTTCAGCGTCGTCGGTCCCATGGGCGAACCCAGCCACATCGGCAACGCCGGAAAGGTGATCTGTGTCGGCGGCGGATTAGGGGCGGCGCCGGTCTTCCCCCAGGCCCGCGCCTTCAAGGAGAACGGTGCCTACGTGATCGGCGTCATCGGGTTCCGAAACAGGGACTTGGTCTTCTGGGAAGACAAGTTCAGGGAATACTGCGACGAGTTCATTATCTGCAGCGACGACGGATCGGTCGGCATTAAGGGCTTGGTCACCGATGGCATCAAACTGGCCATGGAGAAGCACGACGACATCGACGAAGTCATCGCCATCGGCCCGCCGATTATGATGAAGGCGTGCGCGGAAACGACCCGACCCAAGGCCATCAAAACAACGGTGAGCTTGAACCCGATCATGGTTGACGGCACGGGGATGTGCGGTGGCTGCCGGGTCAAGGTCGGGGACAGAATACAGTTCGCCTGCGTCGACGGACCCGACTTCGACGGCCACCAGGTCGACTTTGACGACCTCATGAATCGCCTGAAGCGGTTCGCGGAAGAAGAAAAGCTGGCGGTGGAGCGGTGGTCCGAAACCTGCCGTGCCGAAAAGGTATCGTGATGGCGAAAAAGAAGACCATCCGAACGATTCCGCAGGAGCGAACGCCGATCCCCGTGCAGGACCCCGGGGAACGGGTGAAGAATTTCTCCGAGGTCGCGCTCGGATACGGGCTGGAAGACACGCTCAACGAGTGTGAGCGGTGTCTCATGTGCCCCGAAGCCGCTTGTGTTCCCGGCTGCCCCGTTGGCATCGACATCCCCGGCTTTATCGCCAAAATCATCGAAAAGGATTATCGCGGCGCATACGATGTCCTCACCGATTCCAATCTGTTGCCGGCCATCTGCGGTCGCGTCTGCCCGCAGGAGGACCAGTGCGAGGGCGTCTGTCCCGTCGGCGATACGCTGGAGCCGGTGGCCATCGGCAGGCTCGAGCGATGGCTCGGCGATCTTGCCATCGAAGAAGGCTGGGCCAATATCCCCTACATCGAGCCCAACGGATTTCGTGTCGGCATCATCGGGTCGGGACCCGCCGGGATCGCCTGCGCCGCCGACATGGCCAAGGCGGGGTGCGACGTCACCGTCTACGAGGCCTTCCACAAGCCGGGCGGCGTGCTCCGCTATGGCATCCCCGAATTCCGCCTGCCCAATGAAGTCATCGACGCCGAGGTTGACGCCCTGGCCAAGCTGGGCGTCAAGATAAGGTGCAATACATTGGTCGGGCGCCTTTTCACCATCGAACAGATGCTTGGCGAGATGGCTTTCGATGCCGTGTTCATCGGCACCGGCGCCGGTTATCCGAACTTCATGGACATCCCCGGCGAGTCACTCAACGGGGTGCTTTCCGCCAACGAGCTTCTGACCCGCTGCAACCTCATGCATGCCGGGGAATTCCCGGACTACGACACGCCCTTGCATTTAGGCAAGCGCGTCTGCGTGATCGGCGCCGGCAACACGGCGATGGACGCGATGCGTGTATGCCGACGACTGGGGGCGAAGAATGTCTATTGCGTTTACCGCCGCACCAAGGCGGAAAGCCCCGCTCGGGCGGAAGAAACAGACCATGCCGAGGAAGAAGGAATCGAATTCCACTGGTTGACGGCGCCAGTCGAGATTCTGGGCGACGACGACAACAACGTCCGCGCCATGCGCTGCGTCCGCATGGAACTGGGCGAACCCGACGATTCGGGTCGGCGTCGGCCCGTTCCCATCGACGGCAGCGAATACGAATTCGAAACCGATATGGTCGTCTATGCCATCGGCACAAATGCCAATCCGATCATCGGCCAGACTTCGAAGCTCAAACTCAACGCCCGGGGCTATATCGAGACCGATGAGGACCTCGCCACCTCGATGGCGGGCGTTTACGCCGGCGGCGACATCGTCACCGGCGGCGCCACCGTGATCCTGGCCATGGGTGCCGGCCGCAAGGCGGCCAGAAGCATGAAGGCCTATCTCGGTATTCGCGATACGGAATCCGTCTATCTGCCCAAGCCAGAGGGTGGCGTGGACACGCTTTTTGGAATTGACGCCCGGGAGAAGAATTTCTCCCGCGTCCGCGTCGCATAAACCACAAAGAAACAAGGATTGGACCCTGGTATGAACGCACAGGCCTTGAAAAAAGAACCCGGCCAAAAGCCGGTACGCCGTTCGCCAACCAAGAAGGCGAAGAAGGATTCGGTGTCGGACGCGAAGCGGCGGGGCCGGCCCTCATTGGACGCCAAACCGACCGTCACGCTGACTGAGCACATCGTCGAAGTCATCAGCGACTCCGGCGAAGGCGCGCAGCGGTGCGGCCAGGCGTTCGGAGCGATCGCGGCCAGAATGGGAAACGGCATTTGGACCGCCGAGATCATTCCCGCCGAAATTCAGCCGCCGGCGCGGAGCATCGCCGGCGCCAGTGGCAACCGCATTCGCCTGGCATCCCATCGCGTGACCAATTGGGGGGACGAGGCCAACCTCATCGTCGCCTTCAACGAGCAGGTTCTGTTGAGCCGCTTCTGGGCCAACGAACTCGCGCCAGGTTGCATCATCCTCCTGGAGGGGAAGTGGCGGACTGACGATGACCCCGAAATCGCGGCCACCTATGCAGAAACCGTCGAAAAACTCCAGGAGAACGATTACCGGGTCTATGAAATCCCGATGGAGACCGAGTGCCTGAAATATGTTCCAAATCCTCGGCGCGGCAAGAACATGTTCGTTCTAGGTATTCTCTGCAGCCTCTACAGCCTCGATCTGAAAATCGCCAGGGAGCAGATCGCCTTCGTGTTCGCCAAGAAGGCCACGAGCATCGTCGAAGACAACATCAGATTGCTTGAGGCAGGCCACGAATGGGCGGAGACAAACCTCGACATCAAGTTCCAGATTCCGCCTTCCGACGTGCAGCAGCCTCAGATCGTCGTCAACGGCAATATCGCGCTTGGTCTCGGCGTAATGGCATCGGGCATGGAGGTCTGCGCCATGTACCCAATCACGCCGGCGACGTCGGCCTCGCATTATCTTAGCGAGGTGTTCGAAAACGTCGGCGGCGTGGTGCATCAGGCGGAGGACGAAATCGCCGCCTGCGCCTTCGCCATCGGGGCATCATATGCCGGCAAGTGCGCGGTGACGATCACCTCGGGGCCGGGCTTCGCCTTGAAGCAGGAAACCATCGGTCTCGCGGTGATGGCGGAAATTCCGCTGGTCGTGGTGGATGTCCAGCGCGGCGGCCCGAGCACCGGCCTGCCCACGAAGGTGGAGCAAGGGGATCTGTTGTTCGCCTGCTTCGGCGGTCAACCGAACGGCATGCACT
>JABMOY010000208.1 GCA_013203955.1 Rhodospirillales bacterium | reverse complement strand
CTACCAGTCCGCCGAAAGGTGAGGCGCTTCCCCTCGATGCCCTTTAGGGCCAGCGTGGCGCGGTCGAAGTCGTTCAGATCACGGTTTGAATACCTGAAATCAAACTCAGCCAGGTAGCGCTGTAAGTGATGGGCCTTGCAATGCTGGTAGGTGCCCTTCATGCCACGCTTGAAGATAGAGAAATAGCCCTCAATGGTGTTCGTGGAGACATTGCCTCTGGCGTATTCCTTCTTGGAGTGATTGACGCGCTGGTGGGTTTTGTATTCCCAACCGACGTAGCGGTAATGACCGGCTTCATCAGTCATAAGGTGGGTGTCACGGTCCACGTTGGATACGAGAACATTACGCACGTTGTTTGAAGTGATGGAGTCGAGATGGAAGGCACGCGATCTGCCGCCGCGCTCCACTAGCGCCATGATTTTGTAGTGACGGCGATCAAGAACGGGAACCTTGCGACCATCGGACAGGGTTTCAATGGTGATGGTTCTGCCACCCTTGAGATAGGTTTCGTCCGATTCGACGATTTTACCACCGCCACCCATAGGCGTGGGGCTGTCGTCCCTCATGGACTCACGAATACGATGGGCCATGAACCACGCGGTTTTGTAGGTGACTCCGAGGGTTCTATGAAGCTGATGGGCTGAGATGCCCTTCTTGCTTGACGCCATCAAATGAAAGGCTAAAAGCCACTTGTTCAGGGGAACCTTTGAGCGCTCGAAAACAGTGCCGATAGTGACCGTAAACTGACCCTTACAAGAGTTGCAGTAATAGAGGCCGGGACGGTGTTTCTTGCCTCTGACAACCGATGTGTTTTCTGTCTCACCACAATGAGGGCAGAACCTACCATCGGCCCAACGCAAGGCTTCCAGGTGCTTTCTGGCCTTGTTTTTATCCCTATAAATGGGGCTGTTAATATCTACCATAGTATTTATCCTATCTGATTGAAATAATTATAGGATATGGCCTGACGTGTGTCAAGTATATAATCACCTAAGATTGTCAAGAACAATCAAAGAACGATTTTTCCGGGATGGTTTCCTGGGGGATTTTAGGCTCCTTTGCCAACCCCAAGCACGCCATCGCGTTTTCTACATTGATTTCGATCAATTGCCCTTTTGCCCGCCTGAAGTATAGAGTCACTCTAAGGGGTCGTTTTTCGACACCGTCCCTTCCCGCTTGGACGAGGAGATTCAAGTTATGTCCTTTCTTATCATCGGGCCCCTTGGGCTCGGCGGTCTTCTTGGTGCATTTCTGGCGGCCCGTGCCGTCGACACAGGGATGTATGCACACGGGCTATTATTCCTCGTCGCCTGCGTCCTCGGCATCTTCTGGGTTATCCGCCGCGGCGATGACACCGGCGGGCCGGCCGACCCCAATAGCGCCATTCCCTACAACGACGCCATCGTCCGGGCCGGGGTTATTGCTTCTGTTTTCTGGGGCATCGTCGGCTTCCTGGTCGGGCTGGTCATCGCCCTGCAACTGGCTTTTCCGGTCTTAAATTTAGACCTTCCCTGGACCAATTTCGGGCGTCTGCGCCCGCTTCACACGTCGGCCGTTATTTTCGCGTTCGGCGGTAACGTCTTGATCATGTCAACCTTTCACGTCGTCCAGCGGACCTGCCAAACCCGCGTTGCCGGGGGCTGGGCGCCTTGGTTCGTGTTCTGGGGCTATCAGCTGTTTTTGGTGCTGGCGGCGACGGGGTATGTCTTCGGAATCACCCAGTCCAAGGAATACGCCGAGCCCGAATGGTATGTGGATTTGTGGCTGACCGTCGTCTGGGTGGTTTATCTGGTGGTCTTTCTGGCGACGCTGATGAGGCGACGCGAGCCGCATATTTATGTCGCCAACTGGTTCTTCCTGGCCTTCATCGTTACCGTCGCCATGTTGCATATCGTCAATAACTTGGCGATGCCGGTCAGTTTCTTCGGCACCAAGAGCTATACCCTCTTCGCCGGCGTCCAAGACGCTTTGACCCAGTGGTGGTACGGCCATAACGCCGTCGGGTTTTTCCTGACGGCAGGGTTCTTAGGCTTGATGTATTACTACGTCCCGAAACAGGCGAAGCGGCCGATCTATTCCTACCGGCTGTCTGTCATCCATTTCTGGAGCCTGATTTTCCTTTATATCTGGGCCGGGCCCCATCACCTGCATTACACGGCGCTTCCCGATTGGGCGCAGACATTGGGCATGACGTTTTCGATCATGCTGTGGATGCCGAGCTGGGGCGGCATGATCAACGGCCTGATGACGCTTTCCGGCGCCTGGGACAAGCTGCGCACCGACCCGATCCTCCGCATCATGGTGCTGTCCATCGCCTTTTACGGGATGAGCACCTTCGAAGGCCCGTTGATGGCGATCAAGGCGGTCAACGGCTTAAGCCATTATACCGACTGGACCATCGGCCATGTGCATTCCGGGGCGCTGGGCTGGGTCGGCATGGTCAGCTTCGGCACCATCTACTTCCTGGCGCCGAAAATGTGGAATCGCCCACGGCTGTTTTCGGTGCGTTTGGTGTCTACCCATTTCTGGTTGGCGACCATCGGCATCGTGCTTTACACGGCGGCCATGTGGGTTTCCGGCATTATGCAGGGGCTTATGTGGCGGGCTTACGATTCATTGGGGTTCCTGGAGTATTCCTTCGCCGAAACCGTCGAAGCCATGCATCCGTTCTATCTAATCCGGGTTGTGGGCGGCGCCTTCTTCGTCGCCGGAGCGCTGTTGATGGCCTACAACGTCTACCGCACGGCGAGGGGTGATCTCAGGGACGAAAAGCCCTATGAAGCCCAGCCCGCCGCGGCGACGGCCTGACGGGAGGACGAGAAATGTTTAATCATGCGAAGCTCGAAAAAAACTCAATCCTGATGCTCGTCGCCATCCTGGTCGTCGTGTCTATCGGCGGCATCGTCGAAATCGCGCCCTTGTTTTACCTGGAAAGCACCATTGAAAAGGTAAAGGGCGTCCGTCCGTACACGCCGCTGGAACTCACCGGGCGCAACATCTATATCCGCGAAGGCTGTTACAACTGCCACAGCCAGATGATCAGGCCGCTCCGCGACGAGGTCGAACGTTACGGCCATTACAGCCTGGCCGCCGAAAGTATGTACGATCATCCGTTTCAGTGGGGCTCGAAAAGGACCGGTCCCGACCTGGCCCGCGTCGGCGGCAAGTATTCGGATGATTGGCATCGTCAACACATGATCAATCCCCGGGGCGTGGTCCCCGAAACCGTCATGCCCGGCTATCCGTTCCTGATGGACGAAAAGGCCGATGTCAAAGGCATCGCCGCCCACCTAGAAGCCAACCGCATGGTCGGCGTTCCCTATAGCCCGGACATGATCGCCAACGCCGCCCGTGACATGACGGCGCAAGTCAATCCCGATTCGGACGGCGCCGAGGCGGTCGCCAAACGTTATCCCGGCGCCAAGGCCCGTAATTTCGATGGCCGGTCGGGGCCGCCGTCCGAGATGGACGCGCTGATCGCCTATCTTCAGGTGCTCGGCACCATGGTCGATTTCAGCGTCTATAACGCCAAAGAAAACCTGAGGTAGGAGATAGCCATGACTTTTGAAAGCGTTTCCTATTTCGCCCAAACCTGGGGCTTGGCTTATCTGGCTATCCTGTTCATCGGCATGTTGATCTATGCGCTGCGTCCCGGCGCCAAGAAGAAATTCGAAGACGCCGCCCTAATTCCCTTCAAGGAGGATTGAAACATGGCGGAAATAAAAGAAACTGACGCCATTACCGGCATCGAAACCACCGGCCACGAATGGGACGGGATCAAGGAACTCGACAATCCGCTGCCGAACTGGTGGCGCTGGATTTTCTGGGCAACAATCATTTGGTCGATCGGGTATTGGGTCGCCTATCCGGCGCTGCCGCTGATTTCCAGCTATTCCAAGGGGATGCTGGGCTACAGCTCGCGCGGCGAGGTCGCCGTCGAATTGGCGGAAGCCAAACTGGCCCACGCCGGTCAACGGGTAAAGGTGGCATCCGCGTCCCTGGAACAAATTCGCACAAAACCTGAGCTTCTTGAATTTACGCTGGCCGGCGGTCGGTCGGCCTTCAACGTCCACTGCACGCAATGCCACGGATCCGGCGCGCAGGGTTTCGTCGGCTATCCCAACCTCAACGATGACGAATGGCTGTGGGGGGGGTCGTTGAAGGAAATACAGAAAACCATCACCCACGGTATCCGCAACGAAGATGACGAAGATGCCAGAACGTCGGCCATGCCGGCTTTCTTGCGGGACAAGGTCCTCAACCCGGCGCAGATTTCAGATGTCGCCGATTATGTGCTGGGGCTGTCGGGCCAATCAAAAGACCAAGCCGCACAAGGCCGGGGTAAAGCCATTTACGCCGAACAATGCGCGGGTTGCCACGGGGAAACCGGCAGCGGCGACATGGCGCAAGGCGCGCCGGCGCTCAACAACGCTATTTGGCTCTATGGCGGCGACAAGGAGACCATCGTCGAAACCATTTCCAACAGCCGTGGCGGCGTCATGCCGGCCTGGGGCAGGATTCTGGACCCGGTCACGATTAAGCAATTGGCTGTTTACGTCCATTCCCTGGGCGGCGGGAGCTGAGCCTGCTCCATCCTGATCGGAACGTCTGACATGGACCAAAAGGCCACCGCTTCAGATGTCGAGCGTTTTGACGTCGAGGCGGTCAACAAAAAAGAGAACCGGTCTTTATATAAAGCACGCGAGCGGATTCACCCGAAACGCGTGGAGGGAATGTTTCGCCGTTTCAAGTGGCTGATCATGGCCGGAACGTTGGGCATCTATTACATCACGCCGTGGCTGCGCTGGGACCGAGGCCCCGGTGCCCCGGATCAGGCCGTATTGATCGATTTCCCGGCCCGGCGGTTCTATTTCTTCTTCATCGAAATCTGGCCTCAGGAAATCTATTACCTCGCCGGATTACTGATCATGGCCGGCATCGGATTGTTCCTGGTGACCAGCGTCGTCGGCCGCGCCTGGTGCGGGTACAGTTGCCCGCAAACGGTTTGGACGGACCTGTTCTTGGTTATTGAACGTTGGGTCGAAGGTGACCGCTCGGCGCGCATCCGTCTCGACGATTCACCTCGGTCGTTCGGTAAAATTGGGAAGCGCGTGGTCAAATATTTCCTTTGGCTGTTGGCGGCGATGGGAACCGGCGGCGCCTGGGTCTTTTATTACGCCGATGCGCCGACCCTGTTCGTGCAGTTGTTCACCCTTGAGGCCCCCGCCGTCGCCTACATCACCGTCGCCGTCCTGACCTTCACCACGTTCGCCTTGGGCGGCCTGATGCGGGAACAGGTCTGCACCTATATGTGCCCCTGGCCCCGCATCCAATCGGCGATGATGGACGAAGAATCGCTGACCGTGACTTACCACGGTGACCGTGGGGAACCGCGCGCGCCCTACCGCAAGGGCGAAACCTGGGAAGGCCGTGGTGATTGCATCGATTGCAATGCCTGCGTCGTGTGCTGCCCGATGGGCATCGATATCCGCGACGGTCAGCAGTTGGAATGTATTACTTGCGCGCTCTGTATCGATGCCTGTGACGATGTCATGGGCCGCATCGGACGGCCGAGAGGTCTGATCGATTACGACTCATTGGCCAACGCCGAACGCCGGGCCACGGGCGATGGCGGCGCCATCCGCTTTATCCGCGTGCGCACGATTTTGTATGCCGGAATTTGGGCGTTGGCCGGGGTCGTCATGCTGGCCGCCATCTTCAACCGCTCGGAAACCGATATTAATGTTCTCCGCGACCGCAATCCGCTGTTCACGCTTCTAAAGGACGGCTCCATCCGCAACGGCTTTACCTTCAAGGTGCTCAACAAAATCCGGCGGCAACGGACCTTTTCCATTTCCGCCAAGGGCCTCGACGGTTTAAGCCTTGGCATCGTTGGATCGGAAAATGTCGCTGAAACGACGCCTTATGTGACGGTCAAACCCGACCGGGTGCAAAGTTTCCGGTTGTTGGCGACATCGCCCCGGGGCTCGCTCACTTCGGATTCCCACGACATCGAATTTATCCTGACCGACATCAACACCGGTGGAACCGCCACCTATGACAGCGTCTTCCGAGGGCCCGAATGATGCAGGCCGAACGCCAAATCACCGGGCGCATGGTGCTGTTTGCCGTGGCCGGCCTGTTCGGTGTCTTTCTCGCCGCCAACGGGGCCTTGGTTTTCTTTGCGCTCGACAGCTGGCCCGGCCTCAGCACCGACAAGCCCTATGAAAAAGGCCTCGCCTACAACCGGACCCTGGAAGCCGCCCGGAAACAGGCCGCCCTGGGTTGGCGCAGCACCCTTTCCTTTGACGGCGCCGCCAAGGCCGGAACCACCCGAGTTCGCATCGAAGCGCCGGGTGAGGCGCCGATCACGGGACTGAAAGCGCGCGTCACCTTCCGACGCCCAGTCAAGGAAGGGTTCGACGTCATTGTCGACCTCAAGGAAACGGCGCCGGGGCTTTATGCGGCGCTAACGGCACTGCCGCTCGCCGGAAATTGGCACGCCGTCATCGAGGCCTCGCAGAACGGCCAGTTCGTTTACCGCATGCAGCACGGGATCTTTGTAAAGAAATGAACCGTATCATTCCCCAACCCCCGTTAGATGCGGAAGCGGTGCCGTTCGTCATCGAGCTTCCGGGCGACATCCGGCGGCTCAACCTGATGGTTGAAAACATCCATTGCGCCGCATGCATTCACCGGATCGAAAACACCCTTCACGCCACACCCGGCATCGTCCGGGCACGGGTCAACATGAGCACCCGGCGGCTGGTGGCGGAATGGCGGGACGGCGAGGCAACGGCGGCAAGCATTGTCGAGCGCATGGAAGCCTTGGGCTTTCCGGTAGCACCCTACGATCCCGAACGGCTGGGCCAATCAGGGGCGAGGCAGGAAAAGCGCCTGCTGAGGGCGCTTGGCGTCGCCGGGTTCGCCGCCGCCAACGTCATGCTGTTATCCGTCGCCGTCTGGGCCGGGCACGCCAACGGCATGGGCGATGCGACGCGCACCTTGTTTCACTGGATTTCGGCGCTGATCGCGCTGCCCGCCGTGGCCTATGCCGGACAGCCTTTTTTCCGCTCGGCCGCCGTGGCGCTTCGCTCGGGCGGGCTCAACATGGACGTGCCGATTTCCCTCGCCGTCCTGCTCGCCGCCGGGATGAGCCTCCACCAAACCATCCAGGGCGGCCAACATGCTTATTTCGACGCCTCGGTAACGCTGTTGTTCTTTTTATTGATCGGCCGCTACTTGGATCACCGGGCGCGAGCCAAGGCGCGCTCGGCGGCGGAACACCTTGTCGGGCTGACCGCTCTCACCGCCCATGTCATTGACGCCGATGGCCGACAACGCACCATCGCCGTTGCCGAGCTTCGCCCCGGACATGTCGTCGCCATCGCCACCGGCGAGCGGATTCCCGCCGACGGCGAGGTTTCATCCGGCATCAGCGAGATCGATGCCAGCCTGATTACCGGCGAGAGCCTGCCGGCAGGCGTTAAAGAAGGTTCTGCTGTCTACGCCGGCACCATCAATCTTGTTGCGCCTATCCAGGTAAAGGTGACAGCCGCAGGTGACGACACGCTTTTGGCTGAAATCGTGCGCCTGATGGAAGCCGCCGAACAAGGCCGCGCCCGTTATGTGCGCCTCGCCGACCGGGTCGCCAAAATCTACGCGCCCGCCGTTCATATTCTGGCGGCGGCGACGTTTATCGGATGGCTGGCCATCGCCGGGGCCGGGTGGGAACAGGCCCTGATGGCCGCCATCGCCGTGCTCATCATTACGTGCCCGTGCGCCATCGGACTGGCCGTACCGGTGGTCCAGGTGGTGGCGTCAGGCGCGCTCATGCAGCGCGGGGTTTTATTGAAATCAGCAGACGGCCTGGAGCGTCTGGCCCAAGTGGATACGGTCGTTTTCGACAAGACCGGTACCTTGACCACAGGCCACCTGAGCCTGACCAACGGACAAGAGATTCCCGAGAAAGATTTGGCCTTGGCGGCGGCTCTGGCGGCACATTCGCGCCATCCCGTTTCCCGCGCCTTGGTTGAGGCGGCTGGGGGTTTTAGCCTGCCCGAGGTCAAAAACATAAATGAAACTCCCGGACAGGGGCTTTCAGGGATTGTCGATGGTGTTCCGGTACGCCTTGGCCGCCGGGATTGGTGCGGTGTCGAAAACGCAACCGACGACGACACCCCCGGCACGGAAATCTGGCTGGCCCAGGACGGACGAGAGCCCACAAGGTTTGCCCTCGCGGATGCGCTTCGCCCGGACGCGGAAAAGGTTATCGACGCCGTCCGCCGTCTCGGCCTGAAAATTGTTCTGCTGTCCGGCGACCGATTACAGGCGGTTGAGCAAAGCGCCAAAACCTTGGGCATCGATGATTTCGAAGGCGAAATGTTGCCCGATGAAAAAGTTGCGCGTGTGAGAGAGCTTACGGAGGCCGGGCGCAAAGTCTTGATGGTCGGTGACGGACTGAATGACGCGCCGGCCTTGGCCGCGGGGTTCGCTTCGATGTCGCCGGCGAGCGCCGCCGACGTCAGCCAGACCGCCGCCGACATCATTTTCCAAGGCAAGGCCCTTAAGCCCGTCACCCAGTCTATCCTGACGGCGCGCCTTGCCGACCGGCTGGTGCGGCAAAATTTCGCCATGGCGTTTCTTTACAACGCCGTCGCCGTGCCGCTGGCGATGGCCGGGCTGGCGACGCCGTTGGTCGCCGCCGTCGCCATGTCATCGAGCTCGCTTGCCGTCACGCTGAACGCGCTCAGGCTCAGGCTTCTGAGCCATAAGGACGCTTGAGATGGAGGCCCTTGTCTACCTGATCCCGGCAGCGCTGTTCCTCGGCATGCTGGGGCTCGGGGCCTTTTTCTGGGCCTTAAAAAGCGGCCAGTTCGAGGACCTGGACGGCGCCGCCATGCGCATCCTGCTCGACGATCCCGTGATCGATCCCACCGACGAAGAAACCGAGGCTGAAAAAGACCCTTAGGATTTGTTCCGGGACGCGTTGCCGGTGCAATTGCCGAAACAATAAGGCGGGTTTTCCGTCGCCTTGCACCCGCACATGAAAAAAACTTCCGATATTGGCGCGACGAATGTGATCGGCTCGAAGGCCGTCCCTTTGTGGGCGCCGTCACACCAGGGTTGAGTGGCGCTCAACCCGCAACTGCACCAGACATAAGTCCGGCCCTCTTCGACCTCGACCTCGTAAGGCCCTTTGCGTGGTCTTGCCGGCTTGTCCATGGCTTCTCTAAGAGTCCTTGCCGGATTTGGCGGCCGGCTCGCGGATCAGGGTTTCATAGTTCAGCACACCGGAAGCAGAGATAATTTCCGAGACGAATTCTTCCTGCCGGTAAGCCATCACGTGAATACCGGCAACGCCCTGGATTTCCTTGACCTCCTGGATAATTTCCACGCAGATTTGGCGGCCTTCCTTTTTTTGATCCTTCGCCCCTTCGAGGCGCTTGATCACGTGTTCGGGGATGTGAACGCCGGGAACATTCTTGCCGATCCAACGCGCCGTCTTGGCCGAAGCCAGCGGCCCGATGCCGACGATGATGAAGCATTTTTCGTCCAAACCCATGTCGCGAACCCGGTCCATGTAAGTTTTCAGCATAGGCACATCGAAACAATACTGGGTCTGAACAAATTGCGCTCCGGCTTCGATCTTCTTGGCCAGCCTTAACGGGCGCATCTCAAAGGGCGGCGCGAATGGGTTGGCGGCGGCACCCAAGAAGATTCTCGGCGGCGACGTTATCTTGCGGCCTGACAGAAATTTTCCGTCGTCACGCATGGTGCGAAGGGTTTGCAGCAGGGAAATGCTATCCAGGTCGAAAACCGGTTTGGCTTCGGGGTGGTCGCCGGTCTGCACGCCGTCGCCGGTCAAGCACAGGACATTGCTGACGCCCATGGCCGCCGCCCCCAGCACGTCACCCTGGATGGCGATGCGGTTGCGGTCGCGGCACGATATCTGCAACACCGGGCTGTAACCGGCATGGGTCAGCAAAGCGCAAATGGCCACCGAAGACATATGGCAATGCGCACCCGAGGCGTCGGTGGCGTTGATGGCGTCGCACACTTCCGACAGAACCTTGGCCCGGTCGTAGACTTCTTCGGGGTTGGTCGAATCGGGGGGGTTCAATTCCGCCGTGACCACGAAGCGCCCGGCGCGAAGGGCGCGTTCCAAACGACCGGGCGATGAATGGCCGGGGGGCACCTCCCTGTTCGACAACAGCGTCGCGATCATATTCCGCTCCCATCTTCTGAAGCTTTTTCTTTGGCGGCATTATCTTCCCTGATTACCCGCAACCAGGCCGACGTTCCCTTGATGGTGTGATCAACCGGCGGCATGATATTATTGATCTTACCGCCACCCTTCATTTTTTCGCTTCCCCGCCAGGCTTCCATCCAGACACAGCGCATGTCCGGCTTGATTTCGCAGTTGCCGTCCGCGCGAACGCCCCCGCAAGGCCCGTTGCGGATGTCTTTCGGGCAATTCATCGGACATGTCATGCCGGTCGAATTAAGCGTGCAGCGCCCACACATTTGGCAATCGAAAAACAGCCCTTTGGCCAATTCCTCGACAACAGCGAAGGGCTTTTCTGCACGATCATAGCCGATCTTGCGCCATAAGGGGTCCAGCGCATGGAGGAAGGGATCGACAAGATTATAGGCGATCTCGAACAGGCGGGCGTTTTTGGATGCCATGAGCCGCAGGGAATACATGTTTTTCCTTCCTAAAGACGGGAATGCCCGGCGGTCAAACCGCCAGCGGTTGACCCGGCCAATTCACACAAAGGTGCATAGGTTATGTTCTTAGCGCACATCAGGGGAAGATGTCTCTATTTCTTCAGGGGGTTTTTGGGCCAAGTCCTTCTTCGCCGCATCGACAAGGAAGTTCCTGACCGAAGTGATGCGCTTGGAATGGCGCAATTCCTCGGGATAAACGAAAAAGACATCAAAGCTGGGGCCACGCAGTTCCGGCAGTATTTCGACAAGTTCCGGCGATTCGTCACTCATGTAATAAGGCAGCGCGGCAATGCCGAGCCCGCTGAGAACGGCGCGGTAAATGCCGTAAACGCTGTTGACCCGAAGCGCCGGTTCCCGTGCGTGACCCCGCCCGGCACTGGCTTCCAGCAGCCAATTGATGTTGGAAATAGGGGCCGGAGTTTCATCGCCGTAGACGATAATGGGATGATGGTCCATATCCTTCGCCTGCTTGGGCATGCCGTTTTTCGCCAAGTATTCCTTTGACGCGAAAACGTGATAGCGAATGGACATCAGCCGACGCTGAATGAGGCTGGGTTGGGTTTGCCGGGCGAAGCGGATGGCCACATCGGCTTCGCGCATGGACAGGTCCAGGTCCAGTGAATCCGTCAACAGTAGGGTCACTGAAATATCGGGGAAAAGAGTGATGAATTCATTCATCCGGGACGTAAGCCAAGCTGACCCGAAACCCACCGACGTGGTGATTTTCAGCGGGCCTTCCGGGCGTTCCCGTCTTTCGTTGATGATCGCTTCCGCCATCCCCAATTTCGCCGACATCTCCTTGACGGTGCGTAAAAAATCATCTCCCTGTTCGGTCAAGGCAAGGCCCCGCGGATGACGGTGAAAAAATGACACGCCCAGGGATTGTTCCAGCTTGGCGACTTGACGGCTGACGGCGGATTGGCTGAGTCCCACGTCTTTGCCTGCCTGGGTAAAACTTCCAGCTTTGGCGACGGCGAGAAAAATTCGCAATAGATCCCAATCCACGGGCTTACTCCGGCGCCGTTGTCGAACCGCCCAACAGGCCCCCAATGACGCCTTGTTTTTTTGCTTCCAGCAGCCCTTTCTGCGAATTCATCATGCGTCCCATGGGCGTAGCGCAGGAATGGACCAGCCGCTTGACCGGGACATAGGCGCCGAACAGGCAAGACCCGATGACATGCACGTACCAAAGCGAATCATAGAAGCCTGCCAGGGCCGCCTCCGCCGGACCAATCAGCAGGGCCAGTCCATAGCCGACGAAGGACACGCTCAAATAAGGATCAGGCGCGGACCCGGCGATACGCAGTCCTTCGACGAGGAACCCACTGAATAGGACGAAAAAAAGAAATATGGCCGTCGGCGTATCGGTGAATTTCTGTTGCTCCGTACCGTTGACCATGACCCGCCAGATCAGCGCCAGCACGCATCCCGCCATCGACATCAGGCCGAAGGCGTCAAAAGCAAAATCGAAGGCGAGGCGAAGGGGATGGCCCGCCATCCACAAATCCCCCCGGCCAAAGGCCGGAAGCATGTCGCGAAACAACACCGCTAGGCCTTCGCTGACCAATAGCAAACCGAACCCCCAGAAGATCAGCGTGTGCTTGAACCAGCGAAAGCCGCTGACGGAAAACAGGCTCTTGTGCAGCACCACTTCGTCAACCAGGGTGCGGCGCATGGCATCCGGGTCGCTGTCCCGGCGGGTAATGAATTGGCCGAAGCGGCGATAGGTCGGTAGATTGCGTTCGACGATAATGCGGTATAGGCCGAATTCGAGGATAAAAATCGCCGCCAAAACCACCGGCCCGAAGACGATCCAGCGAGTTTCCATCCGGCCTTCGAGGGCTTCAAAAACAAAATACCCGCCGAGACCGAAAATCCCCCACACGTAGAACATCCCACCCAGGACCAAAAGCCAGGCGGTGACCGCTTTCAGGGACTCCGTATAAAAGCGCTTTGAAAATATTAGGGTGCCGCCGGCCCCGGTGCCGGCGGACAACAGAAGGGCTGACACCAGGAACAGTCCCCAGCCCCAAGCCTCGCCAAGACGGCCTTCAACGCCCATGGCCGCCAATCCGGCCCCGATAGCCAGGGTCGCGATAGTGACATGATTCTTATTTATCTTAGCCATGATCCGGATCCGCGTTCCCCACTACCCTATCACGATCATTGGCCCGATCATCGACTTAAGCGTATCCTTTGGCGGACTTTTACTGAGAATCCATCGCCAGCAGATGATCGCGTAATTCCGGCGCGCCGCCGAGCAAATCCTTATGCTCCCCAACGCAGGCCTTGGCCTTTTCGACGGCGATCAGCGCATCGGCGCAATAAGCATCGGCGCCGATCTTGTCGGCCCAAACTTGTGAGATCGGCGCGCCACCGACCAGAACCTTAACATCGTCGCGCAATCCTTCGGCGATAATGAGCTTCAAAGTTTCGCCCTGCATATTCATGGTCGTCGTCAACAGTGCCGAAAAACCGACGATTTGCGGTTTGTGTTCTCTGATCGCGGCAATGAAATCTTCGGGCGGCGTGCTGACGCCCAAATCGATAACATCGAACCCGGCGGCTTCCAACATCATGGAAACAATGTTCTTGCCGATGTCGTGAAGATCGCCCTGGATGGTGCCGATAACGCAGGTGCCGACGCTTGCCGCCTTTTCGGCGATGATCAGCGGTTTGATAATAACCAGCGCCGACTGCATGCACTTGGCCGACATCATGACCTCGGGCAGGAAATATTCATCCATCTTGAAGCGCCGCCCGACTTCGGCGATGCCCGTCGACATCGGCCCGGAAATCAGGGTGCGGGCTTGGACGCCGGCTTCCAACAGCGGGTTGATGAAACTCGTCGTTTCATGGAATTCACCTTCGATGATGTTCCATTCCAACTGATGGAAGATGTCCTTGACGTCGGCCGGCGCGTCGCTCCAACGGTCCGTCTTGCGGGTCGTTTCCAGGTCCTTCTTCAGGTCTTCGAGATCAAACTCCATATCGGTTTCGATTTCGAGTTTTCCCTGTTGGTCGTCAGTCATCGACTTTTTTCCTTTTGGCGGCGGGTTCGTTAATTATTGCGGCCTAGCCTTTGGCGCCGCCCCATTCTTCGGAATCTTCGCCCGTATCAGCGCCCGGGGGCGGGTCTTTCGGCAGGGGATAGACCCCGTATTCGCGGGCTTCGTCCAACATGGCCAGGGTATTTTCCACCGGAACGTCGTGTTCCAGCCGATGTGAACAACTCAGCAGATAACCGCCGCCGTGGCCCATTTCCCAAATCCGGGCGCGAACTTCGGCGCGGACTTCCTCGGGCGTTCCCCAGGGCAGCGTTTCCTGAACATCGATGCCGCCCAGGAAGGCCATGCGGTCGCCCCACGAACGTTTTTGCGCCGCCGGATTGGAATGGCGCGCCACTTTTGGAGGCAGACTGTCGTAAACATCAATGCACTGATCGCCGTCCTTGGTGGTGCCATTCAAAATCCCACCCATGAAGGGCGCGGCGACGGCGCCGCAGCTGTGGAACTGGATCAAGCCTTCCGGATTTTTTTGGCGGAAGTATTCCTTCACCTCGGTAAAACAGCGGTGATAATGGGGGATGACTTGGCGCTCGAACATCTTCACCGACAGGAACGACGTCTTCTCGCTGGCGATGTCTTCGGGGCTGACCCTGATCCAGTCCAGGTATTCGCCGCATTGGTCGATAAGCGCCTTGTTGAAATCGATTTCCAGGTCCGTCAGCTTGACCATCAAAGCTTCGAGAAATTCCGGCGACTCGATGAAGTCCGAAAAGATCTTGGCGTAGCCGACCATGTACTTGGCTTGCTCAAAAATGCCGCCACGCCCGCCTTGGCCGAGCAGGGCAAAGGGCGTTTCCTCATGGACAAACTTGGCGTATTCCCGAAGCGTCATCCCCGGCATCGGCGATTCCGCCCAACAGGCCTCGTCATAAGGGTCCGGCCAGGGATAATTCTCCAGCATCTTGAGCCCTTCTTCGATCGGGGCGCTGGTCGCATCGAACAAGGGGTAGCCAATCATTTCGTAATAACCGCCGCGCTCGTGCGGGGTCCATTTGCGGATGACGCCCCATTCGTCGGTATTCATCTCGTCTGCACTGACTTCGAGCCGGCAGGTCACGTCCTCTTTCTTAATCGGGCGGAACCCCGGCGAGCCGCCCGGCGGGGCGAGGTTGAGGCGCACGTAATCGAGATCCAGTTTTTCGGCCAGATCGAGTTCGAAGACCACGTCCGTGGTCCAAGTCGTCGAGCCGGTGCGGTAATCCATGGGGTCTTCGTGGTAGTCCATACCGAGACCCTTGCGCAGGTTCTGGTAGCCTTCCACGGTACCCCAAAGCCCTGTCGGCACCCGGTCGGGCTCCCTTAAATGAAGGGCATCCACCGTTCTTTTTCTTTGCGCAGGGATTGCCTCGCCTATGATCGCTACCATTTTAATGTCCTCCCGAATCCTTTTTGATTTTTCCGCCAAAATCGCAAGCGGAGTGCCACTTTCGCTTCTGGGAAAAGGCACGCTAACACCCCGCCCGAGACCTGTCGAGTTGTGCTTTAAAGTAGGGTGGTATGCTTCAGGCGCATAACAAAAAAAGCAAACGCGTGTACCTCCGCCCTAGCCGACGGCCCCTTAGGGACCGCCGGCTGTTGCGTGGTATTTCTTATTTCATCCAGGGTGGCGTGAAGGGATTGAACCTGCCGCCCTTGTAGACGACGTAGTTCATGCCGGGCACCAACAGGTGCTTAATGGCCTCGTCTCCGGGGCCGACTTCACCAATATTGACCACCGGCACAACACTCCCTTGCCAGTTGTCGATGCCTTCCAGAGCATCAAGAAGGCGTGCATGGGTGATGTTTTTCTTGCCCATGCGTTTGAGCGCTTCGGTGAACACCTGAGCGCCGGTAAAGCCCCACAGATGAACCGCGTCGGGCTGTTCTTCGGGGTAGTACTTCTTGAGGATCGTCTTGGCCTCTTGAATCTTCGGGTTGGGGTCATCCCATTCCCGGAAGATAGTGGCGAAGTAAATCCCCTCGACCGCCTCCTTGCCTGCCAGTTCCGGCACCTTCGGGCTCTTGCCGAAGAACACGTTGACGACCGGCGCCTTCCAGCCAAGCTTAGCGCGTTCGGTATAGACCTTGGCAGCCGGTTCCGGAGCACACGAACAGATCAGAGCATCAACGTTAGCGTTTTTCATCTTGATGACCTGAGAACTGACGTCTACTTCCTTCGGCTCATATCCTTCAGCCGCCACCATTTCGACGCCATACTTCTTGAGCCCCACTTCAATACCCTTGAGATGGGTTTTTCCCGAGGCGTCGTTCTGGTAGATCACGCCGATCTTCTTCGCCCCAAAGACTTCCTTGGTGAATCGAACCAAGTCGGTGCCTTCCTTGTCATAAGGCGGATACAGCGGAAAAACGTAGCGGCTTTTGTAGAACACGTTCTTGGCGGCGCCGGTACCGGCCCCAATCAAGGGCATGTTCTTGGAGACGACATAATCGATGACCGCCTTGGTCGGCGCCGACCCCAACGGTGCGACAATGGCGAAACATTTGTCGCGTTCGATGAAGCGCTTGACGATGTTCATCGTGCGCGCCGGTTCGTATTTATCATCGACCATCTTGTACTTAATCATACGGCCATTGATGCCGCCGGAATCGTTGACATGCTTGAACCAGGCGTCGGCGCCTTTGCCCATGCGGAAATAGCTCGATACCTTCCCCGTCATCGGCTGATACGAGCAAATAAGGATTTCCTTGTCGCTAACGCCTGGTCCGTTCGCCGCCCAGGATGCCGTCGCCACCAAGCCCAAAAGGCCCGCGCCGACGAAAATCGTCGCCTTGGTTATAAAACGTCTCATCTTTCTATGCCTCCCATCGGTTAAAGTGCTTCCTAAGTCGCCCCCGGCAGGTTTCTTTCTAGTCAAACCGAAACCCGGCGTGGGCATCTCTTCAGCTTCCGGCCCTTAAACACGGCAGTCCGGCCAAAAGCCCTGTCGCGGCAAACTAAAAACCATCGCCGCAATTCCTGAATTTTTTCCGTCTCTTCGCCTGCTCCTCTTTGGGCGGGGTGGGTTAGCCCTGTCCCCCCATGTAAGAATTAACGATGTCATCGTTTTTTCTGAGCTCGTCCGCCTTACCTTCAACGGCGATTCGCCCGACTTGCAGGACATATCCGTAATTGGCGTTTTTAAGTGCGACATTGGCATTTTGCTCGACCACCATCAGCGTCATCCCGTGCTCCTTATTGATGGTGCGAAGGGTCTTAAAAATTTCAGCAATGAGGATCGGCGCCAGCCCCAGGGACGGCTCATCCAGCAACAACAGCCGGGGCCGGGCCATCAAGCCGCGGCCAATGGCCAACATCTGCTGCTCGCCGCCGGACAGGGTGCCGCCGAGTTGGCGGCCGCGTTCTTTCAGAACCGGGAAAAGATCAAGCACCCATTCAAGGTCGCTTTTGATGCCGGACTTGTCCTTGCGTGAATAGGCGCCGACGTTCAGATTTTCAGCTACCGTCAGATCCTTGAATATCTTCCGTCCTTCGGGAACCTGGGCGACACCCAATTTCACCATCTGATTGGGGGTCTGGCCGTCCAGCGGCTTACCGTCGAATTCAATCGTCCCAGCCGACGGCTTGACCGTACCGGAGATCGTTTTCAGCGTCGTCGACTTGCCGGCCCCGTTGGCACCCAGCAGGGTAATAAAGGATCCTTCCTCGATAACCAGGGAGATCCCCTGCAGCGCCCGGACGGAGCCGTAGCTGGCTTCGACGTTATTGAGACGCAGGAGGGCCATTAGTGGTCTTCCCCCAAGTAGGCGTTGATGACGTCGCGGTTGGTCTGAATGTCGGTGGGCGTTCCTTCGGCTAGATTGGCGCCGAAATTGATGACGTGGATATAATCGCAAACCGTCATCACCATGGACATGTCATGTTCCACCAGAAAAATGGTGATGCCGAAATCTTTGTTGACCTGCTTGATGATTTCCTTGAGCTCCGAGGTTTCCTCGTCGTTGCAGCCGGCCACCGGTTCATCGAGCAGGATGATTTCCGGCTCGGCGGCCAGGGCGCGGGCCAGTTCCACCCTTTTCTGCAGGCCGTAGGGAAGGTTCTTAACCAGATTGTCCAATTCGCCCTCCAGGTGCAGCGATTCCGCCAATTCAACGGCATGGTCCCGCAGCCTAGCCTCGTTCCGCCGCGACGATGGAAAGGCCAGTATTTCGGCGAGGGGGTTGCCGATGCGCCGGTGGGCGCCGATCAGGATGTTGTCCAGGGTCGTCTGCTCGTTGAACAGGTTGATGTTCTGGAACGTCCGCGCCATGCCGAGCCGAATGATGTTGTGGGCCTTCAGCCCCGTAATGGGCCTGTCGCGCAAGTAGACTTCGCCTTCATCGACATCCTGGAACCGGCTAAGGACATTGAACAGGGTCGTTTTGCCGGCCCCGTTGGGGCCGATCAAGCCGACCACCTTGCCTTCCTCGACGTCCAACGAAATCTTGTTACAGGCGACGACGCCACCGAAGCTGACGGTGACGTTTTCGCAACGGAGATGCGCGCTCATGGCCCGGCCTCGTTGATAGAATTAGTTCGCGCCCCTTCCAGTTGGCGGCGCCTCATGGCGCGGAACGGCCGGGCTATCAGATCGGCGATTCCGGCGGGTGCCAGCAGCAATACGGCGATCAGCACAACGCCCTTGAGGATGAAGGCGAAGTCGGCCAATTCCTCCAAAAAGAAAGGCACCATAACGATGAACAAACCGCCGATGAACGGTCCCATCAAAGCAGCCGAGCCACCGACCACGGTGGCGACAAGAAAATCGACCGAATACCAGATATCGGCATAGACCTCGGCGGACACGTAATTGACGATGTGGCCATTGAGCACCCCGGCGACCCCGGTGATGAAGGCGCTGATGGAAAAGGCCAGGGTTCGGTAAAAAACCCGATTGACGCCGGCGCTTTCCGCCGCCTTTTCCGAATCCCTGAGCGCCATGAACGCCCGCCCCACGCCCGAGCGCACCAAGCCGTGGATGAAAAGCGTTATTAAGGCGATGGAGACAAGCGAAACGTAGTAAAAGCCGAAATCCCCGATCTCTATTCCCAAGATGCGGTTGGGCGGTAATGAAATCCCCTCGCGGCCCTCGAATATGGGAACGCTGTTGGCCATGGTGCCGATAAAGAACGCGAACCCCAACGTGCCAATGGCCATGAACGCGCCGGACAGGCGGAGGAAGATCAGCCCCAGAAGAAAACCTATCAGGGCCGCCATCAGGCCGCCGGCGATGATCCCGACCAGCAAGTCAACGGCGAAATACTTGGTCAACAACGCCGATGTATAAGCCCCGATGGCGAGAAACCCGCCGTGGCCGACGGTAACCAGCCCCGTGTACCCGGTAAGGATGCTGACGCCCTGGGCGGCAATGATGTAAAGGATGATGAGAGACGCTTGCGACGCCATCCAGCCTTCCGCCCCCGGAACTATTGGAAAGACGGCGGCGGCGAGGAACAGGGCGCCTACGACGAACCAGTTCTGGCGCTCGAACTTTGCCTTTAGCCCGTCGACTCTGTCCCTGGTTGTGCTTGGCTTGACCATTCAGACCTCGCGACGGTGTTGGATGCCAAACAGGCCCTGAGGCCTGAAAGCCAGCAACAGGACGATCATGGCAAACGCCGAAACCGTCTTGAACTCCGATCCCAGGTAGCCGCCAGCCAAGTTTTCCGTCACCCCGATCAGAAGTGCGCCGATAATCGCGCCAGGAATCGAATACAAGCCCCCGAAGACGGCAGCCACGTAGCCCTTGATCAGGACCTCATCCATCATTTCCGGCGCGACATAGATGATCGGCGCAATCAACACGCCGACGAAGGCGGCGAGAAACCCGGCCATACCCCAGGTCAGAAGCACGATGAAGCGCACCGGTATACCCATGAGCTCCGCCGTTTCCGGGTCGTCGGTGACGGCCCGCATGGCGATGCCCTGCTTCGTGTACTTGAAAAAATAAAAAAGCACGGCCCCGATCCCCGCCGCCCAGGCCATGTTGATCAGGTGGCCCTGGCTGATAATTCCACCGAAAATCTTGATCGGCGTCGGGTCGAAAGTGACGGGAAAAGCTTTTGTGTCGCGGCCCCAAAGCCACCCGGCCACGCCATGCAGGATGTAATAAACGCCTAGCGTTGCCGTAAATAGCGTCAACCAGTCGGAATCGGCAATCGGGCGCATGATCAACCGTTCCACCAGAATGCCAAGGCCGATACAGCAAATAACGGCCAAGCCTAAGGCAACGTAGTAATTCAGGCCGAAATTCTTGAGGAAGATCAACGCCAGGAAGGCGCCGATCATGGAGAAATCACCCTGCGCTAGGTTGATTGTACGGGTATTACGAAAAACGACCACGACAGCGACAGCAGTCAGGGCATAAAGGCTCCCCGTCGCAAATCCGCTGATGATAAGTTGGCCAAACACTCGATCTCCCCCGGTGTTTTGGCTAAAACGGAATTAATTTCCGAAAAAAGCCTAGTCTTTTATGTTTTTGTTCCAAATGGTTTCAGAATTACGAGCCGGTTTTTATATGCTATAAAACAGTCGAGTATTTTCGTTATTTCGTCAATAGGCTAAATGAGCAAATGAAGAGAAATGTTGGAATTTTTTGAATCCGTCAGCCGCTCCATCGCCGACACCACCCGTGTGCGTATTCTCAAGATGCTGGAACCGGGGGAATTATGCGTCTGCCAAGTCACGGCGATTTTGGGGCTGGCCCCGGCAACCGTGTCCAAGCATTTAACACTTTTAAAAATGGCCGGGCTGCTGTCGCAACGCAAGCAGGGGCGATGGGTCTTTTACCGGCTGTCCAGCCACGACAACAACCCCTATGCGCCGCCGGTTCTGGGGTTGATGCAGAACATTCTCGACGACGACCCCGTCATTGCCGAGGACAAGACGCGCTTGGAAAAGGTTAATGCCGTGCCGCTGGAAACCCTCTGCGGCGACGGGCGCTATATCTTTACCGACAAGCCGCGCCGCAAAGGAACGTCGGCCGCCAAGCACTCCGCCAGCTAGGGTGGAATCTCCTTAAATAAAATCGTCACCCCCGCGAAAGCGGGGGGCCAGGCATTGAAAAAGAACTGGATTCCCGTTTTCACGGGAGTGACGGAAGAGGGATGCGGGAATGACGGACCGGAAAACGCCCTAGCCCCTCAGGCGGCGTTGGATCCGCGTTCGGCTGCGGCGGTGTCCCCGGCTTCATCATCACGCCACGGCACCAGCACGGCGCGTTTGGCGTGCTTATCCATCACCTCGGCGATGTATTTCGATTCCTGGGCCTTGCGGGCCTTGAGCACAGGATCGCGAACGTCCAGGGACGCCAGGCTCTGGTTGATGATCCAGGCGAAGGGTTCGATGCCGGCGCGACGCAGGTCTTTCTGTAAATCCGCAGCTTCGTGCACCGGCGTCGCTTCCGCCAGGGTACAGACAAACACCCGCGTGAAGGCAGGATCGCGCAGGCGCGGCAAAAGCTTGCTCACCGCATCGGGCACATTTTGCGACAGCCGGCTGACTTCCCGGTGGTAAGACTCGGCGGCGTCGAGCAAAAGGATGGTATGCCCGGTCGGCGCCGTGTCGAGAACGACAAACCGATCCCGAGCCTGATCGACGGTGCGGGCGAAGGCCTGGAAAACGGCGATTTCCTCGGTACAGGGGGAATTCAGGTCTTCTTCGAGCAGCGCCCGCCCATCTTCGTCAAGCGCCGCCCCCGTCGTCGCCATGACGTGGGCGCGGTATTTTTCGATCTCGACGGCGGGGTCGATCTGATCGACCTCCAACCCCTTGGGCAATTCGCCGACGGCGGCCGCCACATGGGCCGCCGGGTCCGTCGTCGTCAACAGCACGTCGTGCCCCCTTCCTGCCAGATCAACGGCAATACGGGCGGCCAGGGTCGTCTTGCCGACGCCGCCCTTGCCCATGGTCATAATCACCCCTTGGCCGTCACGGGCTAGGTCGTCCATAACGTCATCCAGGCCCGGCGGCAAAGAACCGGGCATAACTTCTGTTTCGGCTTCGGTGCCGGGGGCATCCGTTTCCGACAAGAATCCGCGGAGCGCATCGACGCCTAAAATCTCTTTGGTGCGCAACGGAATATCCATGCGCTCTAACGCGCTTAAACCTTCCGGCATGGCGGCCAGCGCGTCGCGGCCCCGGCGGGCCAGGGCGGCGGCGATGGGGTCGCCCTCGTCGTCGGCGGTGAAAACGCCATTAATCAAAAGTGACTTGTTGGCGACGCCGATTTCGCCCAATTCCATTGACGTGCGCGCCGCCTCGGTAAGGGCCGCCGGTTCCGGACGGCTGACGAGGACGAGGACCGTCCGCGCGCCATCGGCCAGTGCATTCATCGATTCCGCATAGATGTCTTTCTTTTCGACCATGCCTTCCAGCGGACCCAGACACGTGGTCCCCGACAGGTTGTTCTGGATATAGCCGCTCCACGCCGTCGGCAACGACAACAGACGCAGCGTATGCCCCGTCGGCGCGGTGTCGAAAATGACGTGGTCGAAGGTCGCCGTCACCTCTGAGGAGCCGATCAACTTGGTGAATTGATCGAAGGCGGCGATTTCCACCGTGCAGGCACCGGAAAGCTGTTCTTCCATGCTGGTGATGGCAACCTCGGGCAGGATGCCACGGTAAGGGCCGATAACCTTTTCCCGGTATTCCGCCGCCGCCTTTTCCGGATCGACGTTAAGCGCAAACAGGCCGGGAACTTCGGCTATCGGGCCGGGCTCGGAGCCGATTTCTTCACCGAAGACTTCGTCGATGTTGGACGCCGGGTCGGTGCTGACCAGCAGTACTTTCTTACCCCGATCGGCTAAGGCGACCGCAACGGCGCACGATGCCGACGTTTTGCCGACGCCTCCCTTGCCGGTGAAGAAAAGGTTGGCGGGCGGATTTTCGAGAAATTTCATTTAAGCGTTCAGCCGCAGCACGACGATTTCGAGGCGGGGTCGGTATCGTCGGTAAAGTCTTCGGAAGTTTCGATGCCGGCTTTTTCTGCCAGATCCTTCTTCGAAAGATAAACCCCCTTGCTGATGATCTTGTCGCCAACCATCACCAATGGCAGGCATTCGATGCCGTCGCTTTCGATGGCGTCGCGGACGAGCGTATTTTCGGCGAAGGCGCCGGGCTGATAGCCCAGGTTGTAACGCGCCACCTCGATGCCCTGCTTTTCCGCCCATTTCAAGGCGACGGAAAATTCGGTCATGGATTCTTCCACTTCGGGGCCGCAGACACCGCTGGAACAACAACCGGCCGGTTCATAAACGCTAATGGACGACATGATTTAAGGTCTCCGTTATCAAAGGCATTAAAAAAAGCTCGGCGACTATACCTATTTAGGCCGTCCGCGCACTAAGTCAATCGCCGCCACCAGGCCCGAAGCGATCGGCGGCATCAAGCATCAACCCCGGTATACCCGGCTCGGCGCCGCTGACCAAACGCTGCGCCGCCCGTTCGCGACCTTGGTTGGCGAGATCGGTCATGGCGCCGGACTTGATGGCGCCGGTCGGGCAGACTTCTTCACAGGCGCGGGGCAGGCCCAACGGTCGTTCTTTGCCCGGCGTCTGACAGAACGTGCATTTTTCCATCTTGCCCGCCGTCGCCGACAGTTGCGGCGCGTTGAACGGGCACGCCCAGACGCAAAACCCGCAGCCGATACAGGTGTCTTCATTGACGACGACGATACCGTCATCGACGTTTTTGGTAATCGCCTTCACCGGACAGGCCGTTTTGCACGGTGCATCGCCGCAATGCATGCAAGCCATGGAAACGTTCAGGGCCGAAACATTTGGAAATGTGCCGGATTCGACTTTCACCACTTCGCGCCAGCGTGGGCCGATCTCGACCTCGTTCCAGACCTTACACGCGATCTCGCAGGCGTGACACTTCACGCACAAAGTATGATCGAAATAAAATCCGTGTTGCATGTAATTATGCCCCCGCCGGTCTGATGCGGACTTTGCATTCGTTGTAACAGTTGGCGCCCGAAATCGGGCTGGTGTGGCGGTCCATCAAATTGTTTGAATGCGCGCCTTTGCCCTTGGCTATCGCGCCCATGGCCCAATGGCCGAAGCCGTGGCCGTGGCGGATACAGACGGTGCCGGGGACCAATCCTTCGACGACCTTGGCCAAGATTGTGATGTTGTCCTTGGGCGATTCGACGACGACCCGGCTGCCGTCGATGATTCCGTATTTGGCAGCGTCAATGGTCTGAACCTCGACCCAGTTCTCGCCGACGATTTCCATCAGCAAGGGATTGTTTTGGGTGACGATGTTGCAATGCATGGAAAATTTGGAATGCGTCACCTGCAGCGGGAAGTCTTCATCGGGAAGCACGCTGCGCTCTACATAGACCGGATAAGGATCAAACCCGGCGTCCTCGAAAGCTTTCGAATGAATCTCGATCTTGCCGGACGGCGTCGGCAGGCCTTCGGCGACCCGGCCATAGCGGATGTCGCCGGCCCAGAAACCGTTTTTCTTGAGTTCGTCCAGGGACATCGGCACGTCCTTCATGCAGACCTCGCCCCAGTCTTCCCATTTCTCGTAGGGGAAGTATTCGCCCCAACCCATTTTTTCGGCGATGCCTTTGACGATGTCGTAAAGCGGCTTGCACTCGCCCAACGGTTCGATGGCGGGCTGGCATAAAATAACCTGCGGTCCCAGCCACAATCCCTGGCGGATTTCCGCCTGCTCGTAAAACGACGTTTCCGGCAGCACCAGATCGCATTCGAGCGCCGTTTCGCTCATGTAAATTTCGATGGCGACGCCGAATTCCAACCCCCGGAACATCTCGATCACCTTGTCCTTGTCGGGGTCGCTCATCACCGGATTGGTCGATTGCACGAAGATCGCCTTAACCGGATAAGGATCACCGTCGAGCACCGCTTCGGGCAGGCGCGAATTAGGCAGGTCCGGCGCCAGCGGATAGCCCATGGCGACGTGCAGCGGGTCTTTCGTCGGCGTGGTTTTGGCGGCGTCCGGAATATTTACCGGCGCACCCAAGGGCGCCCAGTCTTTTAGGTGAATATTGCCGGGCCCATCGACCTGTCCGCACAACGCATTGAGGATATAGATGGCGCGCCCGGCGTCGGCGCCGTTGGTGTAATAACCGGCGCCCTTGAACTGCGCCGACATCGCCGGTTTGGTGGTGGCGAATTCGCGGGCGATGCGGGTAATGGTATCGGCGTCGATGCCGCAGATAGGGGCGGCCCATTCCGGGGTATAGCCCTTTTTCTGCAAATGATCGCGAAAGCCATCGAAGCCTTCGCAGTACTTAGACACAAAATCGGCATTATAAAGATTTTCGTCGATGACCACCTTGCACATAGCCAGCGCCATGGCGGCGTCACCGCCGGGCTGAATGGGAATCCACTCGTCGGCTTTTTGCGCCGTCTCGGTAAACACCGGGTCGACGACCACCAACTTGCAGCCCCTTTTCTTGGCGTCCAGCAGGGCGCGGCTTTCGAACAGGCCCTGGTTGGCGCCCAGCATATTCATGCCCCACAGGATGACGTACTTGGAATGGGCGAAGTCGTGCATCGGGAAAACATGACCGAACAGGGTCAGGCACGCCGTGCGGCGGTCCTGTTCACAGCCGGATGTATGGGAATAGCAATTGGGCGTGCCGTAAAGGTCACCCAACAAGTGGCGGGCGAAGACCGTGTTGGGATCGTGGTGACAGGTCCAGACCACGGCCTCGGGTCCGTGACGCTCCTTAATGTCGGTCAGCTTGTCGGCGATGATGGTGAACGCTTCGTCCCAGGTAATGCGCTCGAACTCGCCGCTTCCCTTGGGCCCTGTGCGTTTCATCGGGTATTTCAGCCGGTCGGGGTCTTGGGTGACGTAGTAGCTGGCCATGCCCTTGGCACAGCGCGAACCGATGTCATTGGGGGATTCGGGGTTGCCCTTGTGGTAGACGATCTTGTTGTCGCGCACGAAAACTTCGGTTGGGCAGTTCCACGGGCAGGTATAACAGAAGCTTCGGATCGCCTTGGCGCCCTTGATCCTGGCCAGTTCCCGGGTCAGTTCGTTGGTGTCGACCGACATGCCGGTGCGTCTCCTCAATTCGTTAATGCTTGAACGCCCATCTTAATAGACTTTTCCATTTTGTCTATTGACGAAATGACTATTTTGCACGACCTTTAAAACCATGGACAAAATAATGAATTTGGACCGCCGGGACTTCCTTGTTCTTAGTGGAACCGGTGTCGCCGGCTATCTGGCCGGACAGGTGCTTCCCGCCTCGCCCGCCTGGGCGGCAGAAGCGGGCGAGAAGGTCTACCCCTTAGTCGATATCGGCCCCGTTTCGGGGCTGCCGGTGGGCGCCGCCATCGAGTTCCGCTATCCGGACGAAGATTCGCCGGCCGTCATGATCCACCTTGGTGAACCGGCCAAGGACGGCATCGGCCCCAACAACGCCGTCGTCGCCTATTCCACCTTGTGCACCCACAAGGGCTGCCCGGTGAAATTCCATCCCGAGCGCAAGATGCTGATCTGCCCGTGTCATTGGAGCACCTTCGACGCCGCCAAGTCCGGCAACATCGTCATCGGCCAGGCCAGCCAGCCGTTGCCGCAGATCAAGCTGCGCCTCGATGGCGACCTTGTACAAGCCTATGGCGTGGATGGGCTGATCTACGGCCGCCACACCAATATCCTTTGATGGGACAAAAGCGATGGTGAAGGTTCCGCTGCCGCCACCAGATGCGAAACGGCTGACCACGGTGTGCCAGTTCTGCACCGTCGGCTGCGGCTACGAGGTCTTTCGCTGGCCGGAAGGCAAAGACGGCGGCCCAGCCCCTAAACAAAACGCGCTGGGCGTCGATTACCGCCAGCAACTGGGCGCCTTCGAAAAATGGATCGCGCCCGCCATGCATTCGGTTGTTACCGACAAGGACGGCTCGCGCCACAACGTTGCTATTATACCGGACCGCGAATGCGTCGTGAACGAAGGGATTTCGTCCGTTCGTGGGGGCGGCTTGGCGCAAACGCTCTACGCCCCTGATCGGGCGACCAAGGACCGCTTGAAAACCCCCCTACTTGCCGGCAAAGCCGGACATGAGGCGATTTCCTGGGACGCCGCCGCCGATTTGGGGGCGCGGGTCATAAAAGCAGTCATCGACCGCTGGGGCGCCGATGCGGTCGGCATGAAGTTCTTCGATCACGGCGGTGGTGGTGGCGGGTTCGAGAACAACTGGGCGGTCGGGCGTTTTTTCTTTACCGGTGTCGGCACCCGGGCGGCATCCATCCACAACCGCCCGGCCTATAACAGCGAAGTGCACGCTTCCAGTGACGCCGGGGTCGCCACCTTAAATAATTCCTACATCGATGCGCAGTTGGCCGATACCATCCTTATCGTCGGCGCCAACCCGTATGAAACCCAAACCAATTACTTCTTAGCCCATATGGCGCCTAACCTGCGGGGCGATAGCATCGACCTCAAGAAAAGCACCTTCGGCGACGAGCCGGTGGGGAGGGGCCGCATCATCATCATCGACCCCCGGCGCACCATGACCGTGGCGACAGCCGAAGCAGCGGCCGGAAAAGACCGGGTTTTGCATTTGCAGAACGAGCCCGGCACCGACATCGCCGTCATCAACGCCATCGCCCGGATTATTCTGGAACGGCGCTGGTATGATGTTTCCTTCGTCAACCGGCACACCGAACGCCAGACGTTCGAGGCGTACCAGCGTTCCAGCCTCGATACCGACCGGCCACTAGCCGATGTTGTCCGCAATGCGGCAGCGCTGGCCGGCATCCCAGAGCTAAGCCTCTACAAGGCCGCCGAATGGATCGGCAAACCGAAAAAAGGCGGGTTCCGCCGCCGGGCGCTGATGCATTACGAGAAAGGCCTGATCTGGGGGCTGAAGAATTACGAAGGCGTCGCTTCCGTTATCGATTTGGCGCTGCTGACCGGCAACATCGGCAGACCCGGCACCGGCGCGAGTCGCTTAGGGGGCCATCAGGAAGGCTACGTCCGCCCGCCTTATCCCGGCAATCGCCCGGCGCTCAACGTCGATGAGGCCGTGCGCCGGGGCGAGGTCAAATGTTATTGGGTCGGCGGCTGCAACCCGGTGCTGACGACAATAAAGGCCGAGGCCATGGAACAAACCCTGATGGAGAGAGGCGCCAAAGTTCAGGCCGCCATCAATGAAACCCAAGGCCGCCCGGTCGGCGAGCGCGTGGCGGCGATTGTCGAGGCGCTGAAACAAGGCGGCATGTTCCTGATCGGCCAGGATATCTATATGAACGCGACGACCAAGCACGCGCATTTAGTGCTGCCCGCCGCTCAATGGGGGGAAACCGAGCTGACGTCGATCAACGGCGAGCGACGCTTGCGCCTGTACCAACGCTTCATGGACCCGCCGGGGGACGCCATCCCCGATTGGCAGATCATGGCCCGGTTCGCGCGCCGCATCCGCAAGCTTTACCTCGACGACAACAACCCGCTGATGGCCAACCGGTTCCTCGATTTCGACTGGCGCAAGACGGAAGACGTCTTCATCCACGCGCGTTATCAGTTCAAGGGCGACCGCAGCGACCCGATGGAAGCCTATTCCGGCGTCACTTACGAATACCTTCGCCAAATGGGCACCAACGGCATCCAAACCCCGACCCGCATCGTCAACGGCAAAATCGCCGGCACACCGCGTCTGCACCACGACGGAAAATTTGGAACATCATCTGGCAAGGCCAAGTTTATTCCAGCGCCGTGGCCGTGGCCGAGTTACGCCGCGCAAGTTTCCCAACAGCGCAAAAAATTTAAATTCTGGATCAACAACGGGCGCACCAATCATATCTGGCAGACAAATTTCCACCACCGGCGCATTCCCTTTTACAGCGATCACAACCCGATGCCGTATCTGGAGATGCACGCAGACGACGCCCAGGAACTTGGGATTTCATCGGGTGATTTGGTCGAGCTTTCCAACGACGTCGGAACGGTGCGCGCCATGGCCTATATCACCGACGCCGTAAAACGGGGCCATACCTTCATGCTGTTCGGCCAGCCGCGGGGCTCCGTCGGCGATTTGATTTCCGATCATGTCGACCCGAAGACGACGATCCCGTACTACAAAGGCGCCTGGGCCAACATCAAACGCATCGGCCCGCAGCCCGAGATCACGGAAAATCTTTCCTTCCTGCCGCAGAACGTCGCCGAATGATGAAACGCCTTGCCCCCTATATCCTGGTATTTCTTCTCGTTGGACAGACGATGGCCGGCGAACAACTGAGCGGCGCCGACCTTAGCGGTAAAAGCTTTGCCAACGCCGATCTCAGCGGTGCCGATTTGAGTGGCGCCATCCTTATCGGCACCGACCTCAGCGGGGCCAACCTTTCCGGCGCCGATCTTCGGGAAGCGTATCTCCGCGACGTCAAAGCCAAGGGGGCCAACTTCGAAGGCGCTAATCTAGGTCGCAGCGATCTGACCCGTGCCGACCTGAGAGAGGCCAACCTGAAATCAGCGATGCTGACGCTCGCGGTCCTCGACAGCGCCCGTTTGACAGGCGCCCACATGGCCGGGGCCTTGCTGGCGGGGGCAAGCCTGATTAAAGCCCAGCTCGGGAAGGTCGATCTGGAAAATGCTGTCCTCAGTGACGCCGACCTGTCACAAGCGGTCCTTAAAGGGGCCAATCTTAAAAACGCCGACCTGGGTGCCCATCAGCTCGGCTACGTCGGCCCGGCCCCGGCCCGGTTACGGGGCGTGGACTTATCAGGGGCTGATTTAAGCGCCGCCAACTTAAAAGGCGTCGATTTCAGCGAAGCGATTTTGACCGGCACGGTTTTTTTTGGCGCCCACCTCGGCGGCGCCAACCTGGAATGGGTGAAGGGACGCAGCGCCGATTTCTCGGGCGCGAAAATGCCGTGGGTTTTGGCCTATGGCGCCGATTTCCGCGAAGCCTCTTTCAAGGGTGCCAATCTGGTTTCGGCGCAGATGACCGGTGCTGGCCTTAGCAACGCCGATTTCGAAGGCGCCGACTTAACATCAGCTAACCTTAACCGGGCCGACTTAGATGGCGCCCATTTCAAGGACGCCGAAATCGGCAACACTCATTTTTACGCCGCCCAAAATATTCCCCAAAATATTTCCAAGAGTATGCAAAAGGAACATTGATCGTGAGCGACGCCAAACCGAAAGCGGCTAAGAAAATCGCCCCAGAACCTATCGACGAGCCCCTGCCCCGGTTCTGGCCGGCGCTGGCCGGAGAATTTACCGGCACCTTCCTGTTGGTGTTCTTCGGCGTCGGCGCCGTCAACGCCGCCGTCGTCAGCGGCGCCCAGGTCGGGCTATGGCAGGTTGCCGCCGTCTGGGCCGTCGGCGTGGCGCTTGGCATTTATGCCTCGGCATCGCTGTCGGGCGGCCACATCAATCCGGCAATCACCGCCGTCGCTGCTGTCTTCGACCGTTTCCCGTTATCCCGCGTCGTTCCTTATTGGGTGGCGCAAGTGGCGGGCGCCGCGGTCGCTTCGTTGGTGCTGTATGCGCTGTTCGCCGAGGCCATCATCGAGTTTGAACGCCAACGGGGCCTGTTGCGGGGCGGTCCGGGCAGTGAGTTAAGCGCTATGGTGTTCGGCGAATACTTCCCCAACCCGGCCATGTACGGCACGGCGGAAGAAGCCTGGCGGGTGGTCAGCCTTAAATCCGCGTTCATCGCCGAAATGGTGGGCACCGCGCTTTTGGCGTTCCTGGTCGGCACCGTCACCAGCGACCGCAACCCGGCCAGGCCGTCGCCGGCCATGGCCGCCGTCATCATCGGCCTCGGCGTCGCCGCCATTATTTCCGTCGTCGCCCCTCTGACTCAAGCGGCGCTCAACCCGGCCCGCGATTTCGGCCCCCGGTTGGTGTCTTACTTTCTGGGGTGGGGCGAAATCGCCATCCCCGGCCCCCGCGGTGGTTGGTTCATCGTCTATATCGTGGCGCCGGTCACGGGCGCGCTGATCGGCGGCGGTTTGTTCCGGGCGCTGGCCTGTTTGTTCAAAAAAGAAAACACTGAGTGAAAATATGAATTGGCCACTTATATAAAAGTCGGCTTTAAGCAAAAGGATTTCACATGGCGGAATTTAATATCTTGTACTGGCAGGCGATTCCTTCCCTGGTCGAAGGGAAGGATGATGACGGCGCCCATAAGATTCAACTCAGCGAGCGTTTCCAGGTGCTGATCGACCATGTCGCCATGAAAAGCGGGCTGGCCGGGACGGACGCTTATCTGGACGAATGGACCCGGGGGCAGCCTGAGCAACGCGACGGCACCGCCGAAGACGTCGCCAAGGCCGTCGCTGAGGAATTGGAAGCCAAATTCGACGACATTAGAACCGCCGAACTCGCCAAACTCTGACGCTCCCTTCGTTAATTGCCCCCGTTAATTGACGAAAAACCCCCAAGGAGCCCTTTGTTACGAGCGTCTCCGGACCCCTGCCTATACCCTTATCTTAGAAATGGTTATTGACAAGGTCATGTAAACCCGTTAAAAAATCATATAATATATTTTGAATATACTAAATAGCCGGAACAGGTTATGGATGCTGATTCCAAAGAAGCGGCCATTCCAGGGGGCTGCGAAACGTACGATCCGCCAATGGCGGACATCCCGCTTGACCATGTCCTGCGGATCCAGGGTTATCGCGATTTGTCCAGCGTGCGTAACGACGTCAGGGCGATTGCCACAGACATGACCGTCCTTGCCGATAAATTGGCGGCGCCGAAGGCGTTCTTCCGGGAAGTTCCCGTGGAAGCCTGCGCCGACGGCGCGCTGACGCTCAAAACCGGCACGCGGTTCACCGGCGATGTCTTTGGGCAGGTGCTCCAAGATTGCGATACCGTTATCGCCTTTGTCCTGACCCTCGGCGACGCCCTCGACAACGAGGTCGGCAACTGCCTGAAAGCCGGCGAAATCGTCGAAGCGCTGTTTCTTGAAACCGCGGGATGGCTGGGCATCGAACAATCCTCGAAGCAGTTGGCTATCCACCTTCAAGACCGGGCCCACGGGGATGGCCTCTGCCTGACCCGCCGGCTCGGCCCCGGTTACAAGGAATGGGACCTGCTTGAACAAAAACCCCTGTTTGAACTGTTTGCGGAGACCGAATTGCCGGTGCGGCTTCTGGAAAGTTGCGCCATGTTCCCGAAAAAATCGCGGTCGGGCCTTTTTGGGTTGCGGCCATTAGCAAAGCCCCGTTCCAACAAAAACCTCAATTAAGCCATGAGCGGCACAAAGACTTTTAAAGGGAGAACATAATGTCCATCGACCACGACGGCCTGATCATTATCGGGGAAAACTTCAACACCAGCCGCAAGATCAAGGGCACAAGCCCGCGTGTGGTCCGGGATAACGGCAAGGTCAGCTTGAACTACCCCGACAAGGAGGGCTCCCAAGGGGCGCTCGATATCACCGACGGTTTTCCCGAGGACGAAGA
This sequence comes from Rhodospirillales bacterium, assembly GCA_013203955.1. Classification (GTDB taxonomy): domain Bacteria; phylum Pseudomonadota; class Alphaproteobacteria; order Rhodospirillales; family Casp-alpha2; genus Casp-alpha2. Next base: position 31,125 of record JABMOY010000208.1, on the reverse strand, counting down.
AGAGCAAAAGAAATATCAGATCCCGCATATCGCCCACGCGGTCAGGAACAAGGATCTCGACTACATTCGTTTTATCATTTCAAGCCAAGAAAAGGTCGGCGCCCATTTCATCGATGTCTGCGTCGACGAAATTACCCATTACCCCGAAGAACGCCTCGAATGGATGCAGTGGACCATAAAAACCATTCAGTCCATCACCGACGCGCCGCTGGCGATTGATTCTTCCGATTCCAATACCATCCAGGCAGGCCTTGATGTCTATGACCGCAACAAAAGCCGCCCGGCCATCAACTCCGTCAATCTGGAGGAACCACGCCTGCCGCTGATTAAGATGGCCAAGGACATGGACACCTATCTGTTCGCCAACGCCGGTGGCGCATCGGGCATGCCCGCCGACGACAAAGAGCGTACGGAAAACTTGGTTAAGCTGATGGACATGATGGACGAAGCGGATATTCCCATGGACGACCGTTATCTCGACCCGCTGGTGTTTCCCATCGGCGCCAACCCCGCATTCGGCAACCACTACCTGGATTCGGTTCGTGCTCTCCGGGAAAAATATCCCGACGTCCATATCTTCGGCGGCCACAGCAATGCGTCCTTTGGGCTGCCGGGCCGCAAGGTCTTGAACAACGCCTTCATTTCGCTGGCGGTCCTGGCCGGTTGCGATTCGCTGATGATCGACCCGGTGATGAACCCGACCGTGGGCTTTCTCGAATTCAAGCTGGGCGCGGACGTGCTGACCGGCAGGGACGATTTTTCGATGGCTTACATTAAGTACTGGCGGTCGAAAGATACTTAATATAATATATTTAGAATATATTATATTAAGAAAAACCCACAGCCCATAACGCCGGGAGGCCCAAATGAAAGAATTGAAACCCAGGGATCGGTTCATCCGCGCGCTGCATCATGAAAAGATCGACCGCGTCCCCAGGCTTTTCCGCATGAAGCGCGAAGCCAAGGAAAAAATCGCCCGTGTTTTCGGCATCACCGAGGCCGAAACCGGCCTCGGCCACCAACCGCAGCTTGAACTGCGTTTAGGCAACGATGCCATCATTTACCAAATCGGCATCAACTCGGAATTTTCGCACCATCCAATCGCCATCGGCGAAACGTGGGTCAGCCCTTTTAACGTCGGCTATGGAAAAAGCGGGCTGCAAGGGCGCACCGAGGAAGAACACAAGGAATTCATGAAGACCCAGGAATACTGGGGCCCGGCCAAGGTGGTGCCCGAGAACTTCCCATCTTCCCACCCGATCCAATCCATGGAAGACCTGAAGAATTACCAATGGCCCGACCCCGCCGATCCCCGGTTGCTCGATCCGATCAAGGCGCTTTGCGACGAATACCAGGACGATTATTTCATTTTAGTCGATCTGTCTTCGACGCTGATCGAAGCGGCTTACGCCCACATCGTCGGCACCCAGAAATTTTTCCTCTTACTGTTCGACGAACCGGACCTGATCGCAGGCGTCCTCGACGGATTGACCGAGTACTATACCGAACTCGGCAAGAACGTCATTGCCCTGGGCGTCGACATGGTCCGTGTCGGCGACGATGTCGGCGCCCAGCAGTCGATGTTGATGTCGCCTGAGCAGTGGCGCGAACTGGCCAAGCCCCGATTGGATTACATGTTCAAGTCATTCAAGAAAGAAAATTCCGACCTTTTCATCAAATTTCATTCCTGCGGCGACTATTCACCGATTATCGGCGACATGGTCGAACTGGGCGTCGACCTGTCAGGCCTTATGCAGCCAACCGGCGGCAACAAGGACCAGGTCGGGATCAAGAAGAAATACGGCGATGACATCGCCTTCATCGGCGGGCTCGACGTCCAAAATCTGTTGCCGCGCGGTTCCGTCGAGGAAGTCCGTGCAGGGGTTTTGGAGGTGATGAAAAATATGGCCGTCGGTGGCGGCTATGTGTTTTCACCGGCCCATTACATCTTAGCCGACGTCGCCATTCAGAACGTCTGGGCCTTATATGAAGCCGTTCAAGATTACGGCGTCTACGGCAAATACCCGCTCGATTGATAAAAAAAAGAAGGAAACCGTTCAATGACGACACCTGAACTAAAAATCCCGGAAGGTTGGCAGGAACGCGCACCCGACGGTTGGGACTGGGTCCCCTTGTGGGAAGCCATCGAAAGGGGCCACCACGAATTCACCCACGAATTCGTGCAAAATGCCATCGACACCGGTATTGGGCCTAAGATCATTCTCGATGACGGGCTGTTTCCCGGCTTCAACCTGCAAGGCGACCGCTTTTCCGAACAGATCATCTTCATTCCCGAAATGCTGATTACGGCGCGCGCCATGAAGGCAGGGCTGGCGCTGATCAGGCCGCTGCTGGCCGCCATGGCGGAAAAACCCATGGGCATTTTTGTCATCGGCACGGTCCTCGGCGACATGCACGATATCGGCCAATCGATCGTCACCATCATGCTGGAAAACGCCGGTTTCGAGATTACCAACTTAGGCACCGACGTTCATCCGGATAAATTCATCGAAGCGGCGATAGAGCAAAAAGCCGACTTTGTCGGTTTTTCGGCGCTGCTGTCGACGACCGTCTATTACCAGAAAGTCACCATCGAAGAGCTGCAAAAAGCCGGCATCCGCGACAAGCTCAGAATCCTCATCGGCGGCGCGCCCACCACCCAGCAATGGGCCGACGAAATCGGCGCCGACGGCTGGGGCAAGGACGCCATCGCCGCCGTCAATTTGGCCAAAACCTTGATCAACGAGCAACGGGAAGCCTGGACTTAAGGCAAAAATATGGGACCAACCCTCACCGTAACCTTCACCACCACCGACGGTGGCAAAACAGCTGTTAAAATAGAGCCCGGAACATCGTTCCTGGATGCCGCCCGTTCGGCCGACATTGACGTTACCGCCACCTGCGGGGCGCGCGGCAAATGCCGGGGCTGTCGGATCAAGGTGCTGAAGGGCGCCGTGCCACCGCCGACCATCATGGACGAGGTGCAGTTGGGGCCTGATGAAGTCCACGAAGGGTTCCGCCTCGCGTGCCAGACCCGCGCCATCGCCGACACGGAAATTATGCTGGCGCCGCCGATGACCGAAGGCGGCCATCAAATTCTGGGCGCCGGGGATGGGGTGGGCGATCACGCCGGCATCGACATGAATTCCGGTGTCGAAAAGAAGTTCGTCACCGCCGTCATCCCCATGGACGAACACGTACAATCATCGGACATCGAAGAAATCCTTAACGCCATTGGCGCCGATGATGCGGGGCGGATTTTGCCGGAGCTTCTGCAAAAGCTTCCCGCCATCCTGCGGGCGGAAAAGGGCAAGGTCACCGTCACCACCTTCAACGGCACCATCTTAGACATCGAAGCCGGCGACACCACGGCCCACAAGTACGGCATGGCCTTTGACATCGGCACGACAAGCATCGTCGGCTCCCTTGTCGATCTTGAAACGGGCGAACAACTGGCCGCCGTCGGCGACGTCAACCCACAATCCGTCTACGGCGGCGATTTGATGTCGCGCTTGGCCTTCGCCCAGTTCGATCTTGGCGCACTTCGCAAACTCCGTGCCCGCGCCGTTCAGTCCGTCAGCGACCAGATCAAAGAGGCGTGTGAAACCGCCAACATTTCGGCCTCGCATATTTACAAGGTCGTCGTCGTCGGCAACACCGCCATGCACCACATTTTTTTAGGAATCGACCCCACGTATGTCGGGCTCGCCCCCTATTCGCCGACGGTTCGCCATGCCATCGAGCTTCCGGCCCGTGACCTGTTGCTCAAGGTTATTCCCAACGCCCAGGTCTGCTTGCTGCCTATTGTTGCAGGCTTCGTCGGTGCCGACGCCATGGGCGCCATCCTGGCGACGCGGATTTTTGAAAGCGAAGAAACGCGGGCCCTTGTTGATATCGGCACCAACGGCGAAGTCATCATGGGCAATAAGAATAAATTGATGGCGTGTTCGGCGCCGGCCGGCCCGGCCTTGGAAGGCGCCCAAATCAAACACGGCATGCGCGGCGCCATCGGCGCCATCGAAAAAGTCAGGATCGAGGACGACGTGATCTGCGAGACCATCGGTGGCGCACCGGCCATCGGCATTTGCGGCTCGGGCCTGATCGACGCCGCCGCCGCCTTGTTGAAAGCGAATGTTATTCTACCGTCCGGAAGATTCCGACCCAAAGATGATAAATCTCTGCCGAAAGCATTAGCCGACCGCCTGTCCGGCAGCGGCGGCAAAAGCGAATTCACGCTGGTTCGTGCAGATTTATCGGGTAATGGCGAAGACGTGACCTTAACCCAAGATGACATCCGCCAACTTCAATTGGCGAAGGGCGCCATCTATTCCGGCGTTTTGATGCTGCAAAGAATAATGGAAGTCCCCAATGACGACCTTGCCGAACTGCAATTAGCGGGCGGTTTCGGCAATTACATCAACATCGAAAGCGCCGTCACCATCCACCTGTTACCGGCGTTGGGGCTCGACAAAATCACTTACGTCGGCAACGCCGCCCTGATGGGGGCCCAGATTGCGCTACTGTCGGAAGCGGAACGGGCGCGGGCGTCCGTCCTGGCCAATGAAATCGAGCACGTTTCCCTCGCCGCCCGCCTAGATTTCCAGGATATTTTTATCGAGGCTATGTGCTTTCCCGATGATGAAACCGTCAAAAAACTGGCGGGAAGTGTAGCCTGACATGCGGTTGAACCTGATATTCGGATTTTTGGGGTCGGGCAAAACGACCCTGGTGCGGCGCATCCTGGCTGAGCGCGCAGGCGCCCAATCGACGGCCGTTATCGTCAACGAATTCGGTGATGTCGGCATCGACGGTGATATCCTTGAAGGCCAATCCGTCGACATGATCCAACTGACGTCGGGATGTTTTTGCTGCACCTTGAAAGGGTCCTTGAACAGCGCCATAGAGGAATTGCAGGGAAAAGGCGGCATAGAGCGCACCATCGTCGAAGCCAGCGGCTTGGCGGAGCCCGCCGATACGCTGGAATCGCTGTGGGACCCGCAATTCGGGACCATGGTCGACCTCGACTTAGGCCCCGTGGTCTGTGTCGTCGATACACCGAAGTTTCCGAAAATTCGCGAAATGCTTGGTCAGTTCTACACCGAGCAAGTCGTCCACGCCGATGTCGTTCTTTTGAACAAGATCGACATGGCCGGGGACGGGGCTGAACTTAACGCCGTGCACGACCAAATCGCCGCCCTCAACCCCGATGCCAGCTTGATCTACACCGAACAATGCGACACGGATTTGGATATCCTGCTGGAAGGTCGAAGCGCCAAGCATGTCAACGCCCCCGACACCCATCATCATGAACACGAGCATACGCAGTTTGATTCGCTGGTTCTCGGCTGCGATGGCGATCTTGGCCGGGACGCGGTTGAAAAATTCTTCGGTGGCTTGGACGACCAAGTCTTTCGCGCCAAAGGCTTCATGACCATCGACGGCGAAACGCGGCTGGTGCAATTCGCTACCGGCCAGCTCGACATTCACCCCGTCGATGGCCCCCATGACGGCCGCATGGTATTTATCGGTAAGGAAATAGACCTCGAAGGCCTGGAAAAACGGTTTTACCAAACCCAAGGACTTAAACCATGACGCCAACCGACCTCGCCTTTGCCGACACAGAAGCACCCGTATCCCTGGCCGAGAAGGCGTATCAACTTCTAGTGCGTAAAATCACCCGACTTGAACTGCCCCCCGGCGCCGTCTTGGTTGAAAAAAACCTGATGGCGGAGTTGGCGATCGGGCGCACACCGATCCGCGAAGCGATGCAACGCATCGCCGCCGAAGGGCTGGTCCAGCATTTGCCGAACCGGGGCATGTTGGTCAACGACATCGGCGCCACCAACGTGCAGAGCATTTACGAATTTCGCAGCCTCGTCGAAGGGTCCGCGGCCCGCCTGGCGGCACAGCGGGCGACTGAAGATGATATCCGGGAATTGCGGTCCCTGGACCGGCAATTAAACAAAGCCACCGAAGACGGCGACATCGACGAATTTGTCGCCCTTGACCGAAAATTCCACGCCGCCCTCGCCCGCGCGTCAAAGAACATCTATCTCGAGGAAGCGGTGCCCCGGATTTTCAACCTGCACCTCAGGCTGTGGTTTTATATTGCTTCCAAGTCCGAGAATAGGGAGCCGGTCGCCCATTCCCATGACGAAATGACCAAGGGCGTGGTTGACGCCATCGTCGCCCGCCAGCCGGACAAGGCCGAGGAAGTCATGACCACCTATATCGGCCACCGCCACCAGGAAATCAAAGGCCTACTGTAGGCGCTTTTTGCCGCTTTATCCGGAATTAATTCTCCCAGACCTTCACTTTGCTTGGTAGGTTCACCAATGCCTAACCCATCGTCCGCAAGCCGCGACCAAAATCCAAAGGGGCATTTTCTTCCCTGGGTGATGTGGGGATTTGGCGCTCTATTTTATTTCATCGCCATTTTTCAGCGAGTCTCGCCGAGTGTCATGGTCGGTGAGTTGATGCGCGACCTTTCCCTTTCGGGGGCCGCGCTGGGAAATTTGTCGGCCTTCTATTTCTGGGGGTACGCTTTGGTTCAACTGCCGACCGGGGTGCTGGCCGATCGCTGGGGGCCGCGTCGGCTTCTTGGTTTTTCCGCCGCCATTTGTGCTTTCGGCAGTTTCCTTATTGCCTTCGCCGATAGCAGCACCATCGCCTATATGGGGCGTTTCATCATCGGGGTAGGCGCTGGATTCAGCTTCGTGACGACCCTCAAAATCGCCACCGATTGGTTTCCCACGCACCGGTTTGCCCTGCTCAGCGGATTGACGGTGATGATCGGAACGGTGGGCGGGCTTACCGGTCAAGCGCCCTTGGCTTGGGTGGTTGGGGAATTCGGTTGGCGCGGCGCCATGAACGGAGCCGGTCTTTTTACGCTTCTTCTTTGCATCGGCATTATTATCTCGGTGATGATTCAGGGCCGCCCCAAGGGAAAGGCCCAAGGCATCGATAAAAAAACCACACAGCCCCTGATGTACGAAATCGCCCAAGCGCTAAGACAACCGCAAACGTGGGTTCTCGCCGCCGCCGGGTTTACGACGCTGGCGACCCTTTTCGCTTTCGGGGCGCTATGGGGCGTTCCTTATTTGATGGAAGTTCAAGGTTTTACCAGACCCCAGGCTGCCGGATCGATGTCGCTAATGCTTCTCGGCTGGGGAATTGGCGCGCCTATTATTGGCTGGATTTCGGATCGCTTTGCCCGCCGCAAAGCGCCCTTCGTTTTTTGCAGCCTCGTCGCCCTATCGACAATCAGCCTGCTGCTTTATGGGCCTGAGCTTTCGGCTTTGGGCATAAATATCCTTTTATTCATCAATGGCCTGTTTTCCGGCGCCGTGATCCTTCTGTTCGCGACCGTGCGTGAACATAACGAAGCGCGCGTGGCCGGAACCGCCATGGCCATCGTAAATATGGGAATCATTTTATCGGGGGCCGTTATGCAACCGCTTACCGGTTGGCTTCTGGACAATAATTGGGCCGGCCAAATGGATGCCGGACAGCGGCTTTATTCCGCCACCGCCTTCGATCAGGCACTTTGGGTTCTGCCGTTATTCGCCGCCATCGCCGTCGGCATGGGGTTGATGATCCGCGAAACGCACGGACGGGCCTTAAGGGCGCTTTAGATGTCGATGGTCACATCACCGTTGGGTTTGGCTTGGCAAATCAAGACAAACCCCGGGTCCGGCGGGATAATGGGGTCTTCGGCGTAGATGACTTCGCCTTCCATCAATTCGACCATACAGGTCTGACAAATACCGTCCCGGCAACCCGACGCCGGCGCCAATCCATTGGCTTCGGCGAATTCCAATAAGTTTTCGAACTTCGGTTCCCATTCGGCGGTGCGCCCCGATTGGGCGAAAGTGATGGTGCCCCCCTGTCCGGCGTCTTCGGCCCCGGAATCTTGCGCCGCTTCGTCCGGCGGCGGCGCGCCTTCGCGCAACACGGTGGCCGGGCCGAAAAATTCGTAATGAATGCGGGTTTCATCGGCGCCCCAATCGTAAAGGACGTTATAGATTACCTTCATGAACGCCGGCGGCCCGCACAGGTAGAACTCAAAATCGGTACCGCCCAGCAAGTCTTGTAGCAATTCAAGGGTGATGAAGCCTTCCGAATCATAATGCTGACCCTTGACGCAGTCCGGGCCGGCCTTTTCGTAGACGGTATGGGTTTTGACGTTGGCGTTTTTCGCCGCCAGTTGGCGCACATGGTCGCCCAGGGCGTGTTCCTTGCGCCCACGGGTGCCATGAATGAACCAGACATCGCGCCCATTCCCTTGATCGACGATGGTATTCACCATGCTGATCATCGGCGTCAACCCAACGCCGCCGCTCAACAACACCACCGGCACGTCCGACGCTACATCCAGGAAGAATTTTCCGGCAGGCGCCTTAACGTTGATCTTGGTGCCGACGTCCACATGGTCGTGAAAAAAATTGGAAGAAAGCCCCGGTGGTGCGTCCGGCTGGTCCGGGGGCGGGGGTTCGCGCTTGATGGTCAGCCGGTAAAAGGCCGGATCGGTGGGGCTGCATGAAATGGTGAAGGTGCGGCGGACCGTGTCTTTTTCCCCGGGGATGTCGAGTTCCAGAGCCAGAAACTGCCCCGGCTCGAAACTGGGCAGCGGCGCGCCGTCTTCAGGCGCCAAATAGAAAGACGTAATGATGTCGCATTCCGCAACCTTGCGTTCGACCACGAAGGTCCGGGCGCCTTGCCAAGACTCCGGGCGGGCTGTTTGGGCGGTTGTTTTTGTCATATCGGAAATAACGGCTGGTCCCAATTACGCTTTAGGCAAATGGGCTTATATCGGGCAAGCGCCGTCCCCGGCAAGTTCCAATTTCAAATGCTTGATCGCCGGTGTGACAATGGCGACGAAATAGGATTCCCGAAGCCTGCGTTGCGCGGGCACGTTTTCCGGAATAATTAAGCCAGACTGGAATAATTACGCCAGCCGTTCCGCCACCAAGTGCCAATGCCAATGCTCGGGGCGCCGGTGGGAATGATCGACATCCAGAAGCTTCTGGAGCTCGAACCCGTCGAAAAGTTCAACCAATTCCCGGGCATTGCAATAAAAGTGTGGATGAGCTTCGTCACCGGTGCCATCGTGGTCGTAGATAAAGGTGTCTTTTTCGATCTCTTCTCCCTTGCCGAAGTGATCGTTTCGTTTCGATAACATGGTGCCTTGGTAGGTTCCGCCCGCCTTGAGTATCCGGCGAATTTCAGAAATCGCCTTGCCCACGGTCTTTGGGTCGCCGTGATAGATGACATTGAACGCCAGAACGTAATCGAACATGGCGTCATCAAAGGGAAGGTCCGTCATCATGCCGACTCGGAAATCAATCTCCAGGCCGGCTTTTTCGGTCTGTTGGCGGGCGTGTTCGATGCCGGTTTCGCTGCCGTCCAAGGCATAGGTCTCGAACCCCTGGGACGCCAAATAGACGGCATGGCGACCGACCCCGCAGCCGAGATCGAGCGCTTTTACGGTGTCCGCGGCCTTTAATTTGCCGACAAGGTCACGGACGTCTTCTTCGGGATCGAGCCAGATGGCGCGACCGTTCTCCGATTTCCAGGTTTCATCCCAGGCTTGATGCGCGGTTTCGGTATCGTTCACCATTCAATCCCTTAAATCTATCTTCGCTGAGGATGGCTTATTGCACATGGTCGAAGCCGTGTTCCAACGAGATGGTTTCAAGAAGCTCAACATCGGGTATATGCAACCGGCGGTCTTCGACCCTGAGCACGCCTTTGCGCCGCAACAGACCCAGCGTCATGGTCACCGTCTGGCGGCTTGCGCCGATCATATCGGCCATGTCCTGGTGTGTCAGGTGAATGTCGAGGAATGATTCGTGTTCGACCCGTTTGCCGTAAATGGCGTTAAGCCGGGTAATCAACTTGATCAGCCGCGTCATCACGTCATCGGAACTGACGTTGAGAAGCATTTCCCCGGCAACGCGCAGGCGCGATGACAAAACTTCAATGACCAACAGCGCAGTATCGGGGTGGGTGGCCAGGAAGGCCTTGAAAGCCTTCTCCGAAACGACCAGCACACGGGATTTGGCGCAAGCCTGGGCATGAACCTCCCTGGGTCTGACCTGAGACGTCTCGGCAAGGCCGAACAATTCACCGGAAAAGCAAAACCATAAGATTACTTTTCGGCCAAGATCCGACAATTGATAAATTTTCACCCGGCCTTCGACCAAAATGTAGATGTCCCGGCCAGGGGACCCGGCGCCGAAAATAAGGTCGTTCTTGGCAAAAACGCAGGGCCGGGCAATGGCCTCGATTTCGCCGCGATGCTTATCGGACAACTTCGTTAGGAAATCCAAGGGGGCTGACAAGGTCAGGCTGTTTTCCACCGGTTTATCCTTCGTTTCATGCGCAAAGCCAATCATACTCTCAGCTAAAGGTAATTTTGGCTTCTCTGTGCTTCCTGCTGGTTGCTGGTTGCTGGTTGCTGATAATAGCAGTAAATGATTTTACCTGTTTGTCGCCTAGCTGACAGATTTCTTTTTATGAACCTGCTGTTATTTCCTAGCGCCTTGCAAAGAAATGGTGAACCATTTAGGAGGCGCCCAAATGCGGGGGAGGCTTTAATTATGTCCGAAAAGTCCGCCCACCACGTCGGTGGCGACGACCTGTTGATCGGCGGGTTGCACTTTAGTTACGGCGGCACTCTTCCGATTTTTAAAGAATTCAATGTCGAGGTGGAACCGGGCGAGTTTCTCGCCGTGCTTGATACTATGCTGTCAATATAACGACAAAAGGGCCGTGTCTTAAATAAGGGCCGAATAATGAATAATTTTTTAACATGGAGGATTTACGATGAGAAAAATGCTTTCGATTGGGCTTGGCCTAGTGTTTGCGGTCATGCTCGCGGGACCCACCGCTGCCGGCGAATATCCGAGCCGTCCCATTACGTTCCTGACCATGACTCAACCAGGTGCGCAGATCGACCGCCTTGCCCGCGGTTTGTCGCAGCGGTTCAGCAAGATTCTGGGGCAACCCATTAACGTCAAAAACGTCACCGGATCCCACGGCACCGTGATGGCGACCGAATTGAGCCGGTCCAAGGCGGACGGATACTCCATCGGCGTTACGTCGGCGACCCCCTATACCTATGAGCCGCATCACAATAAGCTGACATATACATATGATGATTTTGACTACCTCACCCTGGTGGCGCTGAACTCCAGCGGCTTCATCGCCAAGGGCGACGCGCCTTGGAAAACCCTGAAGGGAGCCTTCGCCTGGGCCAGAAAGAACAACAATTCGACAATGGCCGCCATGTTCCACGGCGCCGATGACCGCGACGCCCTTATCCGCATCGCCAAGAAGGAAGGCGTGAAACTTGCGCTGATCCCGAGTAAAGGCGGGCCGTCCGTGATTAAGGCGGTGACCGGCGGCCATGTGCAAGTCGGCTACGTCGGCGCCATTCTCTACAAGTTCGTGGAAGCCGGCACCATCAAGCTCATCGCCTCGGCGTTGGGCGACAGGCTTCCGCCGATCCCGGACGTGCCGACCCTGAAGGAACAGGGGTACGATGAGCAGATCGAGATGATCGTCGCCCTGGTTGCGCCGAAGGGCCTTGATAAGGATGCCAAGGCCAAACTGCTGGCCGCCGCCGACAAGCTGGCGAATGACCCCGAAACCAAAACCTTCATCACGGGGAACCTTAAGATGCGCCCGGTGAAGTGGGGAGAGAGCCACGCCGATCAAGCCATGAAGAACATGTACAAGACCTTCGGCGAACAGGCGAAAAAATAAATAATGCAACAAATTGAAGTGATCCGGTTGAATCAAACCGGGTCACTTCGTTTGTGGCGAATTAACAAGATGCCGATGCCGATAACGCTCTTTGGGCGTTGATCGGCAGAGGACGCTTGGTCACGAGGGGAAATGGTGTGACAAGAATACAAAGAGACACGGTTGCATACCTTCTTATATCGGCATTCTGCATCCTGATGCTGACCTGGGGAATCCCTAACTACACGCCCCCTTATCCGGGCTACGGCGTCTCACCGGCCTTGGTGCCAAATGTTTCCATATCCGTCATTTTGCTGATGTCGCTTCTTGCCTTGCTGCGCAATACCGTGACCAGGCTTAAGGGCAAAACATTGCCGCCTGGCGAAAGTGAGTTTCCCGAGAACGGTCAGACAACCGGTTTTACCCAGATCGGCAGGGTCAAGCTGCCCCATCTCCTAAGCTTCATGGTTCCCTGTGCCTTGCTTGTCATCGGCATTGAATACATCGGGTACGTACCCGCCGCACTCCTGTTCATGCTTGCCATACAGTATGTGATCGGCAGCAGGAAAATTGTACAGCCGGTCATCGTCTCTTTCGCCGCCGTCGCGGTTTTGTACGTGACCATGCGTTACGGCTTCGGCGTTCCCGTCCCCGGACCCCAGCTTTTTTAAAAAATGAATAACAACCGAGATAAAAACCTATGGAAATGATTTTTGCGGGATTGCTGGATTCCATTTCGCCAAACAGCCTGATGTTCGTATTTGCCGGAGTCGCCATCGGCGTTTTGATCGGCGCGATCCCCGGCATCAACGGTCCCATGGCGATCGCGCTGTTTATTCCGGTGACCTACTACATGTCCGCGCTGACCGCGATCGGTTTTCTGATTGGTCTGAACAAGGGGGCTTTTTTCGGCGGCGCGATTTCAGCGGTGCTGTTGCGAACACCGGGGACGCCCGAGGCGGCGGCAACGGCATGGGACGGTTACCCCCTCACCCAGCAGGGCAAGGGGGAGAAGGCTTTGCGGATGGCGCTCTATAGTTCCGTCGCCGGGGATTTCATTTCGACAGGTGTTCTGATTGTCATCGCCGCCCCTCTTGCAGCGGTGGCGCTGTTCATGGGGCCGGCAGAGATATTTGGCCTGATTTCGCTCTCGCTCACGGTCATTGCAGGCATCGGCACCAGTTCGATTTGCCGGGGTCTTATTGCTGCGGCTTTTGGCCTGGCCGTTGGCATGATCGGCACCGAGCCCGTTACGGCATTGCCCAGGTTGACCTTTGATATCTATCAGCTGGGAGGCGGCGTGAAGTTGATTCCCGTGGCCATCGGCTTGCTCGCGTTTTCGGAGATCCTGATCCAACTGGAAAAATTCACCAGCAAGGAAAATGGTGCGCACGCGCCCAATGTGTTCTCGAGCAAGAAAGAGGACCGGCTTCTCTCCTGGAAAGAATTCATCGGCAACTACAAAACCCTTTTGCGGGGGAGCGCCATCGGCATCGGCGTCGGCGCCATGCCGGGCCTGGGCGCGCCGGTTGCGTCCTTCATGTCCTATGACCAGGCGATGAAGCGCTCAAAACACCGGGACGAATTCGGCAAGGGCCGGCTCGAGGGGATTGGAGCGTCCGAGTCCGCCAATAGCGCGGTTGTCGGCGCCAGCCTGATTCCCCTGTTTGTCTTAGGGATTCCCGGCAACCTTGCCGTTGCGATGTTGATGGGCGCGTTCATGATTCACGGGATGCAGCCCGGACCCCTGATGTTCCAGGAAAACGCCCAGCTCATGTACGGCATTTACGGCAGCCTCGTCATCGCCAGCTTTTTTCTGCTCATCATCGGCCGGTTCGGCATGAAACTCTTCTGCAAGGCCGTGGAAATCCCGTCATCAATCCTTTACCCCATCATCATTTTTACCTGCATCATGGGGTCCTACCTGGGCCAGTCTTCGATGTTCGACGTCATCGTCATGCTGATATTCGGGATCATCGGGTACTTCATGCGTAAATTCGACTTTTCGTATGTCGCCTTCCTGATCGGCTTCATCCTTGCCCCCGAATGGGAACGCGCCTTGCAGCAGGTCGTCATCCTTTCACAGATAGATACCTTCATGTTCTACCGCCGCCCCGTTGCGATGGGGCTGATGGCGCTGACCTTCTTCGTCATTGGAAAAACGTTCTGGGACGGTTTGAAAAAAAGCAACCAGGCTTCTGCCGAGGAGAAGGGTTAATAATCTCACCGGTTTTGTCGTCTGCATGACAGGAATGCACTTAACGCGTTGTTATAATCACGTACAAGATCTGGTTTAACGATAATCAAAACAATAAATCGAACCTAAGGAGGAAGACTTATGAAAAAAATGTCCCCTGCGGAATTGAAAAAGAAGCTAGGCGATTACACCGCGCCCAAGGGCTTGTACGCGAAGACCAAGGACATGACGTTTCTGGGGTCTATTGCGTGCAACGTCGACCGGCTCGTCGCCGGCGAATGGAGCGAAATCATCCTCGATTACACGGTCGGCTCGTCGGGCATCGCCGATGGCGCCTGGCTGAAGGCGACCTTCAAGTTTTATTCCGATTGGGCGCTGTTCCAGACCACGGACCCGACGGGCGCCAATTATGTTTCCGCCGAATATCAAGCCGGCGCTTGCGCCCCTGGGCAAAGCCCGGCGACGGTGCAGGCACTGAAAGTGCGCTTCGACCAAAAAGGCCACGAACGCCCGTTCCAGAAAGCGGTCATCGTCGATACCGTGGACGGTTACGTCAAACCCGGCGACCACATTATCATCCGCCTGGGCGACCGGCGTTCCGGCGGGCCCGGCACCCGTGTCCAGACCTTCGTCGAGGAAGGCTTCCGCTTCCGCTGTTACGTCGACCCCTTGGGCACGTCCCGGTTCTGTGACATTCCCGGCGACGTCGTTATCGACATCGTGCCCGGCAAACCGGCGCAGTTGATCATGGCCGGATCGCGCATCGCACAGCCCGGCGTTCGGACCCCGCTTCGCGTCCGCGCCGAGGACGAATGGGGCAACACCTGCTGGGACGAAGGCGGCCAAGTTCGTCTGACCGGAAAATTGAACGGCAAGCGCGCGTTCTCGAAAGACGTCGCCCTCAAGGACAAGGGCTGGGCGGTGGCCAAGATCGACCTACCCACCCGCAATGCCGGTGAATTGGAAATAATCGCGTCCATGCCGGACAATGCGGACGTTCCGGATGCCAAGTTCTATGTCACTTTTGATAAGTTATTCAATTTCCCGCGCAACTATTACGGCGATCTGCACGTTCATTCCGACGACACCGTGGGAACCAATTCGACCGTTTACAACCTGTCCTATGGCCGCGACATCGCCGGGTTGGACGTTTTGGGCTACACGGCCAACGATTTCCAGATCACCAAGAAACGTTGGGACGAGGCGGTGAAGTTGATTCACAGCCTTAACAAGGACGGGGAATTCGTCTGCTATCCGGGCACTGAATGGTGCGGCAACAGTTGCGCCGGCGGCGACCACAACGTCGTCTTCCTGCACGGCAAAAAACCGGAATTCCCGTTCGACAAAAAAGGCAATGTTGCGCGTTCTTTCGAATGGAACGAAGACATGGAAGGCGACACCATCATGCCCGGAGCCTGGCCGCTGGAAGAACTGTGGGCGACCTATGCCCATGACCCGGAAGGCCATTTGTTGATGCCCCATGTCGGCGGGCGGCGGTGCATCATGGATTGGCACCATCCAGAGCTCGAGCGGCTGGTCGAAATCGAATCCGCCTGGGGCCATTTCCCTTGGCTTTACGAAGACGTCATGAGCCGCGGCTACAAGCTGGGCGCGGCCGCCAACGGTGACGAGCATCGCGGGCGCTGCGGTGGCGGCGTTCCCGGCACGGCCGTTTTCGGCACCAAGGGCGGCGTTACCGGCATTTTGTCACCGAAACTGGGCCGTGCCGCCATCGGCAAGGCGGTGCGCGCGCGCCATACCTTTGCCACCACCGGCGAGCGGGTCTTCGGCATGACCACAAGCGGCAAGCACTTGATGGGGGACGCCTTCAAGCAAAAGGGCGCAGCCAAGATCGATTACCGGTTCTTAGGCTACGACGGCTGGGATGAAATCTGCGCCTACGACCACACCGGCATGATCTGGCGGCGCAACCTGAACCAGGAAAAAGGCTTTTCCGAACGCAAAGTCCGGTTCCGTTGGGGCGGCGCGCGTATTAAGGACCGCTATCGGTGGGCCAATTGGAACGGCACCATTACTGTCATAAACGGCGTCATTCACAATTTTTCCGGCAAAGGGTTTGAGCACAAGGAAGAATCCTGCTGGCAGGTGAAAGGCAACGTCATCGGGTTCCATTCCGACACCTATGGCGATTCCGACGCCATCGACATTGACCTCAGCAACTTGGGCGATTGCACCTTCATCATCGAAGGCACCATCGACGGCTATGTGAAGGTCGGCAATCCGCTAGACGGCAACCCTTTCGTCCACTGCCCGGATTTCTCATGGGAGATTTCCGGGGTCGAGCTTTTGGAAGAGGGTGAAGTGCGGGTCGAATTGGGTGGTACGGAATTGTTCCTGGCCCTCGAACAACTGACCGACAAACCGCTGCCCCGGGACGTCCAGGGAAGCCTTGAAGTAGACCCCGTCAACGGCCCCCATGGCCACCGCCCGGTCTATATGTTGGCCCGCCAAGCGGACGACGCCAAAGTGTGGACATCTTCGCTGTTTATCGAATTCGATTAACGGAGCGGCGGACCTTTGGGTCCGGTTCGCTTGACGGAATTTCCCATAATGTGTTCAATGGAATAATTGAATAGTCGTTTATTTTGGGATTTTCCATTGCCAGCCAAAAGCCCAAGGTCACAGCTTCTTGAACAGTTCGCCAATGTCGCCAAGGCATTGGGCCACCCCCATCGGTTGGATCTGCTGGAATACTTGGGCCAAGGCGAACGCAGCGTCGATGCGCTGGCAAAATTGGTCGGGCAATCCGTGGCCAATACATCGCAACACCTTCAATATCTTCGCCGCGCCGGGTTGGTGACCTCCGAAAAAAGGGGGCTTTACGTCTTCTACGACATTGCCGGCGGCGACGTTGTCGACCTGTACACGGCGCTGAGGACGACAACGGAACGCCATACCGCCGAGATCGACAAGATCGTTTCGGGATACTTCAATGAGCGTGACGGTCTTGAAGCCCTTTCGCGGAATGAGCTTTTAACGCGGACCAAAGAAGGGCTGGTGACGCTTCTCGATGTTCGCCCCACCGACGAATACGAGGCCGGGCACCTGCCCGACGCTGTTAATATGCAACTGCCGGAGCTTGAGAAACGCCTCGGCGAACTGCCGAAAAACCTTGAAGTCATCGCCTACTGCCGGGGGCCGTATTGTTTTCTCGCCTTCGAGGCGGTCGCCGAGTTGCGGAAGAAAGGCTACAAGGTCAGACGCCTGGAAGACGGCTATCCGGAATGGAAAGCCGCCGGCCTGCCGGTCGAAACCGGCCCCGGCGGAAATTGAAGAATCCGCTGTTGACAAAATCTGAAATAAAGTATTCAATTGATCTATTGAATAGCGTAATCACCCATAAAGTTGCCACCAAGGGGGACGTTTAAGAATGTTCGAAGTCACACAAGTCGGTAGCTGGCCGCGCTCTGAAGGTCTGCTCGCTTCCCTGGCCGATCTCCAGGCCGGAAACATTACCCGCGAAGAATTCGACCGCGTCGCCGATGGCGAGGTCAAACGCTCCGTCGAACTACAGATCGAAGCCGGTGTCGATATCGTCGTTGACGGTGAACAGCGCCGCGACAGCTTCGTTTCCTTCGTCACCGAGAAAGTCGACGGCACCAAGCTGATGTCGTTGGAAGAAACCGCCGACGGCCAGAAAGGCTTCGATGAAATGCTCGAAGCCGCCGACGTCAAGCGCGGCACCATCCGCAACCCGGTTTGCGTCGACAAGCTTGCCCGGCGCGATCCCCTGGCCCTTGATGAATTCAAATTCGTCAAAACCCTGACCGACAAACCGGTCAAGATTCCCTTGCCGGGGCCGTACCTGTTGATCCGGTCCATGTGGTCGCCGAAGTTTTCGAAAAAGTTTTATCCCGAACCGACCGACATGGCCGACGACATCGTTTCCATCCTGCGCGACGAGCTGATCGAGCTTCGCGACGCGGGATGCGAGTTTGTCCAGTTCGACGAACCGGTGCTGACGGAAGTCGTCCACTCGGGTTCCGACCAAGAAGGGGAATCCTTTAGCCGGACATTTATGTGAGGCAGCTTAGCAACCCGCCGTGATGCGGGTTCTGAACTCGATTTTGCAGTAGACCTTATCAATCGCATCGTCGACGGCGTCGACGGTATCAAGACCGGCGTCCATATTTGCCGCGGTAATTGGAGCACCAAAGACGAGGTGCATCTGGCCGGCGATTACGAACCTCTTATTCCGTCGCTCAAAAAACTGAATATCGATCAGTTCGTTCTCGAATTCGCGACCCCTCGGGCCGGTGATTTCGGCATCGTTGGTAAAACCCTGAACGATAAAGAAATCGGCTTGGGCGTCGTCAGCCCCCGCAACGGCGAGGTCGAAAGCGTCGAATACATCGTGGAGAAGGCGGAACGGGCCTTGGAATATTACAAGCCCAGCAAAATCTACCTGTCCCCGGATTGCGGCTTCGGCACGTTCTCGGGATGCTGCGTTGCCGATGAAGCGACTGCGGTGGCGAAGATGAAGCGCCTCGTCGAAGCGGCGAACGTACTGCGCGAACGCCACGGCTGACGCTGTTTAACGTTTAATAAAAACCCGCTGAAACCCTATGGTTTTGGCGGGTTTTTTCTTTCTCATGCCCGCCAAGAGGGCTAGGATGCGCACCGGTACATAACACCGGAGCCGGTTAGTACGACGTGGTGGATGATGTCCGTGTGACATCCCTGATAACTGGCCCCGCAAAATTGGAGTGACACCACTCATGCCCCGCAAGGCGCAAGATTCTAAAAATTCACCGCGTGAGTTGCCCGCCGTCTATCAGGTGCTGGACCACCCTATATTGGCAGCATTGCAGGACCGCATCGGTCACGCTTATCTGACCGACGAAGTTAGGGGCCGCATCGAGGCCCACCGCCAAGCGCTAACTGAAGGCGCCAAAGTTCCTGACTTAGAGGCGATCGCCCAGGAAGTGGCGGACCGGGTAGTGCAGTGGTTGGAGCCGAAGCTTAAACCCGTAATCAACCTGACCGGAACCTTGGTGCATACCAATCTCGGCCGGGCGCCGCTGTCGGAAGCCGCCGTCAAGGCGGCCATGGAAGCCGCCAACGCCACCAACCTGGAATATGATCTGGACAAGGGCAAACGCGGCGACCGCGATGATCTGGTCGAGGAATTGTTGTGCCGGTTAACCGGCGCCGAAGCCGCCACCGTCGTCAACAACAACGCCGCCGCCGTTTATCTGGTGCTCAACACGCTCGCCGACAAGAAACGCATCGCCGTCGGCCGCGGCGAGTTGGTTGAAATCGGCGACAGCTTCCGCATTCCGGACATCGTCCGCAAAAGCGGGGCTAAGTTAATGGAAGTCGGCACCACCAACCGCACCCATTTAAAGGATTACCGCCAAGCCATCGAAGACGGCGCTAGGGTATTGCTCAAGGTTCACACCAGCAACTACCGCATCGAAGGCTTCGTGCACGAAGTCGACTTCGACGAATTGGCCGCCCTTGGCCATGAACGGGACATCCCGACGGTCGCCGACCTTGGCAGCGGCGCCCTGTTGGGCGTGGCACATTGGGGACTTTCGGGTGAGCCCGTCGTCCGCGATGTCGTCGCCTCGGGAATCGATCTTATAACGTTTAGCGGCGACAAACTGATCGGCGGGCCGCAGACCGGCTTGATCGTCGGGCGGCGTGACTGGGTGAAAAAGGTCAAGCGCAACCCGATGAAGCGCGCACTTCGCTGTGACAAGCTTCGCTTGGCGGCGCTGGGGGCCACCCTCGGCGCTTTCTTAAGCCCGGAAACCATCGACAAGACCCTGCCGGTTTATCACCTGATCGCGCGCACCCTTCCGGAAATCGAGGCCCTGGCGGCGGAGATTATGCCCGCCGTTGAACGCTGGGCCGGGAACCGTGCCGAAGTAGAAACCGTTTCCGGGGACTCTCAAGTCGGCAGCGGCTCTCTCCCCGGCGCTACCCTGCCGACGGTTTTGGTCGCCCTCACGCCAAAAAATTCCAACATAAAAGCCTTGGCAAAAGCGCTTCGCGATTTGAGGCTGCCGGTGATCGGGCGCGTGCACGGCGGCAAGGTGTTGTTGGATATGCGCTGCCTGTTGGACACCGAGGCCCTGCTCGGTTCGCTACAAATGGATAAGGGGGCCAATTCATGATCGTCGGCACCGCCGGGCATATCGATCACGGCAAGACGGCATTGGTCCGCCGCATGACCGGCATCGATACCGACCGCTTGCCGGAAGAAAAAAAGCGCGGCATGACCATCGAGCTCGGCTTCGCCCACATGGACCTCGATGGCATCGGCAAAGTCGGCATCGTCGATGTGCCGGGGCACGAACGCTTCATCCGCAACATGGTTGCCGGCGCCACCGGCATCGACTTGGTTCTCCTGGTCATCGCCGCCGATGACGGCGTCATGCCGCAAACCCGCGAACATTTGGATATTGTCAATCTGCTGGGCATCGATGCCGGTGTCGTCGCCATCAGCAAGACGGACCTAGTTCCGGCGGAAAGAGTCGAACAAGTGACCAAGGATATCCGGACGCTACTTTCAGGCACGTCCCTAGCATCGGCGCCGGTGGTTGGCGTTTCGTCGGAAACCGGCGACGGCATCGAAACTTTGCTCAAAGAATTAGCCGGCGGCTTGGGCACGGTGCGGGCAAAATCCGAAACCGGGCCTTTCTGGATGGCCGTTGACCGGGTCTTCGTCGCCCAAGGGTTCGGCGCCATCGGCACCGGTACCGTTGCATCGGGGCGGGTAAAAAAAGACGCGCACTTGCGGCTTTTGCCGGGCGGCGAGGCCGTCCGGGTACGCGGCATCCAGACCCACAACCAATCCGTCATTGAGGCCACCCCCGGCACCCGGTGCGCGTTGAACCTGACGGGTGTCGATAAAAAATCGCTGCGTCGGGGCATGGTGGTTTGCGAGCCCCGGCTGACCCGAACGGCGACGACGGTGGATGCCATGGTGACGCTTGTCAGCGGCTCAAACAAACCCTTGAAAAGCCATTCCCGCGTGCGTTTTCACAGCGGCACCGTAGAGGCGACCGCCCGCCTGCAATGGCTCGAAGATACGCCCGGTTTGGCACAACTGCGGCTGGATGATCCGGTGCCGTTGCTTTACGGCCACCGGTTCGTGCTCCGTGACGAGACGGGGCAGCAGACGCTCGGCGGTGGCGTCGTGCTCGACCCGTTCGCGGCCAGGCGCGGTGCTCGTCTGCCGGAACGCATCGCAAGGCTTAACCGCTTAAGCCGCCTCGATCTCGGCGAAAGCCTGGACGTTTGGTTGAGCCACCGAGGTGCCGAGGGATGGCTGGTGGCGGACTTGGCCCAACAACTGGCCGAAACGCCAGAACGTCTGTCCGAGGTCTTGGCCGGGAAAAGCGGCCTGTGGCGCGAAAATGATGACGCCGGGGGCGCCGGGGACGCCAGCGGATGGGTCGGCTTGCAAAGTGCCGTCGAAGCCTTGGGCCCCGAACTGGCCGCTGCGGTCGGTGAATACCTGAAAGCAAACCCTAGGGTAACGGCGATGGCGCCGGCGACGCTCAGATCGACAGTCTGTCCAAACTTGGACAAGCGGATCTTCCGCGCCCTGCTCGACCGCTTGGCGACGGCGGGCGACCTGGAAATATCCGACGAAGGGGTGCGGCCCATCGGCCATGAGCAGACTTTTTCCCCCCAAGACGAGGCTTTGGCCGGGCGCATTGAGGAATTGCTGACTTACCGGGACCAGCCGCCGCCGAAGTTGGACGCGCTTGGCCGTGAACTCAAACAGCCCGTGCCTAAGCTGCGGCGTTTTTTGGGTGAGTTGGAGCGCGCCGGGCGTGTGGCACGGCTCAACGACGGCGTCTACGCCACGCATCGGGACCTGGAAAGATGGCGGGATCTCGTAGGATCGTTTTTGCAACAAAACAAAGATCTATCCGTTGCCCAATTCCGGGACGAAGCCAAGATCGGGCGCGGCTTCGCCATTCAGGTTCTGGAACATTTCGACGGCGAAGGCATCACCCGGCGGCTGGATAACGTCCGCATGGCGGGACCGGCCTTAACAAGGGGGCACGCAAAAGCATGAAGCAAAGCCTAGAAAATGTCCGGTTGACCGAATGGGCGACCGGCGCCGGGTGCGCGGCGAAAATGTGTTCGCGCGATCTTTCCGAGATCCTGGCCTCCTTGCCGAAGAGCCAAGACCCCAACCTGTTGGTCGGGTTGGAAACGTCCGACGATGCCGGTGTCTACAAGATTTCCGATGACTTGGCGCTGGTCGATACGGTGGATTTCTTTCCGCCGATGGTCGATGACCCATTCCATTTCGGTCAAATCGCCGCCGCCAACGCGCTCAGCGACGTTTACGCCATGGGCGCCAGGCCGGTGACGGCGCTGAATTTGGTCGGCTTCCCCGTCGACGACCTTGACGGCCAAGTTTTGCAAGAAATTATCCGGGGCAGCAAATCGAAGCTCGATGAAGCGGGCGTGGCGCTTGTCGGCGGCCACTCGATTGTCGACAAGGAAGTAAAATACGGGCTCTCCATAACCGGGCTGGTCGACCCGGCCAAGGCCGTCACCAACGGCGGCGCTAAGACTGGCGACAGCTTGATCTTCACCAAGCCCATCGGCGTCGGCATCATCAATACGGCCGTCAAACGCGGCGGCGCTGACCCCGCCATGGTCACCGCTGCCATCGCCTCGATGACGCAGCTAAATAAGGCGGCGTCTGAATGCATGCTCGACGCAGGCGTCCAAGCGTGTACGGACGTCACCGGTTTCGGGCTGTTGGGTCATGCCCAGGAAATGGCTAAGGCAAGCGGCGTTAGTTTGGAACTCGACCACACCGCCATCTTCACCGTTCCCGGTTCTTTGGAATTGTGTGCCGATGGTTTTAAGCCCGGCGGGCTTGAAAACAACCGCTTGTCCTTTGCCGATGTGGTGAATATTTCCCCTGAAATTTCAGGCGCTTTCGAAGACCTGTTGTTCGACCCGCAAACATCCGGCGGGTTGTTGATCGCCGTCGCCGAAAAAGCGGCGGTCGGGCTGCTTGAAAAAATTAACGGTGCCCAAGAAATGCAAGCTTCCATCATTGGCCGGGTAACGCCTGGAAATGATTGCGCACCCTTGGTAACCGTAAGCTAATGTTGAATTATGGAGAGGAAGGCTGTCCGGTGGCATCCGCGGACTTCAAATCCGTTGAGAGGCAGTGTACCTGTCTCTGGTGGGTTCGACCCCCACCCTCTCCGCCAACCAAAAATAGAGAAGGTTGCCCTCCGAAGCTTTAGCGAAGGAGGGCTGGTGAGAAAAATAAACTTAACCTAGAAATTTCCCTTGTTTTTTAGTCGTTTAGCTTGTGCTTGACCCATCCGAAAGCGCCAAGGTATTGTGGCTACATATATAAAGATATGTTTTTTCTTCGTTTAGGGTATTTGGGGGGATCAAGTTAAATGGAAGCCTTGTTGACGGCGCTCAAGGCGGTGGCGGAACCGACGCGGTTACGCCTTATATCCCTTTGCTCCCGCAGCGATTTGACGGTTAGTGAACTGACCCAAATCCTCGGACAAAGCCAGCCCCGCATCTCTCGCCACCTAAAGCTGCTGGCCGACGCCAACGTGTTGGAGCGCTTCCGCGAAGGAGCTTGGGTTTTTCACCGGCTGGCCCATTCCGGCCCGATGAGCGAGATCGCCAATCACCTGATTTCCCTGTTGCCCGAAGATGACGAACAGCTGGGGCGCGATCTGGAACACCTGGGGCGGGTCCGGAAAAAGCGCGCCGAAGCGGCGGGCGCCTATTTCAGCAAGGTCGCCCCGCAATGGGATCAGGTGCGGACCATGCACATCGAAGAATCAAAAGTCGAAGAGGCGCTGATCGGCTTGCTGGACCACGACGTCAAAACCCTGCTCGACATCGGTACCGGCACCGGTCGCATGCTGGAAGTTTTCGGACCGAGGGTCGAGCGCGCCGAAGGCGTCGATTTGTCGCGAGACATGTTGGCGGTAGCGCGGGTCAATCTTGAACAAGCCGGGCTTAAGAATTGTTCTGTCCGCGAAGCCGACATGTACCAGCTGCCTTTCCAGGCCGAGTCTTTCCAGGTCGCGATCATCCACCAAGTTCTGCATTTCGCCGACGACCCGCTTCGCGCCATCGCCGAGGCCGAGCGTATCATGCAGCCCGGCGGCTGCTTGCTGATCTGCGATTTTGCACCTCACAAAATGGAAGAGCTACGCGACGAGCACGCCCACCGCCGCCTCGGCTTCAGTGACAAAGAAGTCATTGAATGGGTGACCGAAGTCGGCCTGGATTGCGGGGAAATCATTCACCTGCCGGGCGACCCGGTCACCGTCACCATCTGGCACGCCCGAAAGCCTCATTAGGCGACCCCAACAGCCCCCCAACAATAAGTGGGCCTTATTAGCTTAAGGCTTTTTCCACTATATTTTTAAGCGGAATGTCCGGCCTGGCACCGACATGACCGATCACCTGGGACGCGACGATGCCGCCGATGCGCGCACTTTTGGCAAGATCGAACCCTTGCGTCAGGCCATAGAGGAACCCACCAGCATAACCATCGCCGGCACCGGTCGTGTCCACGGGCGTCGCCGGTTCCGGGTCGATGACATGAACCTCGTCCCCTGAAATAACGACCGAGCCCTTGGGCCCCCGCGTCAGAGCCGCGATTTTGCAGTGGCCGCGTACTTTCTGCATGGCGGCGTCAAAATCATCGACTTCGTAAAGGGACAGGATTTCTTCTTCATTTGCGAACAGAATATCGACGTGGTCGTTCACTAAATCCAAAAATTCGGCACGATGGCGGCCGACGCAAAACGGGTCCGATAAGCTAAGCGAAACCTGGCGGTCGGCGTCGTGGGCCAGTTTCGCCGCCTTGACAAAAGCTTCCTTGGCCTTCGGGGGATCCCACAAATAACCTTCAAGGTAGGTGACTTGGGCATCTGCGATAACGCCTTCATCGACATCGTCCGGACCCAATTCCACGCAAGCGCCCAGGAAAGTCTGCATGGTACGCTGGGCGTCGGGGGTAACGAAGATAAGGCAGCGCGCCGTCGACACGCCGTCCTTGGCGAACGGGGTATCAAAAGCAACGCCCAGGGTTTGGATATCATGGCGAAAGGCCTCGCCCAGTTGATCATCACGGACCTTACCGATGAAGGCGCCCTTGCCCCCCAGCGACGCAAGACACGCAATGCTGTTGGCCGCCGAGCCACCGGAACATTCGATGGCCGGCCCCATGTCGTCATACAACTTCCCGGCGGTGTCGGCATCGATCAGGGTCATGGTTCCCTTGTTGAGATCGTGGGAAGCGAGAAAGTCGTCTTCCGTCTGCGCCAAGACGTCAACGATAGCATTGCCGATCCCGACAACATCGAAACGAGGTTCCGTCATAAAAGCGTTCCTTTTATCAATATTTTTGAAGACGAGGCTTAATACCGGTAATGGTCAGGCTTGTAGGGACCCTCGATCGGGAGGCCGAGGTAATCCGCCTGTTCCTTGGAAAGCTTCGTCAGGTTGACGCCCAGTTGACCCAGGTGCAACGACGCCACTTTTTCATCCAGATTCTTCGGCAGGACATAGACCTCGTTCTTGTAATTTGCCGAATTTTCCCAAAGCTCGATCTGCGCCAACACTTGGTTGGTGAAGGATGCGCTCATGACGAAACTGGGATGGCCGGTGCCGCAGCCCAGGTTGACCAGCCGTCCCTCGGCCAGAAGAATGATCCGCTTGCCGTCGGGAAATTCGATTTCATCGACCTGCGGTTTGACATTATGCCATTTAAGATTACGCAAGGATTCGACCTGAATTTCAGAATCGAAGTGACCGATGTTGCAAACGATTGCCCGGTCCTTCATCGCCCGCATGTGGTCGAGGGTAATGACGTCGACGTTGCCGGTGGTGGTGACGAAGATGTCGCCCTTGGACGCCATGTCATCCATGGTGACGACTTCGTAGCCTTCCATGGATGCCTGCAGGGCACAGATCGGATCGATCTCGGTAACCATGACGCGCGCGCCTAAGCCGCGCAGGCTTTCCGCCGAACCCTTGCCGACATCGCCGTACCCGCAAACCACGGCGACCTTACCGGCGACCATGACATCGGTTGCCCGCTTAATGCCGTCAACCAGGCTTTCGCGGCAGCCATACAAATTGTCGAACTTGGACTTGGTGACCGAGTCATTAACGTTGATGGCCGGGACTTTCAATTCACCCTTCTTGGCCATTTCGTAAAGCCGGTGTACGCCGGTGGTGGTTTCTTCCGACAGGCCTTTGATGTTCTTCAGGTGATCCGGATATTTCTCGTGCATGAGCCCCGTCAGGTCGCCGCCGTCGTCCAAAATCATGTTGGGCTTCCAACCGTCTGGGCCCTCGATGGTTTGGTCGATGCACCACCAGAATTCCTCGTCGGTTTCACCTTTCCAGGCAAAAGTCGGAATGCCCGCCGCCGCCGTTGCCGCCGCCGCCTGGTCCTGGGTCGAAAAGATGTTGCACGAGCTCCAACGCAACGTGGCGCCAAGCTCAACCAGGGTTTCCATCAGAACCGCCGTCTGAATGGTCATATGCAGGCAGCCGACGATACGCGCGTCTTTAAGCGGCTTTTTGCCCTTAAATTCTTTGCGCAACGCCATCAAACCCGGCATTTCCGTTTCGGCGATGGCGATTTCCTTGCGCCCCCATTCCGCCAATGCCAGGTCGGCGACTTTATAGTCCGTGAAGTTAGTCATTACGTACTCCTTGAGAAAAAGTTACAGGCAAAAATTCAGGCCTAAGGCCCTTGCCAATTGTTATTTAAATGCCGACTTTAGGTCATCGACCAGGTCGGTTCGTTCCCATGAAAACCCGCCGTCCTTTTCCGGCGCCCGGCCGAAATGGCCATAAGCGGAGGTACGGGCGTAGATCGGTTTGTTCATTTCCAAATGTTCGCGAATGCCGCGCGGCGACAGGTCTACCATTTCCTGTATAACCTCGGACAATTTTTCCTCGTCGACATTTCCGGTGCCTTGGGTATCGATGTAGACCGAAAGCGGCTTGGAAACGCCGATGGCATAAGCAACTTGGATAACGCATTTATCGGCCAACCCGGCGGCGACGATGTTCTTGGCGCAGTAGCGCGCCCCATAAGCCGCCGAACGGTCGACCTTGGAAGGGTCCTTGCCGGAAAACGCACCGCCGCCGTGTGGCGCGGAACCGCCATAGGTGTCGACGATAATCTTGCGGCCCGTTAGGCCGGCATCACCGTCGGGTCCGCCGATGACGAAGCGGCCCGTGGGATTGACGTAAAATTCATCCTCGTCGCACATCCAATCCTTCGGCAGGACGTTCAAAACATGAGGGCGGACAATTTCGCGCAATTCGTCCTGGGAAAGGTCTTCGGAATGTTGTGTAGACACCACCACCGACGTCGCCTTCACCGGCTTGCCGTTGGAATACAACAACGTCACCTGGCTTTTCGAATCAGGCTCCAGGCCCGGTTCGGCGCCGGAATGGCGGGCTTCGGCCAACGAACGCAGGATGGCGTGGGAAAAATGTATCGGCGCCGGCATCAATTCCTCGGTTTCCGTGCAGGCATAACCGAACATGATGCCTTGGTCACCGGCGCCTTCGTCCTTGTTGCCGGCGGCGTCGACGCCTTGGGCGATATCCGCCGATTGGGCATGCAGATAGACTTGAACGTCGGCGGTCTTCCAATGAAACCCGTCTTGTTCATAGCCGATTTCCTTGACGCAAGCCCGGGCGATATCCTCGATGGCCGCTTTATCGATTTCTCCGTTCTTGACCACCGGCTCAACGCACCGGCCTTCGCCGCCGACGATAATTCGGTTGGTGGTGCAGAAGGTTTCGCAGCCGAGCCTGGAATTAATCGGGTCGGCGGTCAGAAAATGATCCAGGACCGCGTCCGAAATACGGTCGCTGACTTTGTCGGGATGCCCTTCGGACACCGATTCACTGGTGAAGAGATAATCAGATTTAACCACGGTATTTCCTTTTCTATTAGCCGCTTTCCATGCTGATGCCGGGAAGGCGGAGCCGATGATATTTACCTATTAACGGCGTCTTGAAATTACAAATGTTTCATCCTGAAACCACAATCCGCCGTGTTCCTTTAGGACGGTTTGCGTTGCTTCGATATAAGCGCCGTCTTTATAGGCTTCGCTTAATCGTTCATCCTCGATCTGGGCCACATAAACGGCTGCATTCCAGGATGACATGACCGTCGATACGCCGATGCTTCGCTTCAATTCCGACGGCGACGTATGCATGTGATACTTAAAAACAGACTGGCGGTCGGAATAAGGGGTGAATTCAAGGTCCTTGTCCTCAATATCCGTTAAATGCTTTTCCGCTTCCTTGAGCAATTCGTGCCGTCCCGCTTGGAAGGGGTTGTCGTCCGGCCAGATCTTATGGACGATTTCCATTCCCGGATCGCCGCCCATGGACTGGACAACGACCATGCGTCCGCCGGAGGCGAGCGACCGCGCCAGCGGGGCGATCACGTTTTTCACTTTCTTTTCCGCGGAAATCCTTATGCGATAAGGCTGGGACGCCATCACCAGATCGTATTGGCAACCGCCCCAATCCGGCCGGGGTTTGATCGGATCGAGGGTGAAATCCTGATCCTTACGGTAAAGAACAAGGGCCGAAGGCGAATCATAAAGCGGATTTCCGGTTTTCTCGCTGATCTTGATTTTCCAGCCTTCGGCGATCAGGGGATGAAGACCACGGAGTTGGCGGCAGAATTCGTGGGATGTGCTGCCCTCCAGGGCGACGTCATACCAGCGGAGCTTTTTCTCGGTCGCCGGCCTGGGTTTCAGATTCGGCGCCTCGCCATAATTCATGTTGGTGATAACCATCACCAGTTGGGGATGTTCGAAAAAACGGTCAGCCAGTTTTTCCAGACTGAGCCGCACGTCTTCGACGCTAATTTCCTTGGCGACAATCAACCACGGTATGTGCGGAAAGCGGCGGTGCATATTGCGCATTAAGTCATTGAGGACGGTGCCGTCGCCCATGCCCGCGTCAAAAATACGCAAAGCGGGCCGGGCCGGATGCACGCGCCGTAATTCAACGCCGATTCTTTTGGCGATGACCGCCTTCTCGCTGCAGGTGGTCACGAAAAGGAGATATTTCTCCCGATTGTCGAAAAACCGGAAGGATTCGCCGTCATCTTCCTTGGAGACCTCCTTAGAGGTCGAATTCTTGGGATTCGAGGTTTTAGAAGAAGATTTCTTGCCGCCGGAAGACGTTTTCCGGGCGGGACTTACCTTCGATGCAGTTTTGGACGCACCCTTAGCCATCTTCTCTGGTTCCTCCCGAACCGGCCTACCTGCCTGCATAAAAGAAGGCTATGCCTTAATTTCGTCAAGCTGGAATAAGGTTATGGATAAATAAAGAAATCTCTATATACTGATTAAAGACGAAATTAGCAATCGGAGTCAAGGCCCCTTCAAATTCGGTGCCGAGCCTTCGTAATTATAGCCGCCGGGGGATATTTAAGCAGGATAATGAGATAAAAATGAATCGAGCCGGGGTATTCTGAGGCCTTAACCTTGGGTCTGAATTTACCCTGACGCGTGATTTTTTGTTCTGTAGTGTTTCTTTAGGGGCGAGGAAGTTTTTAAATATAAGTCTGGGAGGCGAGACATTGGCGAGACGACCGAAAAACGACACCCCGGTTATGAGGACCGTCAGGGCGGCGGGCCACCGTAGCCGGGCCTATAGAACCGATGTCGGCATCCGCGATTTTAATTTCATTATTGATGAGCCGGAAAAGCTGGGCGGCGAGAATCTTGGGCCGACACCCATGGAATACGTCACCGGGGCGTTGAGCGGCTGTTTCGTCGTGACCCTCGAAATGGTCTCCGAAGATCAGGAATTCAACATGATTAGTCTGGACGTCGATTGCGAAGGCGTCGTCGACCACCGCGGGCTGTTCGGCACGGCGGACGTTTCTCCCCATTTCCAAAGCGCCAAGGTCGATATCACGATCATCACCGATGAGCCGGCCGAAAGGCACGCGGAATTCGAAAGAGAAACGCTGGTAAGGTGCCCCGTCTACAACCTGATAAAAGACAGCGGCGTCGACATCCCCGTCAATTGGACCTTCAAGAAAGAGTAAGGAACGCCAAAAATGTCCGATAGCGCAACCGGCCAGGCAAAGAAATCCGTCGAATGGTATTTCGACTATCTGTCGCCGTTTGCCTATCTGCAGTCGCAGCGGCTCGGCGATTTGCCGGACGATGTTGAAATCATTTTTCGCCCGATCCTGTTTGCCGGCCTGCTTGGCCACTGGGAAACCAAGGGGCCGGGTCAAATCCCGCCGAAGCGGCTTTTGACCCTGCGCCACACGCTGTGGCTGGCGAAACGCCAGGGCATTCCTTGTAAAGTGCCGCCGAAATTTCCCTTCAATCCATTAAAAACGCTACGCTTGACGCTTTCCTTGGGTTGCGACCGGAAGACAATCGACACCATCTTCCGCTGCATCTGGCAAGATGGTTTGCTGCCCGAGGACGAAGACGGCTGGAAGGGAATCGTCGAGGCCGTCGGCGCCGAAGATGCCGATGCCCGCGTCGACAATGCGGAAGTGAAAGAGCAACTGCACGAAAACGGCCGTATGGCTATTGACGCCGGGGTCTTCGGTGTGCCCACATTTATTTACGATGGTGTCATTTTTTGGGGCGCCGATGAAACCGATTTTCTTCTTGATGCCCTGGCCGATCCGGGACTTTTAACCGGCGACGAAATGGCCAGTATCGAAACAATTCCGGTCGGCCAGCGCCCTGGAACCGATTGAGACTGAACTGATTAAGACCAGACCGACGAAGCCTAAAGGAGACGATAACTCAAACCTGAGACTTTCATCACTTTGACCAAGGGAGGTACCAATGAAAAAAGAAATTATTAAACGGGAACTATCACGCCGTGAAATGCTGGACATCACCAGGAAATATGGCGCAAAAGCGGCTCTTTTCGCAACCTTTTCCATGTCGACCATGGGTTTTGTTCCGCCACTTGCACAATTCGTGGTGAATGACGCCAAGGCGGCGGGCAAGGCCAAATACAATCTGCGTTACGGCGCCAGCGTCATCAGCAAAGGCAACGAGCCCCGGTTCCAGACCAAGGCCTATCGTTTTGTTGTCCGTCGTCATATAAATTGGAACAATCAACGGCCTGATCTAAAGGAGGATCTGGCTCATCTG
>JABMOY010000207.1 GCA_013203955.1 Rhodospirillales bacterium | reverse complement strand
GTGTCCGTCAAATTGCGCGGATTCTTCTTGGTAACGTAATAAAACCCGGTATCAGCGGTGCTGACCAGTCTGATTAAAATGGAACTCGGTTTTGCCATCGCTTGAGAGCCTTAGCCTGGAAGTTAGAGAGCGCGCACAATACAACGCTTCGTCCCCCTGTCAAGGGTGCGTGGCAATCAGCCAAAATCGTTAGTATCGGGCTTCGTTGGTGGCCGCCGTGAAGGTCAGGGCGCGGTTATAAAGGGCTTGATCGTTAAGCACCTGGCGGGCGACCTGCATCTCAAAATCATCGCGGCGGCGTTGTGACGGGCAAGTTGCCCGAAGCTGGCTGCGTTTAGGCTCAACCCTCAAGCCCGGCTGGCGCCAGGCAACAAAGGTTTCTTCGGTCTTGGACCGGTTGGCAAAGCCCTTTTTGATGGCGTCACGCGCCGCGCCCTTGACGCCGCTGGTGCAAATGGCCGGCCGAATACCCAATCCGTGAAACATATATCCCGACGGCGCGATGAGCCGTGACCAGGTCAGGGTAATTTCACCGTCATTGGGAAGCCGCAGGACCGTCTGCACCGATCCCTTGCCGAAGGAAGTGGTGCCGATGACGACGGCCCGGTCACGGTCTTGAAGGGCGGCGGCGACGATTTCGGCGGCCGAGGCGGACTTTCCGTCGACAAGTACAACAAGGGGCAATCCGTCGGCTAGGTCCCGACCGCTGGCCTCGTAATGGTGAATGCTGTCCGCATGGCGGCCGCGGGTGCTGACGATTTGCCCTTGGGTCAACAGAAGATCGGCGACCTTGACCGATTGCTTCAACAACCCGCCGGGGTTTCCGCGAAGGTCGATAACCATGCCCTTCATCCCGTCGCCAAGGTCGAGGCGGGCTTTTCTCAACTTTTCGGCAAGCGAACGGGCGGTATCCTGATTGAAGCTTTTAACTTTGAAATAGACAATGCCGTCCTTCGTTGAATGTTCCACTGTCGCCGCGAAAATATGGGCGCGTTCCATGGCGATGATCACCGGGGCGGGGTTGTCCCCTCTGGCGACAGTCAGTTCGACCCGGGTGTGGGTCGGGCCGCGCAGTTTCCTGGAAATTTCGTGCCGCGACAGCCCCGACAGGGGGGTCGCGTCGACATGGGTGATGCGGTCATCTTTGCGAAGGCCGGACTTGGCGGCAGGCGTTTTTTTCAGCACCTCGGTAATAACCGGAATGCCGTCCCGGACCCGGTAACGAATACCGATACCGCCGAAACCATCCCGTTTGGAGCGGTTTCTTTCCGCTTCCTGGGCGCCGGCGTAGCGCGAGAAGATGTCCAGATTCGACAACATGCCGTCGAAAACGGCCTCAAAGATGGTTTCCATATCCGTCGATTTCATTTCCGCAGATTCTTCGCGGGCGGCCGAGGAAATTTTGGCAGTCAATTCCGCCCAGCCCTTTACGTCGTCGGCTTTGGGGGTCTCAAAACTGGTGATTTTGCGCCCCGAGTCGGAAAGCACGATGGTGGCGCCGTTTTCCTGAATGGTCAGGCCGGGGTCTATGGCACCAAGGCCCCGAATGCCTTCAAAGGCGATATCCCTGACGTTGACGGGATCGATATATTTATCGGCGACACCGCCGTAGGCGGCGGCAAAAACCTCGGTGGCCTGGGCTTGAGAAAAAGCTTTTTCGTCAAGGGTGACAAAGTCGGTCATCGGCGCACAGGCACCAACAACCATTGCCGCTAGCCCGAAACAACCGGCAAGAACTTTCCGATACATCGCCATAACCCGGATTGTCCGATATTTTTCGAATTGCGTCACTAAGAGTCTTTGATGCAAATTTTACGAATATTTTCAATAAGTTGTAAAATTTTGAGTATCGGCACCCGTTACCGCTTGCGCTTTAAACGGCGGGCGGCTTTGGACTTTCCGTGCTTGGCTTTGCCCTTTTTCGGGGGTTTGTGGCTCTTTCGCGGTTTGTGGCCGGGGGCCTGAGCGGTCCTTCCGGATATGTCCGAACCGCCGTCCATAATGTCGAAAATCATGCCGCCGGTGATCGGATTGGCTTCGGCCAGCCGGACCTCGACCTGCTGGCCGAGCTGGTATGCAATACCGTTTCTCCGCCCAACCAGCGAATGGCGCGCTTCGTCATGGATGTAAAAGTCGTCGGCCAGGGTCCTGATGGGCACCAGCCCGTCGGCGCCCGTTTCATCCAGGGTCACGAACAAGCCGAACCGGGTGACGCCGTTGATGCGGCCCGGGAAAAGGGCGCCGACGCGGTCAGCCAGATAGGCGGCTGTATAACGGTCGACGGCGTCTCTCTCCGCGCCGGCGGCACGCCGTTCGGTCATCGACAAGTGTTCGCCGATTTCCCTGAAATCCTTGCCCTTGTCCTTGCCTGGGGCATCCCCAATAAGCGCCCGGTGCACCAGCAAATCGGCATAGCGGCGGATGGGTGATGTAAAATGGCAATAACGGTTGAGCGCCAACCCGAAGTGGCCGAGGTTGTCGGGTCCGTATTCTGCCTGGGACTGGGTACGCAACACCATGACGTTAACCATGGGGCCATGCGGCGTTGAGGCGGCTTGTTTAAGGACCTGGTTGAATCGACTTGGGCTCGCCACCCCACCCCGGGAAAAACTCAAGCCGATGCTGTCGAGCACGGCGCGAAGCGATTCCAGCTTTTCCGCCGACGGTTGGTCATGGACCCGGTACATGCAGGGCAGCATTCGCTTTTCCAGCGTCTCGGCGGCGGCGACGTTGGCGGCGATCATGAACTCTTCGATCAGCTTGTGTGAATCCAGCCGTTGCCGGGAGGCGATGGAACTTACTTTCCCGTCTTTGTCGAGAACGACCTTACGTTCCGGCATGTCGAGCTCAAGCACGCCGCGCATTTCCCGGCCCCGCAACAGCGCTTCATAGGCGCCGTAAAGGGGGGCGATGACCGACTCCACCAAGGGCTTGGTCGTTTCGTCAGGGCTACCGTCTTGGGCGGCTTGCGCCTGCTCGTACGTCAGGCGCGCCTTCGAGCGCATGAGGGCGCGCTTGAATTCGTGACGGATAAGGTTTCCGGAGGCGTCGATCCAAAGGTGCGCCGCCACGCAAGGCCGGTCTTCGTCGGCGACCAGAGAACACCAGCCATTAGACAGCGCTTCCGGCAGCATCGGCACCACCCGGTCGGGGAAGTAGACAGAATTACCGCGCTCATAAGCGCCGCGGTCCAAGGCGTCGCCGGGACGCACATACCAAGCGACGTCGGCAATGGCGACCAGCAGCCGCCAGCCGCCCGGGTTTTTCTTGTCGGTGTCCGGCTCGGCCCAAACGGCGTCATCGAAATCCCGCGCATCCTCGCCGTCGATGGTGACCAGCGGCAGGTTGCGAATATCGTCACGGCCCTTGGGCGAAGCCGGGCCCGCGTCCTCGGCCTGCTTTTCGGCTTCGGCGCTAAAGCTTACCGGCAGGTCGTTATCGGTGATGGCGATCAGGGACGGCGTCGCTGCGTCTTCGCCCTTGCCGATGATTTCGACGATTTTAGCCGGGCGTAACCCTAGCCGCCGTTCGGATAAAGGTTCGGCACGGACCAAGTCGCCGGGTTTTGCATCCAAGGCATCGCGGCTTTCAACGACAAATTCGCCTCTTGCCCGGCGGTCGGTGGGGCGCAGCCTGTTCTTGCCGTCAACGATATCGAAAATACCCAGAATTTGACCGGGTGTGCGGCCGGCGGCGCGACCGATGGTGCGAATGGTGTTGGCTTCATAAGCGCCGTCTTCTGCCAGCGACAGCCTCGCCAACACCCGGTCGCCGGGGCCCGGAGCCGGATGCCGGTCCCTCGCCGGCCCTAAGTAAATTTTCGGCGGTTCCAACTCGCCCTCCCAATTCAGGGGCCGGGCCAGAATCTCACCGTCCAAATCGGTGCCGGTGATTTCGATGACCCCGACCGGCGGCAAGGTTCCCTTTGCATGGACCTTGTGGCCATGGCCTTTGTCGATATCGCCGGCCAGCGTCATTTCCCGCAGCACTTTCTTCAGGGTCATTTTCTGCTGTGTATCGAGCTTGAAGGCGCGGGCGATTTCCCGCTTGCCGGCGCGGCTGGGGTTTTCCCGGATGTATTCCAGGATCTGTTCGTTGGTGGGGAAGGGGGCTTTGGTCTTTAATTTAGTCTTAGCGGAGGACTTTTTCTTGGACGGAGCCTTAGGCTTGGAGGGAGGGTTGCTCAACGGTCTTATTCGGTTTCGGCGGCCATTGTTTCGGCCTTTTTAGGCGGGGCCTTCTTCTTCGCCGGGGCTTTCTTCTTAGGCCCAGCTTTTTTCTTAGCCGCCGCCTTCTTTTTCGGTTTCTTGGCTGCCTTGCCGCCCTTAGCCGCCAGCATTTCAATGGCTTGTTCCAAAGTTACGGTGTCGGGATCGGCGTCTTTCGGCAGGGTCGCCTTTATCTTGCCGTGTTGGACAAAGGCCCCCCAGCGCCCGACTTTCTGCATAATCGGCTTTTTGTCGGCCGGGTGCTTGCCCAATTCCTTCGGCGGTGCCTTGCGGGGCTTATCAGCCAACAGATGGGCGGCCCGGTTCAGGCCGATGGTCACGGGGTCGTCGTTGTCGTCTTTCAGCGACACATAGGTTCCCCCGACCTTGATAAAGGGGCCAAAGCGGCCGAGGCCGGCGGTGATCATGTCGCCGGTTTCCGTGTCGATGCCGACGTCGCGGGGCAAGCTCAAAAGCCCTAGGGCCTTTTCCAAATCGACCTCGAGCGGGCTTATGTCCTTGGTCACGGAGGCGCGTTTCGGTTTGATCTTTTTCTTGCCGTCCAAGGTTTCTTCACCGCGCTGCACGTAGAACCCGTAGGGCCCTTTTCGGAGCGTGATCATGTCGCCGGTATCCGGGTCCAAGCCCAGTTCCTTCGGCCCGTTGGCCAAAAGAGCCTCTTCTTCGCCGCCATTGCCGTTGGTTACTTCCAAGGGGCGGGTGAAGCTGCAATCGGGGTAATTGTTGCAGCCGATGAAGGCGCCGAATTTGCCGAGCTTCAGGTTCAACCGTCCTTTGTCGCACGACGGGCATTTGCGGGGGTCTTCGCCGTTCTCGCCGGGGCGGAAAAAATGCGGGCCGAGAAGATCGTCCAGCTTGTCCAAGACTTCCGACACGCGGAGATCCTTGGTTTCCGCAACGGCGGTGGAGAAAGAGTCCCAAAATTCCCTGAGCACCGTTTTCCAGTCGATACGGCCACCGGAAATATCGTCGAGCTTGTCTTCCAGCTCGGCGGTGAAGTCGTATTCCACGTAACGGGTGAAATAACTGTCCAGGAACGCCGTCACCAGACGACCACGGTCGACGGGCTCGAACCGGCGTTTGTCGAGCGTCACATAATTGCGATCTTGTAACACCGAAATGATGCTGGCGTATGTCGAAGGCCGTCCGATGCCTAATTCTTCCAGCTTTTTCACCAGGCTGGCTTCGGTAAAACGCGGCGGCGGTTGGGTGAAATGCTGATCCGGGGTGACGGCGGTGCGCTCCAGCCCCTGGCCCTGGTCGAGCTTGGGTAGGGTTTTTTCGCTATCGCCGTTTTCCGAATCGTCCTTGTCTTCCTTGTAAAGCCTGAAAAAGCCGTCGAAGACGATGGTCGACCCGGTGGCGCGGAATATGACTTGCCCATCCTCCGACCCGATGTCGGCGGCGACTTGGTCGAGGACCGCGGATTCCATCTGGCTGGCGACGGTGCGGTTCCAGATCAGCTGGTAAAGGGCCTTCTGTTCGTCATCCAGGTGCGCTTCGATATCCTTAGGCCGTCGGTAGATGTCGGTCGGCCGACACGCTTCATGGGCTTCTTGGGCGTTCTTGGCCTTGGTTTTATAAACGCGGGCACTTTCGGGGACGTAGTTTTTGCCGAAATCTTTTTCGATCAGCCCCCGGCAGCCGCCGATGGCTTCATTCGAAATCTGTACGCCGTCGGTTCGCATATACGAAATCAACCCGACCGTTTCGCCACCGATAGAGACACCTTCGTAAAGCCTTTGCGCGACCTGCATGGTGCGTTTCGCCGTCATGCGGAGCTTTCGGGACGCTTCTTGCTGTAGGGTCGATGTGGTGAACGGCGCTGCCGGGTGGCGGCGGGCTTGTTTTTTCTCGACGCTTTTGACGGTGAAGTCGCGGGCCATGGCGGCGTCAACGGCGGCTTGGGCTTGGGCTTCGTTGGCGATGTCCATCTTGCCCAGCTTATCGCCGTTCAGGTTGTTGAGCGTGGCGTTGACGACTTCGCCCGACGGCGTCTTGAAGTCGCCCTTAACCGACCAGTATTCCCGAGCCTCGAAATTCTCGATATCGGTCTCGCGCTCGCAGATCAGCCTAAGGGCGACCGACTGCACGCGGCCTGCGGATTTGCTGCCCGGAAGCTTGCGCCACAACACCGGCGACAGGGTGAAGCCGACCAAGTAGTCCAGCGCCCGGCGGGCGAGATAGGCATTGATTAATTCTTCGTCCAAATCGCGGGGGTGCTTGAAGGCCTCCAAGATCGCCGACTTGGTGATTTCGTTGAAGACGACGCGTTTGACGTCGATACCGTTGAGGGCGTTGCGTTCATTCAGGATTTCGCGCAAGTGCCAGGAAATGGCTTCGCCTTCGCGGTCCGGATCGGTTGCCAGATACAGATGATCGGCACCTTTAAGCGCCTTGGCGATTTCCTTCATGTGCTTTTGTGCGCGGTCGTCGACTTCCCAATCCATGTCGAAGTCGTCGTCGGGTCGGACGGATCCGTTTTTGGACGGCAGGTCGCGCACGTGGCCATAACTGGCCAGCACCGTGTAATCGGTGCCCAGGTATTTGTTGATGGTCTTGGCCTTGGCCGGGCTTTCGACGATGACGACGTTGGTCATGGTTGTCCGTGTTATCCGTCTGGGTTTTCGTTGACACTTATTTATAAGGGTTCGATTAACGAAACCTTGTTGCCCGGGTGACGCTCCAAACGGCCCGCCAACTCCAATTCCAGGAGTACCCAGGACACGACGGGGGGCGACAATTGGCAGTTACGGATGACTTCGTCAACCAAAGACGGTGTCGGGGATAACATTTTTTCGATCACGGTGCGTGCTTTTGCCAGCTCACCGGGGGCCGGGGGCTTGACGGAAACTCCTTTAAAATCAATGGCTTTGCGCTCTTCCAAGGGGGCTCTCAAGGCTTGGCTCAGGACTTCCAGCACGTCATCGACGGATTCCGTCAAAATCGCCCCCTGGCGGATTAAATTATTTCCGCCACGCGCCCGGGGATCGACGGCCGATCCGGGCACGGCGAAGACCTCGCGCCCCTGCTCCAAGGCCATCCTGGCCGTGATCAGGGAACCCGAGCGTGGGCCGGCTTCGATGACGACGACGCCCCGGGAAATGCCTGAAATCAACCGATTACGACGTGGAAAATGGCGAGCCTGGGGCTGCGTGCCGAGGGCGATTTCCGAAATAATGGCGCCTTGTTCCTTGATACTTTCGTAAATAGAAGCGTTCTCCTTGGGGTAAATAACGTCGATGCCGCCGCCGACCACCGCCACCGTTCCGGTGGCCAGCGCGCCCCGGTGGGCCGCCGCGTCGATGCCGCGCGCCATGCCCGAAACCACCATCAAGCCTGCGTTGCCGAGGTCCGAGGAAATCTTCTCGGCGAAGCGCTGCCCGTTCAGGGACGCGTTTCTGGCGCCGACGACGGCGACGGCCTTTTTGCCCAAAAGGTGTTCAAGGCCCAAGACGCTGAGCAGCGGCGGCGCATCCTCGATATGGGCCAACAGCGGTGGGTAGGCGGGCTCGCCCCGGGCGATGAGCTGAGCATCGATTTTCTCAAGCGCCGCCCATTCCTTTTCAGCCGCCGCCAAGGTGGCGATCCGGGTTTTTTTGGCGCCACCCTTGCGGGCCATTTCGGGAAGCGCTGCGAGCGCCGCCGCCGCCGTGCCGAAGCGCTCCAGAAGCTTATAGAACGTGATCGGCCCGACATTGTCGGACCGGATCAGGCGCAGCCAGTCCAGCTTGTCGGCGTCTTTAAGTTTCTGGGTCGGGGCTTTGTTCATTGTGGGTGAAGGTGGGGAGTCTGTTTTCAGGCGTCAAGAGCCGGAGCCCACCCCTTGTTACAAGTGGAAACCAAGAAGTTCTTATTATGTTCTAATTCAAGTCATAGTTGCCGCGCAAGGAAAAAAACATCTTTCCATGGTCTGTTTTCCTAAGTCCGCTTCAAAATATAAGCCGGAATCATGGCCAGGACGAAGACCACGCAGATAACCATAAACGCGTCCTGGAAGCCGAAGGTGGCCGCCTGTCCGGTAATGACCTGACCCAGATAATCCAGCGCCCCCATCTGGTGCTCGGCTTCGGGGACGCCCGATTCCGACAGCAATTTTTCGACTTTGCCCAACAATTCACGGGTCAGGCTGTTGTCGGACGTCTGCGTCGCCGTCAGCGCGTCGGCGTGCATGGCGGTGCGCTGCTCGATAACCACCACGGTGCAGTTGACGCCGAAAGCACCGCCCAGTTGGCGGGTGAAGTTATAGGCGCCGGCGGCTTGGTTGAGCCGGTCGTTGGGGATCGCCTTCATCGCCGCCGAGCCCATGTTGGGCATGACGAGGCCCAATCCAAAGCGGCTGGCGACGGCGAACAGCGCCATCATGAAGAACGGCGTTTGCGAGTCGGCATCCGACAGTAAATAGGCGGCCCAGGCGAACAACATGACCCCGACCATGATCGGCAGATGTTCCGGCACCCGGTCGGCCAAGCGCCCCGAAAACGGGATCATGAAAACCAATATCAATCCCGCCGGCATCAGCACCAACCCCGCCGCCGTTGGCGTGAAGCCCTGCACCGTTTGGGCAAACACCGGGATCGCGTAATTGGTGGCGAAATTG
Source organism: Rhodospirillales bacterium (assembly GCA_013203955.1). GTDB lineage: Bacteria > Pseudomonadota > Alphaproteobacteria > Rhodospirillales > Casp-alpha2 > Casp-alpha2. The sequence goes on along the minus strand of JABMOY010000207.1, from coordinate 5,283 downwards.
CCGGCGCCGAAGGCAAAAGCGATAACCATGGCGGCAGCGAAGCGCGGGTTGAGAAAAAGGCTGAGGTCCAACAGTGAGCCGGTGTTGCGGCTTTGCGAATAGATGAAAGCGGCGGCGGTGGTGAAGCCGATGACGAAAAGCCACAAAATGCCGTCGGAATCCCAACCCCAACGCTGGCCGTTGCCGATGCCGCTCATCAAACAGACCATCGCCGTCCCCAACAGCACGTAGCCGGTCCAGTCGAAGGTCGGCAGAGCCCAAGAAAACTTCTTGCCCGGCATGAAGGTCATGCCCATGGCGAAGGCGATGGCGATCAGCGGCAGCGGGGCCAGGAAAATGTGCCGCCACGACAGGGCGTCGATGGTAACGCCGCCGACCAGTGGGCCGAAACTGGGCGCCAGCGTCACCCCCATGCCGTAAAGCCCCATGGCGAAGCCCCGGCGGTCGGCCGGGAACACGGAAATGATCGTCGCCATGACCAGGGGCTGGATGATGCCGGCGGAAAAGCCCTGCATGATGCGCCCGGCGATCAGCACCTCGATGGTCGGGCTGAAGGCGCAGACGAAAGTGCCCAAGGTGAAGACCACCAGAGTCATGGAAAAGGCAAACCGCTGGCCCATGGCGGCGACCATCCAGGTGTTCAGCAATTGGCTTGCCACCATGGTCGCCAGAAAAGCCGTCGACGCCCATTGCGCCAGATCCTGGCCGACGCCATAGGCCCCCATGATCGACGGTACGGCGACGTTGACCATGGTCGCCGACAGGATCATCGCCATGGCGCCGATTAATCCGCCCAGGGTCACCAGCCATTTATAGCCGGGCCCGAAGCGGGCTATTTGTTGATCAAGGGTTACGGACGTCAATGTTGACTTCGACCATCATGCCCGGGCGCAACAGGCCGTCTTTCTGTTCAATGGCGATACGCACCGGCAGGCGCTGGGTAATTTTGGTGAAATTGCCGCTGGGGTTGGGGCTCGGCAGCAGGGCGAATTCGCTGGTCGTGGAATTGCCGATGCTCAGCACCCGGCCTTTGAAATCGGTGTCCGGAAAGGCGTCGACGTCGACGTTGACGACCTGGCCGATTTTCAAGCGGCGGATTTCGGTTTCCTTGATGTTGGCTTCGATCCAGATTTTCTGAGGGTTGTGGACCAGGGCCAGGCGTTGCCCCGGGGTCACGTATTCGCCGACCTTAACGAAGGTCTTGTCGACGACGCCGTCAACGGGGCTGCGGATGGTGCGGTCGGACAGGTCGAGCTTTTGGTGCGCCAGTTTCGCCAACAGCTCATCCCTGCGGGATTTCAGGACGCTCAGATCGCCTGCCAGCACATCCAATTTGGTGCGCTCGGCGGCCGCTTCTTCCAGCTTCGCCTTCGCCGCCTGCAGATCGGCGACGGCGATCCGGTGTTCGCGATCGAGCCGCTGCTCGGCGGTTTCCGCTTGATCCAATTGGCGGCGCGAGAACACTTTGCGCTCAAACAGTTCCTTGGCCCGCTGGTACTCACGCTTGGCCAGCTTCAATTGCGGCGCCAACGACGACACCGTGACCTTGGCGGCTTCCAGACGGGATTGTTCCGACGAATAGAGGCTCGCCGTCTGTTTATCGACAAGCCGGTGTTCGGCTTTCAGCCTTTCCTGTTGGGCGTCCATGCCGGTGACTTGGGCCAGAAGCTCGGACAGGCGAAGTTTCGATTCACGATCATCGATGGCGGCCAGCACGTTTCCTTTGGCGATTTTGCTGCCTTCGATGATATCCAGGGACGTCACCCAACCGGCGACGCGGCTCGACACCGTGATCAAATCGGCATCGATGCGCGAATCATAGGAATAGACATAATTGACCCGGTGAACGATCTCGCGGCCCAGGAAAAAGACGGCCACCGCAACAATGGCGACGACTGTCCCAAGGCGCAGCTTGAAATGGCGGCCGCGGTCTTTTTTTAAGGGACTGGCGGGACTGGCCGGCTCGACGTCGCCGGCAGGCTTCGCCGTTTCTTTTTGAGCCGGGGCGGTCTTGTCTTTTTTGTCGGTGCCGTCGGGCATGGCGGTTTCGCCCTTCAAGGGTCTCTTTTGCTCCCGCGCCAAGAGAAGCGGGAAATTAATATTGTTTTTCAGGCCTTTGGGGGGCCGGTAAACGGATTGTATACATTCTAGCAGGGAAAAGTCCCGGCTAAAACGCTGTTTTCAATCCTTTGGGGCCTTGGCGCCGCCGATTTTCGGCTCTTCGCCCTTCAACAGCCTATCGATATTGGCGCTGTGGCGGAAAAAGGAAAATAACGCCAAGGCTCCGGCAACGATGGCCACCGGATAGGTGCCGGTCCAAAAGGCGTAAAGCGGTGCCGCCGACAAGGCGACCAGGGCGGCGAGGGAGGAATAGCGGAAAATTAATGCTGAGAGCAGCCACGCCGCACAGGCAACGGCGCCGGCGGGCCAATAGGCGCCCAACAAGAAGCCCAAGGTCGTCGCCACGCCCTTGCCGCCCTTGAATTTCAGCCACACCGGGAAATTATGGCCGACGACGGTTAGGAACCCGGCGACCAGCCCGGCATCGAGCGGGCCTAAGAAGCCCCAGTTTCGCCCGACAAGATAGACGACGGCGAAGCCCTTGCCGCCGTCGAGCAGTAGGGTCAGGGCGGCGAGTCCCTTGTTGCCGGTCCTAAGTACGTTGGTGGCGCCGATGTTGCCCGAACCGATGTCGCGGATATCACCCAGTCCGGCCAGCCTGGTCAGCACCAAGCCAAAGGGAATGGAGCCGATCAGGTACCCGCCCAAGGCGGTTAACAGGAATTGCAGGGATACGCCGTCAACGGGCCCGGTCATATCACGTGTCCGGCCTGAAAACCGGGCGGCCATCGACCACGGTTAAAAGCACCCGGCCCTGCACCGGGCGCCCGTCGAAGGGGGAGTTCTTGGTCTTGCCGGCCAGCACGTCGGCGTCGACCTTCCAGCCCGCGTCGGGGTCGAACAGCACAAGATCCGCCGGCGCGTCTTTTTCGAGCCTTCCCGCCGGCAAACCCATGAGGCGGGCCGGCGCCGAGGTCACCAGCTTCAACACCTGCAAAAGCCCCAGATGCCCGTTGTGGTGAAGTTCCAGCGATACCGCCAGCAGCGTATTCAAGCCCATGCCGCCGGGGGCCGCTTGGGCGAAGGGCAGGCGCTTCGATTCCTCGTCCCGGGGCGTGTGGTCCGACGCGATGGCGTCGATGGTGCCGTCTTTCAGGCCCTCGACGACGGCTTGGCGGTCTTCTTCGGCGCGCAGCGGCGGCGACAGCTTGGCAAACGTGCGGTAATCGCCGATGGCGGTTTCATTGAGGGCGAAATAGGGCGGCGCCGTGTCGCACGTCACGTTCAGCCCCCGGGCCTTGGCCCGGCGCACCGCCTCAATGCTTTGCCCCGTCGAAACGTGGGCGATGTGCAGCCGCCCGCCGGTCAGCTCAGCCAGGCGCAGGTCGCGTTCGATCATGATGACTTCGGCCTCGAGCGGGATGCCGGTCAGGCCCAGCCGCGTCGCCGTTTCCCCGGCGTTCATAACGCCGTCCTCGGCAAGGCTCGGTTCTTCCGGGTGCTGGACGATCATCAGACCGAAGGTCGAGGCGTAGCTGAGCGCCTGGCGCATGACCTGGGCGTCGGCAACGGCCTTGGTCCCGTCGGTAAAGGCGCAGGCGCCGGCTTCCGCCAGAAGCCCGATTTCCGCCAGCTCTTTGCCTTCCAGGCCCTTGGTCAAGGCCCCGTAGGGATAAACCTTGGCCAGCCCCAGCTTGCGGGCGCGCCTGGCAACGAATTCCACCACCGACATATCGTCGATGACCGGTTGCGTGTTCGGCAGGCAAACCGCAGACGTGACGCCACCGGAAACGGCGGCGCTGACGGTGGCAGCCAAGTCGCCCAGTTCGATGCGCATATCGACCAAACCGGGGCCTAAGCATTTGCCTTGGCAGTCTACTTCTTTGGCCCCCTTGGGTGCGCCCTTTGGCACGCCTTTCTTGAACAGGTGCGGGCCGAAGTCGGCGATGGTTTCACCGTTGGTCAAGACGCCGCCTTCGCCGTCAAAACCCGTCTCCGGGTCGAGAAGCCGGGCGTTGGTATAGACGACGGCGCCCACCGGGGCGTCCTTGCGGGGCGCCATCAGGCATTCCCCCCGTTATCGGGGTTAAGCGCCAGCAATTCCAGAACCGCCATCCTGACGGCAACGCCCATTTCGACTTGTTCGCGGATAACACTGCGCCCGACGTCGTCGGCGACGTCGGTGTCGATCTCGACGCCCCGGTTCATCGGGCCGGGGTGCATGATCAGGGCGTCGTCCTTGGCGTTGGCCAGCTTTTCGTAATCGAGTCCGAAAAAGTGGAAATATTCACGGATGGAAGGCAGGAAATTGCCGCTCATGCGTTCACGCTGCAATCGCAGCATCATGACGATGTCGCAATCCTTGATCCCGGTTTCCATGTCATGGAAGACCTCGACGCCCAAGCGCTCGGCCTCGGGCGGGATCAGAGTCTTGGGCGCGATCAGGCGGACCCGCGCGCCCATGGTGTTGAGAAGATAAATATTGGACCGCGCCACGCGCGAATGGGTGATGTCGCCGCAGATGGCGACCAGAAGCCCGCTCAAGGTGCCGCGCCTGCGGCGGATGGTCAGCGCGTCCAGCAGCGCCTGGGTCGGGTGTTCGTGGCTGCCGTCGCCGCCGTTGATGACGGCGCAGTTGACCTTTTCCGACAACAGTTTGACGGCGCCCGAATCGGGGTGGCGGACAACCAGCACATCGGGGTGCATGGCGTTAAGCGTCATCGCCGTATCGGTCAGGGTTTCGCCTTTTTTGACGGAGCTTGTCGCCACCGACATATTAATCATGTCGCCGCCGAGGCGCTTGCCCGCCAGTTCGAACGATGTCCGGGTGCGGGTCGAATCTTCGAAGAAAAGGTTGATGATGGTGCGCCCGTGAAGCAACGGCGTCGTCTTGTCGGCGCGCCGGTTTTGATCGACGTAGCTTTCGGAACGGTCCAGTAAAATGGATATTTCTTCCGGCAAAAGACCTTCAATGCCGAGCAAGTGACGATGGGGAAAGTGGACGTTGTCCGTATCGCCTTGGTCCATAAGCGCGGAATATATGAACTTAATGGGCTCTACGCAAGCACATGCGTTCGCCGGTTATGTCCTGTGTGGATGGCTCCCGCGTTGCAAGGACTTTTCGACGTCGTAGCGGCCAAGTCAGGTACAGTCTTGTGTCCGGCCTGTTGATGCGGTGCTGTTGAACCGCTGGCCCTGATGGTATCCGTGGATCGGGTCCCT
>JABMOY010000206.1 GCA_013203955.1 Rhodospirillales bacterium | reverse complement strand
CAGAACGGCTAATCTTTTGCCGGGCGGGTGTCGTCCAGCATTGGCGCCGGGCGCACCCACCAGCCGGGTTGAGATTGCGCAATCTCCGCAGCGGCCCTGGCCGCCGCGCCTGAATCTTCGTAGAGACCGAAACAGGTTGCCCCGCTGCCCGACATTCGGGCCAATAAGCAGTCTTCGGTCTCTTTCAATGCCTCCAGCGCGGCGCCGATCACCGGCGCGATATCGATCGCCGCTTCGGTTAAATCGTTGTAGCGCGATGCCAGAAATTCCGCCAAGTGGGCCGCCGAGGCCGGTGCTCCTTCCAGGCGTCCGGGAATGTTGAAACTTCCTTTCCGGGCCTTGAATACGTCCGGTGTGGATACGGACACACCCGGATTAACCAGCACCAGCCACGCCGGCGGCAGGGTCGGCGCCTTGATGATTTCGTCGCCGACACCGCTGATATAGGCGCCCCGGCCATAAAGACAGACCGGAACGTCGGCGCCCAGTTCCAGCGCCAATCCGTGCAGGTCGAGCGATTTTGGATCAATCCGCCAAAAATCCATCAACCCACCCAGAACGCAGGCGGCATCCGCCGAGCCGCCGCCAATGCCTGATGCGATGGGCAGTCTTTTTTCCAGCCCGATGGCGCATCCCTGCGGTTGCCCGGTTGCCTGGCGCAGCATTTCCGCGGCCTTCATGGCCAAATTGTCTGGCCCCGACGAGAGCCCATCGGCGAAGGGGCCGGTGATGCCCAGGGTCAGGGTCGGGGCTGGTCCAAGCGTGATGACATCATGCAGGCCGGCGAAGGCAACCAGACTGTCTAACTCGTGATAGCCATCGGGGCGTCTGTCGGTGACATGAAGGTAAAGATTGATTTTTGCTGCCGCGTTTCGGGTCAGGGAATTGGATTCGTTTGCCGCTTCAGCCATCGTTCTTTTTATTCTTCGCGGTTTCGGTGTCTTCGCCGAGGCCTGATTTCAGCTTCTGGCGGATGGTGCTGATCAACTCGTCTTTGGGCTTGAACGACAACGCCCGCTTCCATTGAAAGCGCGCTTCGCGGTATCGACCGACCCGCCAATATGCGTCTCCCAGATGGTCGTTGAGAATAGGGTCCTGGGCCCGCAGTTCGACGGCGCGTTCCAGATATTCGACCGCTGGCCCGTAGTTGCCGAGCCGGTAATGTCCCCATCCTAAACTATCCAGGATAAAGCCGTCATTGGGCCGTTGCTTGACCGCCTTTAGGATCATTTCCTGGGCGCGATCGACGTGCAGGCCCTTTTCGATCCAGGAATATCCTAAGTAATTCAACACATAGGGCTGGTCCGGTTTGAATTCCAAAGCGCGCAGGAAATCCGCCTCGGCGCGCGGCCACTGCTTCGAGCGTTCCAGGGCGATCCCCCTGGCATAGAGCAACGACCAATGGCGTTTTTCGAGTTGGCCGATGCGTTCAAAGGCTTGATCGTAGGCCTTCACGGCGTCGCCAAAACGGTCATGGCCGCGCAGGATATCGCCAAGGTTAATCAGTGGCCCGGCTTCACTGGGTCGGTCTTTGGCCATGGTTTCGAGTTCTTTGACAGCCTCATCCGTGCGCTTCAACCGGTTAAGCAGCGAGCCGACCCGCAACCGGGCCGACCAGGAAAAGGCCGATTTCTTGGAAATCGCCGAATACATCGCCAACGCCGCTTCCAGTCGGTTGTCGGACTCCAAAATGTCGGCCAGCAGAATCTGCATCACCGGGAAGCTGGGTTTCAGGTGCAACGCCAAACGCGATAGCACCAGGGCCGTTTCGCGGGCGTTTTCCTGGCGCAGGGAACTGGCAATGCCGAACAGCGCCTCGGCCGCCCCGTCGGTGACGGAAAACACGCGAAGCGGCGCACCCTTGCCCTTTTTAAGCCGCGCCAGGGCGACGTCGAGCAACTGGGTCCCCGGTTGTTCTTTGAGGTAGCGGTCATAAAGCGCCTTGGCCTTATCTGTTTCCCCCGTCCTTTCGTACAGCGCGCCCAAAAGCTGGACGATGCGGAGCGACAGCCCACTTTGATTTTTGGAGAGCTCCAGGTAATGCTTTTCCGCTGCCCCGGTGTTGCCCAAAAGCTCGTTAATCAGGGCCGCGTGCATCTGGTTCAAGGCTTCAGTGGCGGCGCCTTTTTTGCCGCCGACCAAGAGCTTCAGGGCATCGTCGCTTTTCTTCCGCCCGACCAGGCTCCAGGCTCGAAGCACCGGGCCGACGATCAGGTTTAGCCCGGTGGCGGGCATGCCTTGAATACGCTT
>JABMOY010000205.1 GCA_013203955.1 Rhodospirillales bacterium | reverse complement strand
TCCTCAGTTCGTGGCTCATGTTGGCCAGGAACACGGACTTGGCCTGGCTTCCTTCTTCGGCCCGGATCAGGGCTTTGCGAAGGTTCTCCTCGGCCCGCTTGCGTTTGGTGATATCGGTGGAAATGGTCGCCGTCGATCCGTCGGCCATGCGTTGTTCGCGGACCAGTAGCCAAATACCGTCTTGACGCTGAAGTTCAAAGGGCCCACCGGGATTGCTGTGGCGCTCCATGCGGTCCCGGATCCATTCTTCTTCGTGGCCGATGGCACTCGGAGCCAGACCTTTTCCGGCAAGCGCCCGGAGGTGATCCTCGAAAAGGGTTCCGGGTACCGTTGCCTCGAGAATGCCTTTGTTTAACCTTCGATGTCCTTCGTTGCACAGGATCATCCGGTCGTCGGCACCATAAAGGGAAAAGTTGTCTGCAAGCACTTCGATGGCGGCGGCCAAGCGGCGGACGTTTTCTTCCGTTTGGCGGCGCTTGGTGATGTCCTGGACCGTGCCGCTGATGCGTGCCGGTTTTCCGTGTTCATCCAACCGCCAGGTGCCCCGCCCGTATATGGTCTTGACCCCGCCATCCGGAAGGATAATCCGGTATTCGATGGAATAAGGTTCCTTGCCGGCCATGCACCGGTCGATGGCGGATTGCACTGTTTTTCGGTCATCTGGGTGAATGGCGCTGAAAAAAGTTCCCAAGGGTGGCCCGGTCGGTTTCGGCTCCATCCCGAAAATTCGGTAGGTTTCTTCCGACCACCAGCTTTCACCGCTGGCGATTTCACGTTCCCAGTTTCCCAACTTGGCGACGCGCTGGGCTTCCGTCAGCCGGTTGACCGCGATTTCGAGATTTTCGACGAGGGGGGAACTGATGCGGCGGAACAAAGCCGTCCCCAACAGGATGACAAGCAAGGCGCCGATGCCGCTGATGATGCCGGCGCGGACGAAGGGCGCACGGACTTCGGCCATGTCGATTTTGGCGACGATACCAAAATCAAAGATGCCGAGGGGGTGATAGGCGGCTAAAACTTTTTTGCCAAGGTAATCCGGGGCGATGACCGTGCCTTTTTTCCCGTCCAACGCCAGACGCATCGGTTGCGCCAATGATCCCGTAGCAAAGGGAATGGGCTTTGCCACCCCTTCGCCGGAGTACCCGGTATGGACAACGAACTCGATCATCCCGTCGACCAGATGGGCCATCATGAATTCACCCGTCTTCCCGTATTGCAGATTTCCCCCTTGTTCGGCGCGGACGTATTCGATGATCAGGGTTGAAAGATCTTGGTAGTCAAACTTTTCTTGCTGCATGCGGACGGCTTCAAGTTCGATTTCCTCAGCCTCGTTTTCCACCATGTTGGATAAATTGACGCGTTGTTCGTTGAAGGCCGCTTCATACAGCGTCCACATGGACAGCCCGGCGACAACCACGGCGACGCCGGCCATGATCCCGAGAAGCATCAATAATCGCTTGCGGTCACTCAAAAGAAATTCCCCCCGGTAAAAAACCGGTTTCCGAAAAATCAAAGGGCATTGGCGATCTTCAGAACCGCCATTCGAAGCCCCCATACTTCCATAGAAACCCTAGAGATTGATTAATTCACCCGTATGTCAGGAAAATGGCGAAATATGTCCTTATATTTCAATGCATAAGGACATATGCCGTCGGTTTTGAGCGGAAATCTCTTTTTTTCAATGAAACCCGCCCAATAGGCGGTTAATTAAAAATTTCCTTGGGCAGCGCCTTTTGCAGAGTTTCTCGGGCCCGGATGGCTTTTTCATCGCCGAGATTGGCCGAGCGGTCGATCCACATGAAAGCTTGCAGGCTATCTTTTTCCACGCCCTTGCCTTCGAAATAAAGGAAGCCAAGGTTGTATTGGGCGGCGGCATGGTCTTGTTCGCCGGCTTTATGAAACCACAAGGCCGCTTGGGTATAATCTTGCGGCACGCCCTGACCCAGGTAGCTCATGATGCCTAAATTATATTGGGCGCCGGCATGGTTCTTAGCAGCGGCGCGTTTGAACCAAAGGGCGGCTTTCTTGTAATCTTTCTCGACCCCGATGCCTTTATAAAAAAGAAGCCCTCGCTTGTGGTCCTGATCGGCGGTGGGGTCTTTTTTGGTAGGTGGTTTCGGCGCCTTTGCTACGGCGGCGGTTCTCATTCTTTTGGCCGGCGGTTTTGCCCGCGCCGCCGCCGGTTGCGTTACCGGTGGTTTCGCTATCGCCGGTTTGACTCTTCGCGGCGGCGGCATTGTCGGCGGCGGTTTGATTTTTAGCTTGGCCTTTACGGGGATGGGTGGCGGCGGCGGAGACGATGGGGTTATCGCCTTCGTCTCGGGTTCGGTCGGCGCCTGGGGCGGTAGGGCGGCTTGGGGTTGGCTTGTGGCGGTCACAGGCGGCGGCAGGTCGATCACGACTTTCCGTGGCCGGGGTGTTTCGGAAGTCCCGAAAAGACCGCCATGCAGGCTTTCGAGTCCGCCGAAGGCGTCCCCGATGTATTCAGACAGGGTCATGCTGATCCCCTGTTTTCGTTTGAGAATTTTCTCGGTGTGCTGGCTCGCCCCGGGGATGGTTTCAAGGATCGTTGAAAAGGTTTCGTCATCGACAAACAAGGCCGCGACGGGGACCATCAACAGAATCACCACCACCAATAGAGCAATGAACTTGATGATTTTTTTAGTCACGTCTGTGTCTCTATTAATTCTTGAGCTTGTCCAATGCCGCTTGGCGAAGCCCGGAAAGTGTTGCCATCGGCGTGATGGCTTCGGGGGAGATGCGGATTTCAAGAACCGCCGGCTTGCCCGATTTTTCCGCCGCTTCAAAAGCAGGCGCGAAGTCTTCGGTTTTTTCGACGATCGCGCCAAAGGCGCCGTAGGATTCTGCCAGCTTGGCGAAATCGGGGTTGTGAAGGTCGGTGCCGGAAATCCGCCCGGGATATTCTTTTTCCTGGTGCATGCGGATGGTGCCGTACATGCTGTTGTTGCCGACCAGGATGATGAAATTGGCGCCGTATTGGACGGCGGTTCCAAGCTCTTGGCCGGTCATCTGGAAATCGCCATCGCCGGTAAAGGCGACAACGGTGCGGTCCGGATGCGCCAGCTTGGCGGCCAAGGCGGCGGGCACTCCGTAACCCATGGTGCCGCTGGTCGGGCCCATCAGCGTGCCGTACCCGCGGTAACGATAAAATCGGTTGGCCCATACGGAAAAATTACCGGCGCCGTTACAGACAATGGAATCTTCGGGCAGATGAGCATTGAGCCATGTTGCGATCTCGCCCATTTGCACCGGCCCGGGAATTTCCGGAGGTTCGGTCCAGGCCAGATAATCGTCGTGGGCGCCTTTCGTCCAGTCGCTCCAATTCCCCTTTACCGGTTTTAGCGCCTTGGCCGCTTCGGTAAAGGTTTTCATGCCGGCGTTAATGCCGAGATCAGGGTGATAAACCCGCCCCAACTCGTCCGCCCCGGGGTGAACGTGAACCAAGGTCTGCGCCGGGTTTGGAATGTCGATCAGGGTATAGCCGCTTGTCGACATTTCGCCCAACCGGGTTCCGACCGCCAACAAAACGTCGGCGTCCCGAAGGCGGGCGGCGAGCTTCGGGTTGGGTCCGACGCCCAAGTCGCCGGCGTAACACCGGTGGGTGTTGTTGAACTTGTCCTGGCAGCGGAAGGTGACGGCGACGGGCAGATCGTTGGCTTCGGCAAAGCCTTGAAAATCATCACAAGCCTTGGCGTTCCAACCGCCGCCGCCGATGAGGACGAGCGGCCTTTCGGATTTCCCCAGTATATTGCGCAGGGATTCCATGTCGGCGGTTCCGGGGTGGGGCTGATTTTCCGCCGCCGGCTTGATCGTTACCGGCGATGTGCGCGCACGAAGCATGTCTTCGGGTAACGCCAAGACGACCGGACCCGGCCTGCCCGATTGCGACAGGTGGAAAGCATGGCTGATATATTCGGCGACCCGGGACTCGTCGTCGATTTGACCCACCCATTTCGCCATTTCACCGAACATGCGGCGGAAATCGATTTCCTGGAAGGCTTCGCGTTCCGAATGGTCGCGGGCGACTTGGCCGATCAACAGGATCACCGCCGTCGAATCCTGGAAAGCGATGTGGATACCGCCCGAGGCGTTGGTCGCCCCCGGCCCTCGGGTGACGAAGCAGATGCCGGGCCGCCCGGATAATTGGGCGTAGGCGTCGGCCATCATGGCGGCGCCGCTTTCGTGGCGGCAGACGATCAGCTGAATTTCGGGAACGTCGTGAAAGGCGTCGAGCGCCGCCAGATAACTTTCTCCGGGAACGCAGAAAACCCTGTCGATGCCGTTGACCCGGAGGCCTTCGACCAGAATCTCGCCGCCGGTCCTGAGGTTATCCTTTGCCGCCATTTTGTTCTCTCCCTGGCCTCTCCGGTTATTTTATTTAAAGAGGCGGAAAGACGATAACCCATTCTGCCTGCTTGGACACCCGTCACTTGTGGATTTCATTTTTTCGAAGGGTCCTTCGCTGACTCCGCTGAGAAGGGGCCTTGAAAGGGCAAAAAAATCGCCCAAAAAATGGCTGAAATCCGCGAAATTTTAATTTTTTTTCCGCCCTGTGACGGCCATCACATCGCATTTGCCTAAAATTTTAGATTATATGTGCAGATATTCACTCTCTCCTTCACCGGGCCCCAAATGGCCCGGTATTTTTTTGTCTCCCCCCCTTCCGACTTTGCCATGTTAGAATCCCTCAAGTGTTCGAGGGGGAGGAGTTGTTATGCCGACGTCCAAAGACGGGGCGGTCACAAACGGACCGCTGTCCCGTTTCACCGTTCTTGACCTGACCCGGGTGCGCTCGGGCCCGACGGCGGTGCGCCAATTCGCCGATTGGGGGGCCAACGTCATCAAGATCGAGGCGCCAGAGAAAGTCGATACCGCCAAGGGCATGGGCGGCGCCCGCGACGGGCCCGATTACCAGAACATCCACCGTAACAAGCGCGGCATGACGCTGAATTTGAAGGACCCGGACGGGTTGGCAGTGTTCATGCGGCTGGTAGAGGCAGCCGATGTTGTCGTCGAAAACTTTCGTCCCGACGTCAAAGACCGGCTGGGCATCGATTATGAAAGCCTGAGGGCGGTCAACCCGGGCATTGTGCTCGCCAGCATTTCCGGCTTCGGCCAGGATGGACCCTATGCCAAGCGCCCAGGCTTCGATCAGATCGCCCAGGGCATGGGCGGCTTAATGTCGATTACCGGGCTGCCGGGCCAAGGGCCGGTGCGCGTCGGCATTCCCATCGCCGACCTGACCGCCGGGTTGTATGCGGCGCTCGGCACCATGATCGCGCTTTTGGAGCGGGAAGTTACGGGGCAAGGCCAATGGGTGCAATCGTCGCTGCTGGCGTCGATGATCGGCATGTTGGATTTTCAAGGAGCGCGTTGGCTGATGAAGGGCGAAGTCGCGCCGCAGGCCGGCAACAACCACCCGACGTCCATCCCCACCGGCGTTTTCAAGACGTCAGACGGGCATATTAATATCGCCGCTTCCGGCGACACCATCTGGGAACGGTTGTGCAATATCCTGGACGCGCCTGAGCTGATCGATAACCCCGACTTCGCCGACGGCGCCAAGCGCTCGGAAAACAGGGAAGGCGTGAACGCCGAAATTGAGAAACGGACGGTAGCGAAAACCAGCAACGACCTGATCGATATGCTGAACGAAGCGGGCATTCCCTGCGGGCCGATCTATACCATCGACAAGGTGTTCGAGGACGCCCAGGTCAAGCACATCGGCATGGAACACCCGGTCGAGCATCCCGAGCTTGGTAAGTTCAATGTCCTGGCCCAGGCCGTCAGAATGAAGGGCCACAAACCCCGCACCGGCATGGCGACGCCGAAGCGCGGCCAGCACACCGACGAAGTTTTGGCTGAATTCGGGTTCGACGCCGACGAAATCGCCGACCTTCGCAACCGGGAAGTCATTTGAAGCCATGTCTGGTGACACAAAAAAAGAAAACGCCACCCCCGACCTGACCCAGGCGGCGACGTTCAAGCGCTGGACTCCGGTCAGTCTTCGGTTTTCGGACCAAGACAGCCTGGGCCACATCAATAACGTCGCCTATGCGGCTTACGTCGAACAGGCCAGGGTGGCGCTTATTGACGCGCTGCTCCGCAACCGTGGCGTCGAAATCGATTACCTTCTGGCCAACGTCAACATCGATTACCGACGCGAAATGCACTATCCCGGCACCGTCGATGTCGGGGCTAAGCTGATCAAGATCGGTACCAAGTCCATCACCACCGGATACGGTTTATTCCGGGACGGTGAAAATGTCGCCACCGCCGGCAGCGTCAACGTCTTCTTCGATCCCAAGACCAGCAAGAGCGTTGCCATCCCGGATGAATTGCGCCGCATTTTGGAAGACGAGCTGGCGAACGGCTGAGCCGACACAAAGCGAAACATACCGACATACCCGATAGCGGAAATTCCTTGTAAAATTCATGGGTATTCGTATCCGGAAAAAGCCAAGGAGCTCCCTATGACTGATTCTCTTTTTGACCGCATTGGCGGAGAAGCCGCCGTCGAAGCCGCCGTCGATATTTTTTACCGCAAGGTGCTTGCCGATCCTTCCATCAGCGAATTCTTCGATAACACCGACATGGATGAACAGCGCGCCAAGCAGAAGGCGTTTCTTTCCATGGTTTTCGGTGGGCCCAAAGAATACTCCGGCAAGGACATGCGCGAAGCGCATAAGCCGCTGGTCGAAAAAGGCCTGAATGATTCCCATTTCGACGCCGTTGCCGGGCATCTGGACGCGACGCTCAGGGAATTGGGTGTGGACGACGATCTGATCAGTGAAGTCATGGCGATCGCTGGAAGCACCCGGGACGACGTTTTGAACCACTGAGCGGCTTGTTATGACCCTGCTTAAAACGCGCCCCCCCGCCGAGACGGCGGCAACGGAAATAACGTACGAAAACACCGCTTATCCCTGCGGCGACGGCGAGACCGTGCTGGAAGCGTTGCTCAAGGCCAAGGTCGACATTCCCTATTCTTGCGAAAAGGGCACCTGCCTGACGTGCCTGCTAAAGGCCGAGGACGGCCCCGTTCCCAAAGAAGCGCAGAGAAACCTGAAACCCACCCTCACCGAACAGGGTTATTTTCTGGCCTGCCAATGCCGGCCCACGGCGCCGTTGAAGATCGCGCCGGCGGCGGACGCGGTGATTTACGGTCGCGCCACGGTCAAGCGCGTCGACAAGGTGGCGCCGACGGTTTGTCGGGTGACGCTGCGCCCGTCGACGCCGCTTTATTACCGGGCCGGGCAGTTCATTAATATCCGCCGGGCGGATGGCTTGGTTCGGTCTTATTCCCTGGCCAGCGTGCCCAGGTTGGACTCTGACCTGGAAATCCACGTCAAGCGCATGCCGCGCGGCCAAATGAGCAACTGGATCTATGACGAGATCAATCCCGGCGACGAACTCGACCTGCAAGGCCCCAACGGCGATTTCTTTTATGTTCCAGGCCAAGCCGGTCAGACCATGCTTCTGATCGGCACCGGCACCGGGCTGGCGCCATTGCTGGGCGTCGCCCGCGATGCGTTGGAAGCCGGGCATACGGGAGAAATCCACCTTTATCACGGCAGCCGCGAAGCCGACGGGCTTTACATGGCCGCCGACGTCGGCGCCATCGCCAAAACCTACGTTAACTTCCATTATGTACCGTGCGTTTCGGGGCCCGACGTTCCGGGCGGATGCCGGGAAGGGCGGGCCGATATCGCGGCTTTCGCCGATCATTCGAACCTCAAGGGGTATCGGGTATTTGCCTGCGGCTATCCGGCGATGGTCGAAGCCGCCAAGAAGCAGGCCTTCCTGTCGGGCGCCATCTTGCCGGATATCCTGGCCGACGCTTTTGATTTTAAAGACCTACGTGATGAGCCGCGCCCGGATTCGGAAGATAAGCCCGATGTTTGGTAGAAAACCGGCGCTTATGCCGTTTGACCCTGGTCAATCTTAGGAAAACCATTCAATAGTATGTTGCCTGGGTAAGTTGAAGCATCCAAAGACCCGGTAAAAACGAACGGGTCCTGAGGGAAGGCAATGGAGCACGCGTCTTCGGTCGTTGATCTGGTCGGCCTCATCGTCGCATTGCTGTTGATCGCCGGGGCGGTTCGGGCCATCACCAAGCGCGTCAAGCTGCCCTTTACCGTGGCCTTGGTTTTGGCGGGTCTGGCGCTTCGCCAATTGGCCGAACACGGACCAAAATTTCTGGAAACTTTCGCGGCTTACGAAGTTTCCCCGGATGTCATCCTGTTCGTCTTTTTGCCCGCTATCATTTTCGAATCCGCTTTCAACATGGACGTTCGCCAGTTGAAGCAGAATCTGCTACCGACACTCGCCCTGGCGGTGCCCGGATTGATGATTTCGACCGGCATCATCGGGACAATCGTGTGGTGGGCGACGCCCTTCGATTTGCCGGCGGCGCTTCTTTTGGGCGCCATCCTCAGCGCCACCGACCCGGTGGCGGTGATTGCCTTGTTCAAGAATTTGGGCGTACCCCAGCGCCTGACCATTTTGGTCGAAGGCGAAAGCCTGTTCAATGACGCCACCGCCATCGTGGCGGCGCGGATTCTCGTCGGCGTGGCGGCGGGGGGATATGTTTTATCGGCCCAAACGGCGCTTAGCAGCACGGTTGATTTCTTCTTCGTGTTTCTGGGTGGCGCTTTCGTCGGTTGGATCGCGGCGGTCATCTTCGGCTGGGTGCTGGGCCGGGTCGAAGGCGACACCTTTATCGAAACGTCGTTGACGACGATCCTCGCCTATCTGTCCTTCGTCTTGGCCGAACACACGTTCCATGTTTCGGGCGTCATGGCGACGGTGGCCGCCGGGCTGACTATGGGAAGCTGGGGCCGGGCCAAGATTTCCGCCTCGGTGGCCGGATACATCGAACATTTTTGGGAATACATGTCGAATCTCGCCAATGCCCTGATCTTCCTGCTGGTCGGGTTGCGGGTCGATTTAGGCGCGCTCTATGAGTCGCTCGATATTCTGCCCTGGGTGATCTTGGCCATGCTGGTGTCCCGCGCCACCGTTGTTTTCGGGCTGGTGCCGTTGGTCGGGCGGCTGCCGGGGGCGGTGCCCGTGGGGCTTCCCTACCGGGCGGTCATGTACTGGGGCGGGCTTAGGGGCGCCATCGCGCTGGCCATCGTGCTCAGCCTCGATAACTTCGCCCACTCCGAAATCTTTGTCGCTTTGGTTATGGGCTCGGTTCTGTTCACGCTGCTGGTGCAGGCGCTTTCCATCGAGACCCTTGTCCACCGTCTCGGTCTGGATAAACCGCCCCTGGTGGACCAGGTCGGCGCCGCCGAGGGGTTGTTGGCGGCCAAGCACCGGGCGTTGGAACGTCTCCCCGAAATACAGGAAGGCGGCATGTTTTCGTATCGCATCGCCAATGACCTGGAAGAGGTGCTGACAGCAGAGGTCAGAGTCCTGCGAGGCGAACTGGAAGAATTGCGCCATCGGGAACTGGCTTCCGAAGATGAACGGATTTTGATTTATTCCCGCGTCTTTGCTGCGGAACGGACCATTTATTACGAGCTTTTCACCAAGGGCCATATTTCCGAGCGCGTCTACCGCGATCTTTGCCACGCCGTCGGGCACGAGTCGGATGCCATTCGCCACGGCTTGGCGCTGTCCCGGGATCCTCTGCATTTGCAGGACGATCAGCGTATCAGCGTTGCCTGGTACAAATTCTTCGATGGCGCCTTGGGGTTCACCGGGATACCCGAACGCATGCGCCTAGCCCATGTCGCGCGCGAATATGAAGAAGCCTGGGCCCGTTACCAGGTCTGCACCCGCATTCTGAAAGACTTGGAATCACTGGTGTTTGCTGAATCGGCCCGGCCGGGCATCGTCGCCGAGGTCCGCAAGCGTTATCGGCTCTGGCTCACCGCCGCCCAGGGCCATATCGACAGTACCGCCGAACAATTTCCGGAATTTGTCACCACCATGCAGGAGCGCCTTGCCCGGCGGCTTCTGGTCATTGCCGAAAAAGACATCATCGAAGCGGAGTCCCGTGCCGGGTCCATTCCGCCAGGCGTCCGCGACAAAGTGATGGAAAGGCTGGAGAGTGAAATACGCCGATCGCGCGGCGGCGAAATCGCCCATCTGCGTCTTGATGCGACGGAGATTTTGCGCCAAGTGCCGTTTTTCCAGGGCACGGATAAGGAAGAATTCTCCCGCGTCGCTTCGATGTTGCGCCAACGCACCATCCCCGCCAATAAGTCCATCATCCGCCAGGGCGAGAAGGGCGAAACGCTTTATCTTATCGCCCGCGGCGTCGTCCGCGTGACCAGAAACCATAACGGCGACAGCCAGGATTTGGCGACGCTGATCGCCGGCGATTTCTTCGGCGAAATGGCGTTACTCCACCATGAACCGCGCATGGCGACCTGCCGGGCGGTCACGCCGACGGCGGTCTACGAGCTTCGGCGCAAGGATTTCGACAAGGCCTGCCAGACGTGTCCGGGTTTGCAAGAAGCGCTTGAAGAAGCCGATAAGGCGCGGAAACAGGAACTGGCGGCGAAATAAGGTTCAATGCACCTTATTAATGCATCTGGGGCGCTTTGTAGAAATCGCCGCGGGCCGCCGACGTTATGCGGATTTCACGGACGCTGCGGTCGCGGAAAATGACCAGCGGCACCTCGACCCCGGCATCGCCTAAGGACCAAATGTTGCGGAGCATGTCGGCCATGCCGGTGACCGGCGTGCCGTCGACTTCCAGAACCAGATCACCGATCTCGATGCCTGCTTTCTCCGCCGGGCCGCCACCCCACATGCCGGCGACGACGATCTTGCCGGCGGCTTCGGCGGAGAACATGCCGAGCCACGGGCGGCTTGGCCGAAGCGCGCGCCCCGTTGTCATCAAATCGTCAAGGATGGGTTCCAACAGATCGATGGGCACCACCATGTTACCGTCGAGGCTTAAGTTACCTTGGGCCGCTTCCTGGACGAACAGCGAGCCGATGCCGCGCAGCGTCCCGTCGGCGCCAATCAAGGCGCCACCACCCCAAAACGGGTGCGGCGGCGAGGTGAAGATGGCTTTGTCCAACAGGTATTCCCAGTAACCGGCGAATTCGCGGATGGAAACGACCTGTGAATTGAGCGCCATGGCGCGGCCGCCGGCGCCGGCGAAAATAACCGGCTCGCCCTCGATCAGGTCGGCGGAGCGGCCGATCGGCAAAGGCTTGAGGCCGGACGGATCGAGCGCCTGCACCAATCCGAACCCGGTGTCCTGGTCATAGCCCAGGACATGCCCGGCGATGGCGCGGCCGGTGGCGTCGACCATCCACACGCTGGCCGCCTCGACGATCAAATAACCGATGGTCAGGATCAAGCCGCCTTCGCGAATGACGACGCCGTGGCCGCGCCGTTCGGTTCCCAGCGTCTGGGCGGTGAAGGCGTCGTCGGGGACCTCGCTGCGGATGGACACCATCGACGCCAGGGCGCTTTCCAGGTCGAAGGAAATTGCCGAGGGATCGGGCTGCAGTTCTGGCGGTATATCGGGTACCGGTTGATCCATGGTTCATGCCCCTCCGGGCCGCATCATGGTGATAATCTTATCGACGACAGTATAATCCTGGTAGCCCAATCTGGCCAGCGGGCGGATGCGTTTGATGTCGACCAGACCATCCTTCAAGTAATCGTCGTCAATGTGGACGCCGATGACGCGGCCGACGCAGATGGCGTTGCGCCCGCCTTCGATGTCGCATGGCAGTTCCAGGGTCGTGTGATAAGCGCATTCCATATGCACCGGCGATGCTTTAACCCGGGGCGGTTTGACCAGCTCGGACGGTTCGGTCTCCAACCCGGCGAGCTCGAACTCGTCGGTTTCGGGGGGCACAGGGGCGCTGGTGGCGTTCATTTTCTCGCGCAAATCCCAAGTCGCCATGTTGTAGACGAATTCACCGGTGGCTTCGGCGTTGGCGACGCTGTCCTTGGCGCCGTGGGGTTGGCGGCCATTGGTTGCGAACATCACCATCGGCGGTGCGTAGGTGATGCCATTAAAGAAGCTGTACGGGGCGAGGTTGGGAATACCCTCGGCGCTGAGCGTCGAAATCCAACCGATGGGCCGGGGCACGATGCAGCTTGAGAAGGGATCGTGGGCAAGCCCGTGGGGCTCGCCGGTTTTATAAAACATATTTTTTTGCCTAAATAAATTAAAGAACCCGGCCGGATTTTCCGACCGGCGAAAAACGCTTAGGCGCGATGGCCTTCCACAGCATTGGCAACGCCAGCCGCCAATGTTCGCCGATCATGCGAAGCAGGTCCAAGGCCCGGAAGTTGACCACGAAGACCAGGATATAGGTGGCGATTTGGAAAATTTCGAGCTGCCGGCGGCTGACGTTTTCCAGTTCGACGGCATTGCCCAGTTGTTTGTTGTAATCGCGCCAACTGCCCGACAGCTTCTTGTAGCCGCCTTCGCCCTTGGTCGCCATTTCCCAGACTTCGGTGCCGGGGTAGGGGACCATGATGCCGATGGCCGATTCTTCGGCGTTCATGCGGATGGCGAACATCATGGTATCGAACAGGCTCTTTTTGGACTCGTTCGGATGCCCCATCAGGAAAAACGCCTGCGTCGGGATACCGGCTTCCTTGAACAACATGCGCGCCGCCATGGTCCGCTCCTTGGTCACGCCCTTTTGCATGCTGGCGAGAATTTCCTTGTTCCCCGTCTCGACCCCGAAACCGACCAGATCGCAGCCGGCCTTGCGCATCAGATGCACCAAATCGCGGTCAACGGTGTTGGCGTGGGCCATGCACTTCCAAAGCAGATTCTGCGAAAGCCCCCGCTTGATCAGGCCCTCGCAGATGCCCCGGGTGTGGGGCTTGTTGACGGTGAAGGTCTCGTCATAGAAATCGGCGTAAGTGGCGCCCAAGCGTTTCAGGTTGCGCTCGATCTCATCGACCACCAATTCGGGGGTGCGCAGGCGCACCGTGCGGCCATAGGGGCGCGAGCAGAAATTGCAGAAAAACGGACAGCCGCGCTGCGACATCACCGGCACCACGCGGGCGTATTTGGCCAGCGCTTCCGGGTCGAACAGATGCCAGGCGGGCTCGCCCAGTTCATCAAGCGTTTCCGGCACGTCGCCGCGCCCGATGGTGACGATGTCGCCGTTTTTCTCATAACAAAGGCCGTTGATGTTTTCAGGTTCTTCACCGGCCAGTATTTTTTGCGTCAACGCCGCGAACGCCATTTCGCCTTCGCCGACGACGATATAATCGAAAACCGGGAATTCGCGCTTCGTGCGCTCCGGCAAAAAGGTTCCGTGAAAGCCGCCGAGCACCATCTTGGCCTCCGGCAGCCGGGCCTTGATGCCCTGTGCCAGGTCGGATGCGCCGTCGATCATGTGAGTCATGGCGCTTAATCCGACGACGCGGGGGCCAAGGGAGACGATCAGATCGATGGTTTCAGTCAGGTCCAGGCGCGCCAGCTTGGCGTCGACGATGGCCGGCGTGATGCCTGCCTCGGTTTCCAGCCAGGCGCCGACATAGGCGATGCCGATGGCCGGATAATCCGGCGTGTCCCAATGTTCGCGCCGCGATTCCGCCGGCGGCTGGACGAGGACGACGTCATAATGATCGTTTTGAAATGCCATGAATTATAAGTGGTATCCTTTGCGGATATAAGAATACCAGTTTTGAGAGGCTTTATATACCAATGGGTTACGGGCGCCTCTTCACCCGCCAGTCCCATGCCGCGCCCGTGACCAGCGCGATAAAGCCCACGACCTCGACGATCCGGTCGTATGACACCACCATCGCCCAGAGCACCAGCGCCGTGCCGATGGCGCCCGACGCCAGCGGGCCGACAACGCGATGGCGACGGTAGCCGAGCCCGATGCCGGCCAGGGCGATTATGGCGAACAGGCTTATGGCCGCCGCCCAGGCCCCTTCGTGGATGACGAGGCTGATTCCGAGAAGCGAAAGCCCGCCCACGACCGCAAGGGTTCCATAGCAGGCGAGGACCGCCAACAAAGTTCCCGCCCCCGCCAGCCACGCCAATTTTGTGTCAGGTTTCCGCTCCATCGCAGGCCTCCTCCTGAAGCCGCGGCTTTAAAAAATCGGCGTCCTCTATGGGACACTGTTCTTTTTCTCGTAACAATCTTCGGATCGCCTTATATACGGATGATCCAATATTATCCGGTAAGCGAAGGGAACACCATGAGCAAGGAAAACGTAACAGGCTTCTTCGCATCTTTGACCGACGGGGGCGAGGCCGGTCTGTCGAACGATCCGACCCCGGTCGAGGTTATCGGGCAAGCCCAACAGAGGGGGTTCGAGTTCTCCGAAGGGGAACTTCTAAGCGTCATGAAGGAAATGATTTGGACGGCGCAAAGCCTACCCATGGGCTGGGGATGGAAATTCGCCCGGAACCACGGCCTGGTTCGTAAAACAAGTTAGTGGAATTGGCGTCCCCTACGGGACCTACGCCCTTATGTCCTGTGTGGATGGCTCCCGCGTTGCAAGGACTTTTCGACGTCGTAGCGGCCAAGTCAGGTACAGTCTTGTGTCCGGCCTGTTGATGCGGTGCTGTTGAACCGCTGGCCCTGATGGTATCCGTGGATCGGGTCCCT
>JABMOY010000204.1 GCA_013203955.1 Rhodospirillales bacterium | reverse complement strand
TCTGTATGCAGTGCCACGGCGAGCAGGGGATTTCCGTCAACCCGATGATCCCCAATCTGGCCGGGCAGAACAAACTCTACCTGGTCAAGCAACTGAAGGAATTTCAAGCCGGGCCGCTATCGCAAGGCCGCCCCTCCGGCCCGGCGGAACGCCATAGCCGGATCATGAAAGGCCAGGTAAAAAATCTGGAAAACAACGATCTCTGGAACCTCGCTTCCTTCTTTTCCGAACTGCCGGCATGCCCAGTGAACGGAAATAAAGTGAACGGAAATAAGCCAGAGAGGGAAATTGCCGAAAGAAAACCGCCAAAAAGCGCCCGTCAATGTGTCGAGTGCCACGGCCCGCAATGGCGCGGCACGGCGACGGTGGTGCCGCAATTGGGCGGACAGAAACGGCAATACCTGCTGCGCCAGCTATATGCCTTTCGTTTGTCCCCCAATCACCCAAACCAGAACAAAAGCCCCGGCCAGGCCAAAGAAACGCGCTATCACTTCCTGATGTCGGGAATAGCCAAAAGCCTGAAAAAGGCCGAACTCTACGAACTGGCGGAATACTACGCCGAGCAGGGGTGTTCGTAATGAGGTGGTCCTACGTTATTGGACAGTTTGGCAGTGAAGTTAAGGTGTATATTTTGATGGATCATTCATTGTGATGACGGTGTTGAAAATTGTCATTGCGGGAATACCCATCCAGACACACCGTGGCGACAATGCTCTGCGTCAAACAGTCGCTCTGGCAGAAGCGAGCAAAACAGGGGCGGCCACGGCCCCCTCGGCGATGACCCGGCCCTGCGCCGCCTCGACGATCATGCGTAACAGTTCGGCGTACCGATATCCGGCAAAACCCGCCATCAAGTTAAGCTTGCCGTCCCAGCACCAGCCTGGATTGGGGTTAACCTCCAACAACTTCACTTTGCCGGACGCGTCGGCTCGGTAGTCGAACCGGGCGTAATCGCGGCATCCGAGCCGCTGGAATAACGTCATCGACCAATCGATCATCCTGCGCTGTTGGTCCTCGGGGATACGGGCCTCGTGATAGCGGATGTCGCTCCAATAGGGCGAGTCGGGCAGCCACTTGGATTCGTATCCAAGAATTTGGGGGAGATTAGGGTCGAGGAGGCTATAATCAACCTCCAGAACCGGCAGCGCAGTCATGCCGAAGCCGGGGTTGCCGATCAGGCCGACGCTGTATTCCGCGCCGGACAGAAATTCCTGCACCAGCACCGCCCGGTCGGGAAGCGTCTGGCGGAGTTCGCTAAGATACGCGACCGCTTCGGTCGGGTCGTGCACCACAGCGTCCTTGGTGATGCCGATGGAACTGTCGCCATTGCAGGGCTTAATCAGCGCCGGGAAGATCGACGGGATGGTGGCCGACTGGTCGTCGGCATCGAAGTAGGTTTCCAGCGGCACCGCCACTTCGTAGGCCGCGGCGATGGCTCGAACCTGGGCCTTGTTGTAGCAAAGCCCGAGCGCCGAAGGCCCGGCGCCGCTATAGGGGATGTCCAGCATTTCCAGCACCGCCGGCACATGCAGTTCCATCGTCGCTTCGTTATTATAGCCTTCGTCACACAGGTTAAGGACAAATGTCGGCCGCTCCTCGCGGAGCGTCTTTATCAGAGCCGAATGGTTGTCCACATAGGTGAAGGAGTATTCGCCGAGTTCCGAGACGGCCTTCTTGAAGCGTTCGATGGTGTCGTAATCCTCGGCATTGAACGCGCCGTCCCGTTTGACCGAGTCGGGCAACCGCGGATCGCCGAACAGAACGGTGACATTCGGGAACGCCACCTCCCCGGCCCTGCGCTTCGTCGATTTTTCGGCGGGGGCGCAGGCGCTAACGATATAGCGTTGCGCCATCATGCCGAGATCCGTGCCGCGGGTCGATTCCGCCTTGACCTCGTCGTGAAACCGGATGTCCTTGAAGCCCGCTTTTTCAAGAAGTTTGCGAAGAGGTTCACGGCCATAAAGCCGTTCGGCGTAGAACTGGTCGGCAATCACGCCCTTTTCGGCGTGGACCACCACTTCGCGGGAAATCAGGCGGTCACGGTTGCCGGAAAGCGAGCGTTCGCGGCATACAAATTGGTTGGCGTCGATCCACTCCCATGAGCGTGGCTCAAAATGATCGCGCATCCATTCGCCGTTGGTGATGTCGATCGCCAACGTTCCCGATGGGCGAAGCGACCGCTTGATCGATGTGAGAACGGCAAGGTCGTCCTCTTCCTGGTCGAAATAACCGAACGAATTGCCCATGACGAGTACGCAATCGAAGCTGGAATCACGGAACGCGAATTTTCGCGCGTCGCCTTCACGGAACTTTACCTCCAGCCCGGCTTTCTTCGCGCGGTTGCGCGCCAGGCGGACGAGATAGCGCGACCGGTCGAGCCCGGTGACCTGACGGAATCCGCGCTGCGCAAGTTCCATACTGTGGCGGCCCTGCCCACAACAAAGGTCGAGGATGCGGTCGTTGGGCTCGAGCCCGACGGCAGCCACCACCATGTCGATCTCGGCGCTGGTGTTGGCATCGTTCTCAACCACGTCGCCGTCGGTCTGCAGGTAAAGGGCGTTGAACAGCGTTCGCCACCAGTCCGCCGGCAGATGGTGTTCAAGATCGGATACGGGCCCCAGAGTCCGGCGGGTCGGCGTTTTGGCTTTCATGTAAGCTATCCCTATTGCTGTTGGTCTTCGCAACCCCAGCCCTTCGCGCCGGAAACGGCGCGCGCCGCGTCCAGGCTCATGCAGGAGTCGGCTCCGTTGCAAAACTTGATGGAAGTCTTGGGGGTGTCGGCGGACACTGCCCACGCGGCAGACGCCGCCATTACGTCGAACACCTTGGCCAGAAGGAACGGTTCATTTTGTATGTCCTGAAAAAGCCCGCGCCAAGCCCTCTCAATTGGCTCGGTGGAAAAGGTGCCACCGACGACCGATTTAGCGCTGGAATTTTATTTTCGTCAATAGGGATTCATCGCTATGGCTTCCGCGAAGATTTTTTGTTCTTGGCGGGGGTTTTCTTGGTGATCGTTTTCTTGTCGGCTGCCTCTTTGGCAAGGCGGAGGCTCCGCAGGTTTGCCACGAGTTCCGCTTTCTCTTGGCTCGTTTTTTCCCTTTCAAGGAGAGCCTGCTCAACCCTCTTCTGGGTTGCGGCAAACTTTTCCTCGGCCTTCGAATTTTCTGACTTCAACAATTTGGCAATCCTTTTCTTCAGATATCCGCCTAACACCAGTTGCCTTGATTTCCTAAAAATACTTTAACCTCTCACCCTGCTTAACCAGGAGCCGCACGCCCTTAGAACCGCGATCTACGCGCCAGACAAACGTCAATTCGAGTGGCCCAAAGTTTTCTTTTTGCTTCCCCCAAGTCACTCATCCAAAACACCCCGCAATTCTTCTGGAATCGGTATTGTTTTCTTTGTCTCCGTATCGAAAAACAAGTTGATGCAATCAGCCTTTGCGATTGTAAAATCGCCCCTTAAAACCTCATAGCGAGTCGTTAATGACTTCCCGATGACCTCCACCACCTCTGAGATAATGTTCACAGCGCCGGGGTCTGTCGATTCCTGCAGGAAATCCACATTCAGATTCAACAGCACATAATCAATCCCCTTAACACCGGATTTTTTTATCATGCCGTCTATAAACTCGACTCTGGCGTCGGCGATCCATTTTATAATTGACAAATGGTGAACATTGCCCCGGGAGTCCTGATCTGAATGGCGGATATTAATCTGTGACATGCAAGGCGTCCCTTAAATCAACGTTGTTGTCCTTCGGCGGCGCGCCGTTCAGGCGCGGGTGATGTAATCGCGCATGGCGTCGGCGTCGGCCTGCACCTCGTCGAGGCGGAGCTGGATGATGTCGCGAATGCTGACGATTCCGGCCAGTTCGCCATCATCGAGAACCGGCACATGGCGGATGCGCTTTTCCGCCATAAGCGCCATGACGCCGGCGACGGGATCGTCGGCCGTGCACGTGGCGACATCCCTGGTCATCAGGTCGCCAACGGTTTTTTCCAGCACTTTCGCGCCAAACCGGCCAATGCCCAGGACCACGTCGCGTTCGGAAATAATGCCGTCGATCCTTTTGCCGTCGGCGCTGACGATGAG
>JABMOY010000203.1 GCA_013203955.1 Rhodospirillales bacterium | reverse complement strand
GCGCCGCCAGGGTCTTGTTGGGGGCCAGTACCAGCGTCGGGCGCTGCATGTTCTGGATGGCGTGGGCGACGGTAAAGGTCTTGCCCGATCCGGTGACGCCCAACAGCACTTGGTCGCGCTCGTGCGCTTCCAGGCCCTTGGTCAACTCGGCGATGGCCTCGGGCTGGTCGCCGGCGGGCTCGAACGGAGAGACCAGCTTAAACGGCTTGCCGCCGGGGGTCGGCGGGCGTTTCGAGTGCGCGTAGGGTTCGCCTGAGTCCATGGGGCTTATATAGGCCGGGGGGGAGGTTTTAAGCAATTCCCCGCTTGCAGCGTCCCTTTGGCAAGCGTAATGTTTGCGCCGAAAATCCAAGATACTTTTTTCTTTAAAAATCCGCACCAGGAACTTTGAGCCATGTCTTTCGTCGCCTCCCGCCTGAGCCTGATCAAACCCAGCGCCACCATTGCCGTCACCCAAAAAGCCCGCGACTTAAAGGCCGCAGGTAAGAACGTCATCGGCCTCGGCGCCGGCGAGCCGGACTTCGACACCCCCGGCCATATTATCGAGGCGGCGAAGAAGGCCATGGACGACGGGCTGACGCGCTACACCCCCGTCAACGGCATCCCCGAGCTGCGCGAGGCGATTTCCGAGAAGTTCAAGCGCGAGAACGGACTGGATTATTCCATCGACGAGATCACGGTGGGCTGCGGCGGCAAACAGGTCATCTTCAACGCCTTTATGGCGACGCTCGACCCCGGCGACGAGGTTATCGTGCCGGCGCCCTATTGGGTGTCGTACGGGGATATCCCGCTGCTGTTCGAGGGCAAAGTCGTGACCGTCAACTGCCCGGCCGAGAACGGCTTCAAGATGACGCCTCAGGACCTGGAAGCGGCGATCACGCCCAAAACCAAGTGGCTGATCCTGAATTCGCCGTCCAACCCGTCGGGCGCCGGGTATATTAAGGCCGATCTAAAGGCGCTGGCCGACGTTCTCATGAAGCACCCCCACGTGTGGATCATGTCCGACGATATCTACGAGCATGTGATCTACGATGATTTCAAGTTCACCACCATCGCCCAGGTCGAGCCGGGCCTGAAAGACCGCACGCTGACGCTGAACGGTGTGTCCAAGGCCTATTGCATGACCGGCTGGCGGGTCGGCTACGCCGGTGGGCCGAAGGAACTGATCGGCGCCATGACCAAGATTCAGTCGCAATCGACGACGCACACGTCATCGGTCAGCCAGGGCGCCGCCATTGCGGCGCTGAACGGGCCGCAAGGCTTCATCGCCGACAACAACAAGATGTTCAAGGAGCGCCGTGATTTGGTGGTCAGCATGCTCAACCAGGCCAACGGGCTCAGCTGCCCGACGCCGGAAGGCGCGTTTTACGTCTATCCGTCGTGCGCGGGCACCATCGGCAAGAAAACGCCGGACGGAAAAGTGATTGAGACGGATGAGGATTTCGTCACCTATATGCTGGAAACCGAAGGTGTCGCCGCCGTTCAGGGCGCCGCATTCGGGCTTAGCCCGCATTTCCGCGTCAGCTACGCGACCGGGACCGACCTGTTGGAAGACGCCTGTCAGCGCATTCAGCGGGCCTGCGGGGCACTTACCTAAAAAACCGTTCGGCCCCGGCCATTAGCTCTACATTTCCCTTGCATCCGTCGCCTGGGGTATTACCATTTTCAGCTAACAATCCTAAGCGGGGGAAACCCGCGCGCCTGATCGATAACAACAAACGATTTGAGAGGATTATATGGCGTCTAAAGTCCCCTCGGGGCCCCGCGTCGCGGCGATTGTCGGCCCTTACTTATCTGGAAAAACGGCACTCTTCGAAAGCATCTTAGCCCAGTCCGGCACCATCGGACGCAAGGGATCATCGAAAGAAGGCTACGCCGTCGGCGACGGCTCGCCGGAAGCGAAAAAGCGCTCGATGAGCACCGAGGTCAACATCGCATCCGGCGAATACCTGGGCGAATCTTGGACGTTTCTGGACTGCCCCGGTTCCATCGAACTTATACAGGAAACCATGAATGCGTTGATGGTCGCCGATACGGCGGTCGTCGTCTGCGAACCCGATGTCTCGAGGGCACTGACCGTGGCGCCGATCCTGAAGTTCCTGGACCAAATGGACATCCCCCACATTCTATTCATCAACAAGATGGATACCGCCGTCTCGAGCCTCAAGGAAACGCTGGAAGCGCTGCAGGGGCTCTCGAAGCGGCCGCTGGTGCTTCGCGAAATTCCAATCCGCGAAGACGACAAGATCATCGGCCATGTCGATCTGGTCTCTGAGCGGGCGTTCGAGTGGACCCCCGGCAAGACCTCGGATTTGATCGAAATCCCCGGCCCGGTCCAGGACCGCGAACAGGAAGCCCGCACGGAGTTGCTGGAAAGTCTTGCCGATTTCGACGACAGCCTGCTGGAAAACCTGTTGGAAGACGTCATCCCGTCGAGCGAGGAAATCTATACCAGCCTGTCCAAGGACCTGGCCCAAGGCTTCATCGTGCCGGTGCTTTTCGGTTCCGCCGAACAGGACAACGGCGTGCGCCGGCTGTTGAAGGTTTTGCGCCACGAATGCCCGGAAGTCCCGGTGACCGCCGAGCGCCTCGGCATCAGCGGACCCGATAAGACTTTGGCCCAAGTATTCAAGACCGTGCATGCCGGACACGCCGGCAAGCTCAGCTTCGCCCGGGTCTGGCGCGGCGAAGTCACCGACGGCATGACGCTCAACGGCGAGCGGGTCAGCGGCCTGCACAGCGCCTTGGGCCAGAAGCACAACAAACTGTCCAAGGCCAAGGCCGGCGAGGTGGTGGCCTTGGGCCGCATGGATAAGGTCGAAACCGGCGTCAGCCTGTCCGAATCCGGGAAGAGCACGGGGTCCGACTGGCCGGAGGTCCGCAAACCCTTATTCTCGCTCGCCATCCATGCCGAACACCGCGAAGACGAGGTCAAGCTGTCGGGCGCGCTCGCCAAGTTGGCCGAGGAAGACCCGTCGCTGACTTATGAATCGAGTCCGGATACCGGCGAGTTGTTGTTATGGGGACAGGGCGAAATGCACCTGTTGGTCACCATCGACAGGCTCCAGAGCAAGTATAACCTGTCGGTGACGTCCGAACGCCCGCAAGTGCCCTACAAGGAAACCATCCGCAAACCGATTTCCCAGCACGCCCGGCACAAGAAACAATCCGGCGGCCACGGCGAATTCGGCGACGTCCACCTGGACATCAAGCCGCTGCCCCGTGGGTCGGGCTTCGAATTCAACGACACCATCACCGGCGGCGTCGTGCCCAAGCAATACATCCCGGCCGTGGAGCACGGCATCAAGGAGTTCATGACACGCGGGCCGCTCGGGTTTCCGGTGGTCGATTTCGCGGTAACGCTGACCGACGGCCAATTCCACGCCGTCGACAGCTCGGACATGGCGTTCAAGAAGGCCGCCGGCCAAGCCATGCGCGAAGCCATGCCGAACTGTAAACCGGTGCTGCTGGAACCCATTTTCAATGTCCATATCACGCTGCCCAGCGACTTCACATCCAAGGTGCAAAGATTGGTGTCGGGCCGCCGCGGTCATATTCTGGGCTTCGACGCCAAGCCCGGCTGGGAAGGTTGGGACGAGGTCTCGGTGCAGTTGCCGCAATCGGAAATGCACGACCTGATCATCGAACTTCGATCAGTAACCATGGGCGTCGGTTCGTTTGAATGGACATACGACCACCTGCAGGAACTGTCCGGCAAGGAAGCCGATGACGTCGTCGCCAAACGTGGGGAAGCCCGCGCCTAGCCCAAAAAAGAACCCCGGCTAAAAAGCCGGGGCAAGTTTAAACAGGGAGGCTTCACGTCTGGGAGACGTAGGACCCGCCCGGGGGGATGGGTGGGCCCTGTAAGCAATGCTGCGTTGCAACATCACTTGTAGAGAATATATGAATCCAGCCCCCCGGTTTCCACCCATAATGCTGCATTTCAGCTATGCGTAATTTGCATGCCTTGTAATTATCTATTATTAAAGAGGAATTTGTCCTTACCCGGACTTTGGCGACGTTAATATTTTAATTTATTTAGCGCGGTCGGCCAGCCGCTCGACCAGAAAATCCCTCAAAACGCCGATTCGTTTCAAATTTCTCTGCTCTTCGGGGTAGACGAAATAGACGTCGATGCTGGGCCCCCGGCATTCCGGCAGGATATCGACAAGGTTGCGGGCATGGCGGCTCATGTAGTCGGGCAGCGCCCCGATGCCGAGGCCGCTTTGCACGGCGCGGAAGATTCCGAAGATCGAGTTGATTCGCAGCACCGGCTTGCGCGGCCCCGTCTTCGAGCCGGCTTCCAACAGCCAGTTGAGGTCGCCGGTCGGCGGCGTCGCGTCTTCGCCATAAACAATCATGTCGTGGTCGTCGAGGTCTTGAGGTTTCTTCGGCATACCCCGTTCCTTGAGGTATTCGGGCGCCGCATAGACATGGTAATTCATCGTAAACAAATGGCGCTGGATCAGGTCCAACTGGGTTGGCGGCATCATCCGAATGGCGGCGTCGGCTTCGCGCATCGACAAATCCAACTCGTTATCGGCGAGCACCATGGTAACATCGATGTCCGGGTAAAGGGTGATGAATTCCTTGATCCTGGACGTCAGCCAGATCGAGCCGAAGGCGACCGTGGTATGAATTTTCAAGGGCCCCTGGGGGCTATCCTTGCTGTCGGTAATCCGCGCCTCGGCCATCACCAATTTAGCGAACACCTCGTGCGCGGTGCTAAACAACTGCTCCCCCTGTTCGGTCAGTTTCAGGCCGCGCGCGTGGCGGTGAAACAACGTCACCTGAAGGCCGTCTTCGAGGCTCGAAATCTGGCGGCTGACGGCGGACTGGCTGAGGTTCAACGTTTCCCCGGCATGGGTGAAACTACCGGCCTCGGCGACAGCGTGAAAAACCCGAAGCTTGTCCCAATCCATCACCCTTACTCGGCGGCTTCGGCGGCGTCCGCCATTTCGGCCAGAAAGCGTTCGGCCTCGAGCGCGCTCATGCATCCGGTTCCGGCGGCGGTGACGGCTTGGCGGTAGATGTGATCCTGGACGTCGCCGGCGGCAAACACACCGGCAATGTTGGTCGCCGTGCTGTCAGGCAAGGTCTGGATATAACCATTGTCGTCCATGTCGATCTGGCCCTGGAACAGCTCCGAATTGGGGGTGTGGCCGATGGCGATAAAGACGCCGTCGACGGGGATTTCCGAAGCTTTGCCGGTCTTGACGTTCTTGACCCGGATGGCGGTGACGCCGGGCGGGTTGTCGTCGCCCAGAACCTCATCGAGGGTGCTGTCCCACACCGCTTCGACCTTGGGGTTCTTGAACAAGCGATCCTGGAGGATCTTTTCGGCGCGCAGTTCGTCGCGGCGATGGATGAGCGAGACCTTGGAGGCGAAATTGGTCAAGAACAGCGCCTCTTCGACCGCCGTATTGCCGCCGCCGATGACCGCCACCGGCTTTTCGCGAAAGAAAAAGCCGTCGCACGTCGCGCACGCCGAGACGCCATAGCCGGAAAACTTCTGCTCGCTTTCGAGGCCCAGCCAACGGGCGCTGGCGCCGGTGGCGATGATGACGGTGTCGGCGGTGTATTCGTCGCCGGAATCGCCTTTCGCCCAAAACGGACGCTTCGACAAATCGGCCTCGACGATGATGTCGTCGATGATGTCGGTGCCGACGTTTTTGGCTTGCTCAAACATCTGTTCCATCAGCCACGGCCCTTGAATGGGTTCGGCGAAACCGGGGTAGTTCTCGACCTCGGTGGTGATGGTCAACTGGCCGCCCGGCTGCAGGCCACGCACGACGATGGGCTTTAGGTTGGCGCGCGACGCATAGACGCCGGCCGTGTACCCGGCGGCGCCAGAACCGATGATCAGGACTTTCGTGTGGCGGGTTTCCAGCATGAATTACTCTCCAAATGGACCCCTAAGATAGAAAGACCCCGGCCCCAAGGCAATGACAAGAGCAAGAGCCCTAAGCGCTACCTTTCCCGGTCGCAGAGTTCGACCGGAACGAAGATCAACGACAGCCCCCGGCCCGGCGCATCGACGATAACGGCGGTGCCCTTGGGCCCCTTGGCTTCGGCGACGGTGACCTTTACGCCCTTTCGTTTGAGCCTAGCGGCCAAGTCCTTGGGCCCCGAGATTCCTTTCAGCACGCTTTTTCTTTTCGCCGCCTCGGCCAAGGTCTTGCAGCCGCCGTGGCGGCCCATCAGCCGCCATTCGGCGTTTGCGGATAGAGGAAATAGGAAGACCACCAACAAGACAGCTGGGACAAATTTTTTCATGGCTTTAACTTTATACGGAAAACCGGGTAAGATAATTTCGCAATATTATTTCGCAATATTATTGCTCTTATAACGGCCATCGGGAAACAAATTATGCAACGGGTCAAGCTCGACCGCATCGACCGCAGCATTCTCAAGGACCTACAGACGAACGGGCGGATCACCAACGTCGAGTTGTCGAAACGCGCCGGCATTTCGGCGCCGCCGTGTTTGCGCCGGGTTCGGGCGCTGGAAGACGCCGGTTATATCCTCGGCTATCACGCCGATTTGGAACCCAAGTCCTTGGGCTTTCACGTCACCGTCTTCGCCCAGGTCGGCCTGTCGTCGCATGCCGAACCGGACTTGGAGGCTTTCGAGGCGACGGTTCAAGGATGGCCCGAGGTCCGCGAGTGTTACATGCTGGCCGGCGAGACGGATTTTCTGTTGAAGATCGCCGCCGCCGACTGGGACACCTATCAGGAGTTCCTGACGACCAAGCTGACCGGAGCGGCCAACGTCAGCCACGTGCGCTCGTCGCTGTCCATCCGCGCCGCCAAGGCGGAACCCGGCGTGCCGATTGTCGTGGATGCCCCAAGCGGCGAGGAGGAGGCGTAGGCCTCCGACCGGGACTAAAACAAGCGGCGAGGAGGAGGCGTAAGCCTCCGACCGGGACTAGAAAAAATTGAGGCAGGGGTTAACATTAGACCCGGCAGGGCCTAAAGCCGCCGAACACGTCCCGCCGGTGGGCCTCGAAGTAGTTTCGGTAGGTGCCGTGGATCATCCGCCCGCGGGTCGTCCAGGCGCCGCCGCGCAGCACCTTGGTGTCGCCGAACAGCATGGACGAATATTCCTTATAAGCGTCGGCTGAGAAGCCAGGAAAGGCATTGAAGGTGTCGGCCGTCCATTCCCAAACGTTGCCGAGCATTTGTCGGCAACCAAAGGCGCTGTCGCCGGCCGCCAGTGCCGCCACATCGACCGGCCCCAGAGCCCGGCCATCCAGATTGGAATTCGAGGGGTCTGGCGATGCCTCGCCCCAAGGATAACGCCTCTTGGCCACTGCCAGGGTGCCGTCTGCAGCCACTTGACCGAGGGCCGCCGCCTCCCATTCAACTTCCGTCGGCAATCGCAGCCCGGCCCAGCGGCAATAAGCGTCGGCTTCGTACCAGTTGACGTGAATGACAGGTTCGTCAGGGGGCAGCGACAACATCTGATCGAAACGTCTGACAAGCCAATGGCCCGGCCCTTCGGGCTGCCAGTACACGGGATGCTCCGCGCTGGCCTCGTGGCGCCATTTCCAGCCATCGGCGTCCCAGACCGCTTCGCGGCCATAGCCGCCGTCATCGACGAAGGCCTGAAATTCCCGATTGGTGACCGGCGCCTTGGCAATCTCGAAGGGTTCGATGGCTACCGAATGGGCCCATTTCTCGTTGTCGAACAGGAACGGCGCGTTTTCCGACGCGCCGAGCAGGAACGCACCGCCCGGAACCTTGGCCCATCCCAAATGAGGGCCCGCTGCCGGCTTCGACGAGACATTGGCGGCGGCTAAATCAGGCGTCGGATAAGCCAGGGCTTGGCGGGCCCAAAGGAAGGCTTCCGTGTGCATGTCTTCATGGAAAATACCGAATTGATAGACGAAGCTGTCCTGCTCGCTCGCCATACCCCCGTTTAAGCGCTCAGCCAGTTTATCGAAGACATCTTGCATATAAGAAAGTGTTTCGTCGCGGGTAAGCAGCGGCAGGTCCCACCTGGTTTCATGGTGGACAGCGATGGAATCGTAGAGCTGGTCGGCCCGCTCACCGAGCACGGACTCGCATCCATAAAGTTGGCGCAGGATAAAATATTCATAAAAATATGCGACGTGGGCAATTTCCCAACGCATCGGATTGACGATCGGCAACTTAGGCCCCATGAGCTGCTCGTCATCCAGGTCGCGGACCAGTTCCAGGGTCCGGTTTCGGGCATCTTGCATGTTCTCGATTAAATGTGCGGTACTAACAGGTGCGGTCATGGGACATCCTAAGTTTGGAGAGGGCAATTGAAGATTAGCCTAATTACACCGGCAAAAAAACAGGCCAAAAACGGCAACCGGACGACGGCGATTCGCTGGGCTCGATTTCTGCGCGAGGCCGGCCACCATGTATACATCGACGTCGACTACGGCGGCGAGGCCGTCGATTTGATGATCGCCATTCACGCATGGCGCAGCGCCACCGCCATCGTGCGCTACCGAGAGCGCTTTCCGGACCGGCCGCTGGTGGTCTGCCTTAGCGGCACCGACGTCAATACGTTCTTGAAATCACACCCGGAAACAACGCTCCGGTCTATGCAGATGGCGGACTCCTTAATCTGCCTACATGGCCTCATCGGCGAGGCGCTACCGGCGCCGTTCAGAAAGAAGCTCCATGTGGTCCACCAATCCGCCTTGCCCCTACCCGGCCCGCGGCGCCCGGCCAAGCGGAACTTCGATGTTTGCGTCATCGGCCACCTGCGCGACGAGAAGGACCCGTTCCGAACGGCCTTGGCGGTTAAGCGCCTGCCGCCCGAATCGCTCATCCGGGTTATTCATCTGGGCAAAGCCCACACCCCCGACTTCGCCAACCAAGCCGCCGCCGAGATGGCCGCCAACCCCCGCTACCGATGGCTTGGCGAAGTGCCGGGGTGGCGGGTGCGCCGCGAGTTGGCAAAGACCCGGCTAATGGTGATCAGTTCCAATCAAGAGGGCGGCGCCAATATCGTCTCCGAGGCCATCGTTGCCGGCGTGCCGGTAATCGCCAGTGACATCATCGGAAACCGGGGCCTCCTGGGGCGAGACTATCCCGGCTACTACCCGGTTGGCGATGAAGCGGCGCTGGCGCGTCTGCTGGAACGGGCTGAAACGGAGCCGGCATTTCTCGACACGCTGGAACGCCATGGGCGGAAGCTTAGGCCCCTGTTTCGGCCCTCCCACGAGAAGGCCGCCTTGAAACAGATCGTCAATTCGGTTGCGAGATGAGGGTGACCGGCTCCAAATGGTTGGTTTCGGCGGTCACGCGGCCGACGATGGTGGCTTCGGCGTAACCAAGATCACGAAGCGCCTGCAGGCAGGATTGGGCCCGCTCGGCGGGCAGACTGCCCAGGAGGCCGCCGGAAGTCTGGGGATCGAATATCAACGGATAGCGTTCGTGCTCCCGCGCCCCGTTCAGGTTGCGGATCGCCCGGCGCAACCGGACGTTCGCGGGTTGCAGGGAACTCAATATCCCCAGTCGTACCGTCTCCTGGGCGCCGTCCAGAACGGGCAAGGAATCGAGGTCGATCTCCACGTCGACGCCCGAGGCCTTTGTCATCTCCACCGTATGGCCCAACAACCCGAAACCGGTGATATCCGTGCAGGCGCTGGCGCCGTGGTTGAACAGACATTGCGCCGCCTGGCGGTTCGACTGAACCATGGATTTCAGCGCTCCCTCGATCCATCGCCCCTTGGCTTTCTGCTGCATGTTGGCGGCGAACAGCGTGCCGGTGCCGAGCGGTTTTGTCAGGATCAATACGTCGCCGGCCAACATACCGCCCTTACGAAGAATGGCCTCGCGGTCGGCCAAGCCGTTGACCGAAAACCCCAGCGCCAATTCCGGCCCCTCGCTGGTATGGCCGCCGATCAAGGTCGCGCCGGCCTCGTTGAGGACATCGAGGGCGCCGGCCATCATTTCGCGGATGGACGTTTCGACCTTGGCTTCCAGGCCGTAGGGAACGGTGGCGATGGCGAGAGCCGATTGAGCCTCTGCCCCCATTGCGAAGATATCACTCAAGGCGTGGTTGGCGGCAATCTGTCCGAACACATAAGCGTCATCGATAAAGGCCCGGAAGTAGTCCACCGTATGGACCATCACCTTACCGTCGGGAATTTGAACGACGGCGGCGTCGTCGGGGGCATGCAGGCCGACCAGAACATCTTCGTTGGCGACCGGCTTCAAGTCGGCCAGGGCCCGCGTCAAGACATTGGCCCCGACCTTGGCGCCGCAACCGCCGCAGCGCATGGCGATGGACGAAATGTCGCTAAGCGTGGCCTGATCGGCGAGGCCCGGATCCAGCGATATCGCCTCCTCGGCGGCCATCTCGGGCAGTTCGCTGAACTTGCGCATGAAGCGCTGGTCGATCCAATTTTTCCACGTCCAGACCCACCGGCCTTGGGCGGATAACCCCCATTTGGCGGCCACGGCTTGTTTGTCGCCGGTACTGATCAGCGCCAGGAAGGAACGCTGCGGCGAAAACGGCTTGGCCGGTTGGCCGACCAGGACACGGCGCAGATTCTCGGTCAACGGCAGCCCTTGGCGGACCGCAAAGACACCGGCTTTCGGCCGCGGATGATTGACGACTG
Source organism: Rhodospirillales bacterium (assembly GCA_013203955.1). Classification (GTDB taxonomy): domain Bacteria; phylum Pseudomonadota; class Alphaproteobacteria; order Rhodospirillales; family Casp-alpha2; genus Casp-alpha2. Next base: position 1,981 of record JABMOY010000203.1, on the reverse strand, counting down.
CGGCGATGTCCCCGGCCGCGAAGACATCCGTATGAGAGATTGATTGCAGGGTGTCGCGAACCTGGATGAACCCCTCCTCATCCAACGGCAGGCCGGATTGGCGAAGCCAGGACGGCGCACCGGCGGCAGTCACCCAGAGGATCTCATCCAAATCGATGGCCGTGCCGTCGGCATCGGTGATCGCGCCGGATGTAACTTTTTCAATTTCTACGCCGGTGTGGACATGGACGCCGCGCGCCGTCAGAATTTTCTCGAAGCGCCGCTGCACGCCTTCGTCGAAGCTCGGCAATATCGTTTCCGACTTGGAGAACAGGTGGAACTCCAAACCATCCTTCCCCCGTCCCCGCTCGGCCAAGAGATTACCGAGTCGATACTGCGCGGCAAGCAGCAGCTCCGTGCCACCCGCCCCGGCACCGACAACGGCGATCCGATGCGGGCCCGGATAGTCCAGCACGCGCTTGACCAAAATCTGCCAGCGATCGACGAAATTGTTGATCGGCTTGACCGGCGTGGTGAATTCCTCGGCCCCTGAAATGCCGTTGAAACTCGGCGTCGAGCCGATATTGATCGAAAGAACGTCGTAAGGAACGGCCGGACGCCCTTTGCAGACGACCTGTTTGGCCTCCAGGTCGATGGAGATCGCCTCGTCATGGTATAGGCGCGCGCCGGCGAACTGGCATAGCGGGCGCAGGTCGATATGCGCCTCGTCAAATTTGTAGTGGTCGGCCAGGTAGCCCGGCAGCATGCCCGAATAAGGCGTATCCACGTCGCGGGCGATGACCGTGATGCGAACGCCGGGCAGCGGGTTCATGCCGAACATCTTGAGCGCAATCACATGACTGTGCCCGCCGCCGATAAGGACGAGGTCTTTGACGATAGCGCCTTGGCTGGTTTTCATTTTTTCTTCTTTCGGCCCGTCCTTAGATTTGCGCAGCCTTGAAACTCACGCGCAGGCGACTCTGGGTGCGGTGGAACAGAATATCGATATACATATATAAGTGCTGGCGGAACGGTAATCAAAGCATCGCCCGGTCGAGGCGCATATCGGCCAGCGCGCTATCGACGAAGCCCCCTTCACCAAGTCCAAAAGTGAAAGAACAAAAACAGAACATAGTCGGCGGGGGCAAGGATGTCAAGGGGGGAGGTCATCCGGTTCATTGTTTCTTACGCCACTCCCACGGCGGCATAAACGTCCCGCCCCACAACCCCTGCTTAAGTCTCTTCGCCCCTTCCTCGGCTCTGACGTAGTCGTCACTGTCCTTTGTGTAAGCCACCGCCCGGCCCGTCAGGACGATCTGTTCGCCAAGGTCGATCCTGCCGATGAAGCACTTGGCGATCAGATACTTGTCTTTGTCTCGCCGGTCGCCTCGACAGGTCACTTCCTGATTCCAGATCAAGTCCCTCAGGGCGATCACAGCCAGCCGTCCGCAGTCGTACGCCTTGCCCCTCTTGGTCCGGCACGTCTGTTTGAGTTCAGGTGCGTCGATTCCATGCAATCGGATACGCTCACCGGCAATCTCGATGGTGTCGCCGTCGAGGACGCGGGCGTGGCCGGTAACGTCCGCCACCGCAATGGATGGGGGCAAGAGCAAGATGGCGGCGAGGACAAGGCGCAACATCGGAAAATAATAGCAGAGAAAGCCTTCCAGACGCGGCGCTTTAATCAGGGCGCGCTTTGGAAGTAGCCTTAGGCGGGATGCGCAAGGCAGGAGAAGATGGCTCGTCGACGACTCGCGGCCCTGGTCGGGGTACTGGTGGTTCACCCGCCGGGCTCTGATTCACGTCCGCTTTGCTCCTGAAAGCGGGCATTCGGGAGCGGACAGCTAAACGTCTGCTAATGATCCAAAGCGGACGAACGAACAGTGATACGTTGAACGGTAATATTGTCAGTCTGGTAGGCCAGCCGTTTTTAATTCCGATAACAAGGAGTTCAGGAAGTCATCGTTTTTGTATGGTTGTCTCTTGGCGAACTCGGCTAATG
>JABMOY010000202.1 GCA_013203955.1 Rhodospirillales bacterium | reverse complement strand
GGCCTAGTTCGTCGCCGCCTTCAGCGAGATCGTTTTAGCCCGCAGCACTTCCAAAAGCCCCGCCACCTTGCCTTCTTTCTGGCGGATGATGGAGCCGAAATCGGACCTCAGCGTCTGGCTCATGGAAGCCCCTTCGACGACGACATCCAGGACCTTGGTGTTTTCGCCCTTCGACCCGACCCGCCACAGCACCTGCACCGGTTTGGCGGTGGGCCGGGCGATTTCCGAAAATACGGTGACGGTTGTTCCCTTTTCGGCCCGGGCCTTTTTGACGCTCAGGTTTTCACCGGCGTAACGCTTGAACCGGTCGACGTAGGACACCACCATCAGGTCCTCGAACAGGATCAGGTATTCCTTTTTTTCCTCATCGGTGGCCGTGCGCCAATGGCGGCCGAGCACAAACCGTCCGATCGAGCGGACGGCGAAATGGTCGTTAAACATTTTGCGGAAATTGGCGATCCGGGTTTCATGGGGCGTATCGGGCTTGGTCAGCGCCTCGATGGCCTCATCGGCGAGCGAGCGGATAAATTTTTCGGCATGGCCGACCCGGTCAACAGGTTCGGCGGCCAAAGCCGGAACAACAACCCCGCCAGCCGGAACAACAAAAAGGGCAAGCCCCGTCAGGGCCGCCAGTATATACCGTCGATTAATCATTTTTATCGAATCCGCGACGCTCTGTCCTGGGTCTCGTTCTCTGCCTTTTGCTGCTGTTTTATAGCATCTTCGGGTATGGTTTGGCCAATTCCGGGAGCCGGCATATTTGCCGAGGATTTGCCGTTGCTTATTTCAGCTGCCCGGCGTTGGCGGTAGAGGCTACGGATAGCAGCATAAAAATCAAGAGATGTTTTCTCAAGGTCGTCCAGGGCTTCCATGTAGGTGGCCCGAAGATCGACGGCGCGGGTCCCGGAACGGGCGAAAACCGCAAAATCCCGGTTTGTGTTGTCGGCCCAGTTATTAAACGGATCAATCAGGAAATCGACGATGATGCCGATGGTGTCACGGGGATTGGACGGCCCGAACAACGGCAGCACGATATAGGGCCCTTCCGGCACGCCCCAAACCGCCAGCGTCTGGCCGAAATCTTCGTCATGGCTTTCCAGTCCCATTTCGGTGGCGATGTCGATGAGCCCCAACAGGCCCAAGGTCGAATTGATGGCGAACCGGATCACGGTGGCGCCGGCGCGGTCTAACTCGCCTTGCAGCACGTCGTTAAAAAAGATCACCGGCGCGCGCAGGTTGTTGAGCGCATCATTGATGCGGGCTTGAAAAAATTCCGGCGTTCCGTCCCGGTAAAACGTCGCCACCGGTTTCAGCAGGGCAGAATCGACACCCTTGTTGATTCCGAAAATAGCGCGGTTGGCGGGCTCGGCCGGATCGTTGAGCTTATTGAATTCAGCCAGCGCTTCCCGGTCACCGGGGGCAGGCACGGCAGCGCAGCCAGCCATCAACGACAGCGTCGCCAGCGCCAAAATGGCGGCGCGAAATCGCTTGCTCAGGACCAAACGCCTACTCATGTGAATAAAGAAACCCCATCCGGTTTAACAGCCCAGGTTTTTCCGGTTATTGCCCATGAATCGGTATAACACCAGAAATTGTGAACCATCAAGTCTTAAACCACAAAATATGGGGTTAATAAAAATTACCTTGACGGCGTTCTAAAAACTAAATAAAAGAATGTTTATATCCTTATTTATACGTTTATTTATATATACGAAAACTATCATATGATATTCGACAGGCTGAAGGCTAGCCCTTTAAAACGGAAACGAGACCATGACGAAACCCCGAAACGCCACCGCCAGCGGCCACCAAACCCCGACGCCGACCATCGCCGCGCCCTTACCCCAAAACGTACAAGTGTCGTTCGAGTTCTTCCCGCCGGCAACCGAGAAGGCCAACAAGACCCTGTGGGCGTGCATTCAGCGCTTGGCGCCGCTGGGCCCGTCCTACGTCTCGGTAACCTATGGCGCCGGCGGCTCGACCCGCGAGCGCACCCACGCCACCGTTTACCGCTTGGCCCAGGAAACGACGTTGGAACCGGCGGCGCATTTGACTTGCGTCGGTGCGACCACCGACAAAATCGACGATGTCGCCAGGGCCTATTGGGATGCCGGGGTCAAACATATCGTCGCACTTCGCGGCGACACCCCCGAGGCGCCTGACGGCAGGCGCAGCTATCTTCCCCACCCCGGCGGTTATGCCTATGCATCCGATCTGGTGGCGGGGTTGAAAAAGGTCGCCGATTTTAAAATCTCCGTCGCCGCCTATCCGGAAACCCACCCCGAAGCCAAAAGCGCCGAAGCCGATCTCGATAACCTGAAACGCAAGATCGACGCCGGAAGCGCCCAGGCGATTACCCAGTTCTTCTTCGACACCGACGTCTACCTTAGGTTTCTTGACCGGGTGCGGGCCGCCGGCATTACGGTGCCGATTATCCCCGGCATCCTGCCCGTCACCAATTTCGCCCGGACCTATGAGTTCTGCCGCAAATGCGGGACCTCTATCCCACCATGGATGGCCGATCTGTTCGACGGCCTCGACGACGATCCGAAAACCCGCAAGCTCGTCGCCGCCAGCGTTGCCGCCGAACAATGCCGCTCGCTTAATGCCCAAGGCGTCACCGATTTTCATTTTTACACCATGAACCGCGCCGATCTGGTATATACCATCTGTCATATCCTGGGCGTTCGCGACATCTCCCCCACCCAAGCGCAAAAGGCTTTAGCTTAATCATGACGTCGAAAATCAACGATATCCTGCGCCAGCGCATTTTGGTCCTGGCCGCCGCCCTGGGCACCATGATCCAGGATCATGGGCTTAGCGAAGCCGATTTTCGGGGCCAGCGCTTCACCGGCCACGGCATCGACCTCAAGGGCAACAACGACCTGTTGACCCTGACCCGGCCCACCGTCATCGACGGCATCCACCGGGGATTCCTGGAAGCCGGCGCCGATATCATCGAAACCAACACCTTTAATTCGAACACCATCTCGCAAAGCGATTACGGGCTCCAGGATCTGGCCTATGAGCTCAACCTGGAAGGCGCGAAGCTGGCGCGCGCGGCGGCCGATGATTTTTCCAGACTAACGCCCACCAAGCCGCGTTTCGTCGCCGGCGTCATCGGGCCGACCAACCGCACGGCGTCGATCTCGCCGGATGTCGAAGACCCGGGCTTTCGTAACGTCACCTTCGATGAACTGGTCGAAACCTACACCGAGGCCATTCGCGGCCTCGTCGACGGCGGCGTTCATATCCTGTTGGTGGAAACCGTTTTCGATACCCTAAACGCCAAGGCCGCCATCTACGCCATCCTTAAATTTTTCGACGATCATAAGGTCCGCCTGCCGGTCATGGTGTCCGGCACGATCACCGATAAATCCGGGCGCACGCTGTCCGGGCAGACGCCGGAAGCGTTCTGGAACTCGGTCGCCCACGCCAGGCCGTTGAGCATCGGCTTTAACTGTGCCTTCGGGGCCGAGGAGCTGCGCCGCCACGTTCAGGAAGTCGCCGCCGTCGCCGGCACCTTCGTCAGCGTCCACCCCAACGCCGGCCTGCCCAACGAATTCGGCGAGTACGACGACACCCCCGAATACATGGCCGAACAATTGGGCGAATTCGCGCGTAGCGGTTTCGTCAACATCGTCGGCGGCTGCTGCGGGACGACGCCGGATCATATCCGGGCCATCGTCGCCGCCGTTGACGGCTTGCCGCCCCGCGACATCCCCCAGGCCACGCCGCGGTGCCGGCTGTCGGGGTTGGAGCCCATGAACTTCGGCCCGGTCACCGGTTTCGTTAATGTCGGCGAGCGCACCAACGTCGCCGGATCGGCCAAATTCGCACGTCTGATCCGCGAAGGCGACTACAACGCGGCGCTCGACATCGCCCGCAACCAAGTCGAAAACGGCGCCCAGATCATCGACGTCAACATGGACGACGCCATGCTCGACGCCGAAGACACGATGGCCAAGTTCCTGCGTCTGGTCGCCGCCGAGCCCGATATCTCACGCGTCCCGGTGATGGTCGACTCATCCAAATGGACCGTCATCGAAGCCGGGTTGAAATGCGTCCAGGGCAAAAGCGTCGTTAATTCCATCAGCCTCAAGGAAGGCGAAGACGCTTTCAAGAACCAGGCCCGGGAAATTCTGCGTTATGGCGCTGCCGTCGTCGTCATGGCCTTCGACGAAGGCGGCCAGGCCGACAATTACGAGAAAATGATCGGCATCTGCCGGCGGTCCTACCGCATCCTGACGGACGAAGTCGGCTTCCCGCCCGAAGACGTCATCTTGGACCCCAACATTTTCCCCATCGCCACCGGCATCGACGAGCACCGGAATTTTTCCGTCGATTACATCCGCGCGGTCACCGAAATAAAGCAGACCCTGCCCCATGCCTTGGTATCGGGCGGTGTTTCCAACATGTCGTTTTCATTCCGCGGCAACAACCCGGTGCGCGAGGCCATGCATTCGGTGTTTCTATATCACGCGGTCGCCGCCGGCATGGATATGGGCATCGTCAACGCCGGACAGTTGGCGGTCTATGCCGACATCCCGGCGGGGCTTAAGGAAAAGGTCGAAGACGTGGTCCTCAACATCCGCGACGACGCCACCGAACGGCTGTTGGATGTCGCCGCCGATGCTACCGGCACGGCCAAACAAAAGGTCGAGGACCTGGCCTGGCGCGACGGCACCGTCGGTGAACGTCTCAGCCATGCCCTGGTCAAGGGCATCACCGATTACATCATCGAAGACACCGAACAGGCCCGCCAAGACGCCACCCGCCCGATCGAAGTCATCGAAGGGCCGCTGATGGACGGCATGAACATCGTCGGCGACCTGTTCGGGTCGGGCCAGATGTTCTTACCGCAAGTCGTCAAATCGGCGCGGGTTATGAAACAGGCGGTGGCTTATCTGACGCCGTTCATCGAAGACGAAAAAGAAGGCCTCGGCGACACCAGCGCCAAGGCCAAGATCGTCACCGCCACGGTCAAGGGCGATGTCCATGACATCGGCAAGAACATCGTCGGCGTCGTGCTTCAGTGCAACAACTACGAAGTCATCGACTTGGGCGTCATGGTGCCCTATTCGGAAATCCTGGAAACCGCCAAACGCGAGAACGCCGACATTATCGGGCTTTCCGGCCTGATCACCCCATCGCTGGAAGAAATGGCGACGGTCGCCAAGGAAATGCAGCGCGCCAATTTCTCGCTGCCGCTGCTGATCGGCGGCGCCACCACATCGAAGGTCCACACGGCGGTTAAGATCGACCCCAACTACGACGGCCCGGTGATCCACGTCGCCGATGCATCCAGGGCGGTCAGCGTCGTCTCGAACCTGATCAGCGACACCCGCAAGACCGAATTTGTCAACGACATCGTCACCGAATACGACGAAATCCGCCGCCGCCACAAAGGGCGCGAAGACGCCGGCGGCCAGGCGGCGCTGGCCCAAGCCCGCGAAGCCCGCACCAACATCGATTGGCAGGGCTACGAGCCGCCGAAGCCGACGTTCTTAGGCCTCAAAGTATTCGAGGACTATGACCTCGCCGAGCTGACCACGCGCATCGACTGGACACCGTTTTTCCGCACCTGGGAATTACAGGGAAGATACCCGGCGATCCTGGAAGACGCGGTCGTCGGCGAAGCGGCGACCTCGCTTTTCGCCGACGCCCAATCGATGCTGCAACGCCTGATCGGCGAACAATGGTTAAAACCCCGCGCCGTCATCGGCTTTTTCCCAGCCAACACCATCGGCCACGACGACATCAAAATCTACGCCGACGATAACCGCAACACCCCGGCCCATACCTTCAACTTCTTGCGCCAGCAAATGGTCAAGGATAAGGGCCGCGCCAACAGCTGCCTCGCCGATTTCGTCGCGCCCAAGGAAACCGGCATCGACGATTACATCGGCGGCTTCGCCGTTACCGCCGGCATCGGCATCGAGGAAAAGCTGGCCGAGTTCGAGAAAGACCACGACGATTACAGCGCAATCCTCCTCAAGGCCCTGGCCGACCGTCTGGCCGAAGCCTTCGCCGAGCGTATGCATGAGAGGGTTAGGCGCGAATACTGGGGCTACGCCGAAAACGAAACCCTGGATAACGATGATTTCATCCGCGAATCCTACCAAGGCATCCGCCCGGCGCCCGGCTATCCGGCGTGCCCCGACCACACGGCCAAGGGCGACCTGTTCGAGATGCTGGACGCACCCGGCAATGTCGGCATCGAACTCACCGAAAGCTACGCCATGACGCCGGCGTCGTCGGTGTCGGGATATTATTTCTCGCACCCGAAATCCCACTATTTCGGCATCGGCCGCATCGGCCGCGACCAGGTCGAAGACTACGCGCTCAGGCGCCAAATGCCGGTGCCGGACATGGAACGCTGGCTGGCGCCGAACCTGGGTTACGCGCGGTAGGGGGGCTTTTTATTTTGATTAATGGCTAATTGAGAAATTTAATACGAAGAGCTGGATCGCCATAACTGCCTCTCCGTCTATTTTTTGGCTGCCCAATAACTTCAATCTGCGGCGGCTCTGACAACTCCATCTTTCTCAAAATCTGTGTTTTGTAATGCATTTCTCTAAAAGCGGTTTCACAAATAACAAATTTCTCGATTTCTCCAACTGTAGTATCCAGGCCTTGGAAGTGGGAAACAATCTGTTCTTGCAGTTTGTCAAAACGGGGCTCCTTTGCAAACAGGATAAGTTGATTAGGGTCTGTTGCATCCGAAAAAGAAAACTCACCGGACTCATCCACTTTCCACATTGCTTCCTTCATTTTTTTCATTCCAAGAAGATTGTTTGTCCCATAAAAGAGATAGTAGTCAGTCACATCTCTCTGATTCCGCATTTCGAAAGATCTAACAAATTTAACGTTTGCGGATAGACTGAGTTGCTTCATGTATAAATCATGTAAAAACCGATTGCGATTACGTGAATTCTCTATGGAGACACCTTCGCGCCACTCTTTGGTTCCAAAGAATACATCAAAGTTTTTTTCTTGATCTGGGTGTCCAATAAAGCGGTTGATTTCCTCATACATAAAAGTAACGAAAACCTCACAACTTGGATTCTTCATTATTTCTTTAACGACATAAAATGGCGTACCAGCCCAACCAAATGGGTCGATGAATGCGAAGGTTGGGGGCAACCCTTTTTTTCTGCTGGTATAGAATCTTAGAAGTTCAGAAAACGCCGCTTCAAACGTTTCACCCGCAGCAACTTTTACCCTAATATTTTCCGGACGCTCCATGTCGTCGATGATTTTCTGAAGCGTATGCGCCCTATCAATTTCTTTTTCAATAAAGCAAAAAAGAAATTTAGAATTTTTGGTAGTTGCGTGCCCAAGGGCTGCTTCTAAGGCGATTATCGGAGATCCTTTTTCACCTTCTGAATATCGACCAGGTCCGGCAAATCCATCGATATAAAGAACTTGGGGAAACCCACCCTGAGTGAGGATGCGAATCCACGCTTGAAGATACCTTTTAAGAATCTCGTGCTTTGCGCGTGTGTGCAGCTCAAGCGGCCACACTGTGGTTTTTGGCGCCGCCATAGTTACCTTTATTTTTTAATAACTCGTCATTCGGCTGCAAGGATAGCTGGCGTTGCATATTGTTGTGGTTTTTCGAGAGCATCAGGAAACCCGTCCCACTTTTCCCCTTCTAACAACCGCCCCCCGGATTTAGGACGTGGCCCTCCCCACTGCTTGAAGAAGAAGGGAACATTAGCAACCTTACATTGATCCCTAATCTCGCACGCCCATTCCGGTTCCATGGGGCGAGCCCGTGGTCCACTTTCGCCACCGACGATAACCCAGTGGATACCATCGAGGTCGATTTTTCCAATGGGGCCGATCAGAGGTTCGAGGGAAAGAAACCGAACCCCGGCGTTGGTGTCTTGCAAATGACGAACCCTGGAAAGCCTTTTTCCATCTTCGACGGATACACCGAGCCAGATATGGTCCGGTCCCGTGCCGTCTTTGTAACGGGCATTGACGAAATTTCTCATGCGGGAACTGCGTTTGGTTAATACTTGAAAATTGTGGTGGTCAGCCTTTTCCATGGTGTCGAAAACCCGTTCAACAAATTCCAATGGAACATGCTTGTGGAAAAGGTCGCTCATGGAGTTGACGAAAATCATCTTTGACCGCCGCCACTGAAGAGGCTGTTCCAATCGGGCTGGCCGGAGGGTCAGATCAAAACCGTCTTCGAAAGGATGCCCAGGCACACCCCTGAAACGCTCAGCGAATCGCTCTGCGTAGCAGTTATCACAGCCGGGGCTGATCTTGGTGCAGCCCGTGACGGGATTCCAAGTCGCGTCGGTCCACTCGATCGCCGTTTCTTGAGCCATTAAATCACCATTAGAACAAATCATGAACAATATATATCATGCCTATGATAAGCTGTAAAGAATCCGTTTCTCAGCAAATTCGACAAAAACAGGGGATAGCTGTTTCGAGTGCTAAGGAGCCCATATAGTCCCCCACCAAAGCTTGTGCTATCGTCGGGCCATGAAAAACGCCATGCGTTCTCTGATGGTCTCCCTCGTTTTGTTGCTGGCCTCCGCTTATGTCCCCGGGCCCGCCGGAGCGACGCAGCATTATCAGCCGTGGGCCAACCCCGACGGCACAACACCCGATGCCCGCCTTCAGGGTTTCGTCGACAAGCTCAACGCCATCATTGGCGAGGCCGAAAAAGCCCGCGCCGCCGATCCGCGCTTACTGCGCGATCTCAAGGCGCTGGCCGACAAATACAAACAGCCCCTGCTGCCCGGCCAGGCCGGCCGGCCCAGCACGAAACAGCTTTTCGCCGATGATTTCGCAGACGGCGACTTCACCCGCAATCCCGCCTGGACCGTCACCCAGGGCAAATTCTGGATCGAGGCGGGTTGGGGATTGCGCAGCGCCGTCAAGCACCAAGCCCAGCCTGAGCAAAAGCGGTCCGGGGGCCGCGACGACGCCGCCGCCATTTTCGGCCAGATCCTGCAACAGGCCCTCGACCCGAAAGGGCGCAACTCGGGCGGGGGGACAACGACAACCACCAGTGCGGCACAGCCCGCCGCCATCCGCACGGATTTCCGTCTCGCCAATGGCTTCACCATCGAATTCGAATTTTCGTCGTGGATCCGCGAGGACAAAACGCCCGGGCGTCTCGAAATCGGCGCCACCCAAGGCGGCGACAGCGCAGGCCGGTCGTCCGGATACTTTCTCGCCTACGGCCAAGGGGGGCTGTGGGAATTGTTGCGCCGAACCGCCACCGGCACCCGCGTCATCGACAGCCGACAGGGAGCCCAAGGCTTGGAAGACAAGAAAACCCACCGGATCGTTTGGACGCGCCGCGCCGACGGCCTGATGACGGTGTCGGTTGACGGCCAAGAAACCCTGAAGGCCGCCGATCAGGGCTTCCGCGACGCTTTCGATGGGCTGGGCCTGGTCAACCGGGGCGGCGATTACATCGTCAAGCGCGTGCAAATTTACGCCACCCAATAAACCACCACCAAACAACAGGAACCAAAAAAATGGATGCCGACGAACTGAAGGCGATGCAGGCGCCCCTAAAAGACAATTACCGCGAAACCCCCGACGCCGCCGTCATTACCTTAAAGGCCGAAGGCGAATTGGGGACCGAGGCCTTGGCGTGTTCGGTCGAAACCGGCAAGGCCATCGTCGAGGCCGGGCTGCATCCGGCGACCGGCGGCGACGGCAGCCAGGCGTGCTCCGGCGATATGTTATTGCAGGCCCTGGTGGCGTGCGCCGGGGTGACGTTAACCGCCGTCGCCACGGCTTTGAAAATCGACATCAAAAGCGGCCACGTGCGGGCCGAAGGCGACCTCGATTTTCGCGGCACGCTGGGCGTCGCCAAGGACGCGCCCGTCGGTTTTCGCGACATCCGCCTCACATTCGATCTCGATACCGATGCCGACGAAAAAATGATGGCGTCGCTGATAAGGCTGACGGAACGCTATTGCGTCGTCTACCAGACGCTTCTGGCCGCGCCGCCGGTTACCGTCAGCCATACAATTTCTTGAAAAGCCGTAAAACTAGAAACCCCGCCAACAAAGGACGGGGTTTCTTTATGGATGCTCTAAGCATCACCCGGTCATGAGACCGAGTATAAGGACTCGTTAAGTCGATATGTCCTTTAGCCAGTCAGGTGGGGTCAACTTTGTAACCTCCTTACATCCAACACGAAGAGTATACCCCAAAAGCCTATAAATTGCATTAGGAACAGCATCGGATTTAAGGCCAATTCGGGCTATCGCGTCCTAATGGACGGCCCTTTATACTCAGGCAATGGATAGCCCCGCGCCCCCGCCCCGGCTTTTGTTGCCCAAGGCCCCCGCCGTCGCCACCGGCTACCGGCAAGCGGCGTGGCTGAGCGCTGACGGCGAGATCGAAACCCTGAGCGCGGCTGAAGCCGCCAAGCGCCTAACACCGAAAATGCCGCCCATCGTCTGCCACGCCAAGGCGACGGCGGCGCGCTTGGGCGCCCCGGCTTTTCCGGCTTTTGATGTGTTGGAACTGTTCGCCTTTGTCCGCCCGGCCAGATTCGCCCTGCCGACCCCCCGGGGCTTGGCCCAGGCCTTGGGGCTGGCGCTGCCGACCACGCTGGAACGCGAAGCCGAAAGCCTGCTCGCCGCCGCCAGCGCGCTGTTGACGGAACTCGCCGACGCTGGCGACCAATCGGCGCCGGCCATCGCCCAAGCCATGCAGGGCGGCGGCTGGCTGTGGGGGCCGTCGGTATTGGCGGCGCTCGGGGCGCCTGAAGAGACTTCCAAAAAAACCTCTTCTAAATCTCTGGGGGGCCTCCAAATTTGGAACCGATTGCCGGAATGGGAAGAGCGCCCGCCCGAACCGCCGCCCCGCAACAATCCCGTCGCCGAGAAGGAAACGCTTGATCGCCTGGCCGAACTGTTGGGACCGGCGGCCGAAGAGAGACCCGAGCAGGCCCAATACGCGGTTTCCGCAAGCGCCGCCTTTCAGCCCCGCGACGAGGCCGGTGATCCTTGGTTCGTCCTCGCCGAAGCCGGCACCGGCGTCGGCAAGACCTTGGGCTATGTCGCGCCGGCCAGCGTCTGGGCGGAAAAGAACGAAGGAACAGTGTGGATCAGCACCTTCACCCGCAACCTGCAACGTCAACTCGACGGCGAGCTTGACCGGCTGTTCCCTGATCCCTCGGAAAAGGCCGAGCGCGTCGTCATCCGCAAGGGCCGCGAGAACTATTTCTGCCTGCTGAATTTTGAAGAAGCGCTCGGGCGGGCGGTTGGAAGTCGCGGCGGCAATGCGGCAACATCCTTAGGCCTGATGGCCCGCTGGGCGTTGGCGACGCGGGACGGCGACATGGTCGGCGGCGACTTCCCGGCCTGGCTCGCCGATCTGTTAGGTGCCACATTGACTCTCGATTTGACGGACACGCGGGGCGAATGCATCTATTCGGGGTGCCGTCATTACGGGCGCTGTTTCATCGAACTTAACGCCCGCAAGGCGCGAGCCGCCGACATCGTCGTTGCCAACCACGCCCTGGTGATGATCCAGGCGGCGATGGGAAATGGTAACGGCAGCGAAGGCAGTATCCCGACACGCTACGTGTTCGACGAAGGCCACCACCTGTTCGACGCCGCCGACGGCGCCTTTTCCGCCCATCTGTCGGCCCGCGAGACGGCGGAGCTTCGCCGTTGGCTGGTCGGTGCCGAAGAAGGCAGCCGGTCGCGGTCGCGGGGCCTGAAAGCCCGCATCGACGATTTGGTCGATGGCGACGACAAAGCCCGCGACGCGCTGGCCGAAACCCTGAAAGCGGCACATGCCCTTCCCGCCGGGGGCTGGAGCCGGCGTTTGAATGGCGAGACGGTCGGCGTCGCCGAAGCCTTCTTCGCCCTGGTCCGCCAACAGACCTATGCCCGGGACCCCGACGGCAACTCGCCCTACAGCCTGGAAACGGAACCCACACCGCTTATTGACGGCATGGCGGAAGCGGCCCAGGCGCTGGACAAGGCGCTCGACCGATTGGCGAGACCGCTCGGTACCCTGATCGGCGCCCTGGCCTCATTATTAGACGCCGAGGCCGACGACTTGGATACCGCGACGCGCAATCGCATCGACGCCGCCTGTCGTAGTTTGGATAACCGGGGCCGCCGCCAGATCATCGCCTGGCGGCAGATGCTGGGCTCGTTATCAGGCGAAACCCCGGAAGAATTCGTCGATTGGTTCGGGGTCGAGAGGATCGCCGGGCGCGATATCGATGTCGGGCTGCACCGCCACTGGGTCGACCCGACCAAACCGTTCGCGGAAACCGTGGTCGCGCCGGCGCATGGAGTCCTTGTAACGTCGGCAACGCTCCGCGATTCGACCGGCGATCAAGAAACCGACTGGGTCGCCGCCGAGCGGCGCACCGGCGCCATGCATATGGGGGCGCCGCCCAATTTGGCTTCCGAAGCGTCGCCGTTTGATTACGCCGAACACACCCGCGTGCTGGTCATAGGCGACGTCAACCGCACCGACCCCGACCAAGTGGCCGCCGCCTACCGGGAATTGTTCCTGGCCGCCGGCGGTGGCGGGCTCGGGCTGTTCACGGCAATCTCGCGCCTGCGCGCCGTCCATCAACGCATCGCCGGACCCTTGGAAGAAGCCGGACTGCCCCTGTTGGCCCAGCATGTCGATGTGCTGGACACCGGCACCCTGGTCGATATCTTCCGGGCCGAGGAAAATTCATGCCTGTTGGGCACCGATGCGGTCCGCGACGGCGTCGATGTGCCGGGGCGCTCGCTTCGCCTGATCGTCTTCGACCGGGTACCGTGGCCCCGGCCCGATATCCTGCACCGCGAACGCAAGGGACATTTCGGCGGCCGGGTTTATGACGAGATGCTGGCGCGCCTTCGCCTAAAACAGGCTTTCGGGCGCTTGATCCGCCGCGCCAGCGATCACGGCGTTTTCGTAATGCTGGACCGGGCCTTGCCGTCCCGGCTCAAGGGCGCCTTCCCGGATGGCGTCGAGGTCCAGCGGGTCGGCTTGAAAGAGGCCATCGCCACCACCCGTGCCTTTCTTGCCGAGCCTGATTGAAGGATAATAAGCCATGACAAAACTCAGCGGACAAACGATCGGCTTTATCGGCCTCGGCCTGATGGGCAAGCCGATGGCCAGAAACCTAAAAGCCGCCGGCGCCGAGATGATCATCCACAACCGCTCGCAAGCGGTGATCGAAGAACTTGCCGCCGAAGGCATGACCCCGGCGAAAACGCCCGCCGATGTCGCAAGCGAGGCAAGTATCGTCATCATGATGCTGTCGGACACACCGGCCGTCGAAAGCGTGCTCAGGGGGCCTGACGGCATCATCAGCGGGCTCAGGCCCGGCGGCCTGATCATCGACATGGGCACCACCAAGGTCATGGCGACGCGCGTTTTCGCCATGGAGGTCGAAGCCGCCGGCGGCGATTATATTGACGCGCCGGTGTCGGGCGGCACCATCGGCGCCGAGGGCGGCTCATTGACGGTCATGGCCGGCGGGTCCGATAAGGCCATGCAAGAGGCAGCGCTCATTTTCGACGTGTTGGGAAAAACGACTACCCATGTCGGGCCCAGCGGCACCGGCCAGGTCGCCAAGGCCGCCAATCAGGTCATCGTCGGGCTCAACATCGGCGCCGTCGCCGAGGCCCTGACGCTGGCCAAAAAGGCCGGCGCCGACCCGGCCAAAGTCCGGGACGCGCTGAAAGGCGGCTTCGCCGATTCAAGGATTCTGGAAGTCCACGGCAAACGCATGATCGACGACACCTTCACCCCCGGCGGCAAGTGCACGACCCAGCGCAAGGACTTGGCGCAAGCCCTGGAACTGGCCACCGAATTGGGCTTCGAAATGCCGGCGACGGCGCTCAACATGGCGCTGTATGATCAAGTTATCGAGGCCGGCCATGGTGAGCTCGACCACGCGGCGTTGATCAAGGCGATTGATCCGGATGACTGAGCCCATAACCCTGGAAGTCTTCACCGATTATGTCTGCCCGTGGTGTTATTTGGGCGACAACCGGGTGAAAAAACTCAAATCCGATTACGACATCACTGTTCAATTGGTGCATTTCCCGCTGCACCCGGAAACACCGGCCGAAGGGCGCCCACTGCAGGAATTATTTAATTGCGGGGCGGAAGAAATCGAAGCCAAGAACAGGCGCATGAAAGGCCTTATGGAGGCCGAGGGCCTGCCCTATAGCGAGCGCAGCCATACCTATAACAGCCGCTTGGCCCAGGAAATCGGCACCTGGGCCGAAACGCAGACCGGCGGCAACGCCATTCATGACAAATTTTTCGAAGCCTATTTTGTCGACCGCCGTAACGTCGGCGACGTTGAAGTCATCATCGACGTTGTCAGATCGGTCGGGCTTGACGAACAAGAAGCCCGCGCCGTGCTGGCCGAGCGCCGCTTCAAAGACGCCGTTGACGCCGACTGGGCTAAATCGCACAGCTATGGGGTCACGGGCGTGCCGACCTTTGTTTGCAAAGGCCAGGGCCTGGTCGGCGCGCAGCCTTATGAAGGCTTGCAACAGCTTATGGATGAAGTCGGCGCCGAGCGGCGAAGCGGCTAATTATTCGTCCCCCGAAAACGAGATGTCCGCTTTTGGGGGCAAAGCGGACACTAAAACTCATGCCCCGGAACGTCCGCTAATAGCCATGTGTGGACGGCTCCCTGTTGGCAAGGGTTTTTTTGACGGTTATGCAGAGCTGGTCGGTGCTGCCATGTGTCCGGCCTGTTTGTGCGGCGCTGATCTTTGGCCGCTGGCCATAATGCTCTCCGCGGATCAGG